>JAISGJ010000173.1 GCA_031263105.1 Coriobacteriales bacterium
CCCCCCCCCCCCCCCGCCCCCCCCCCCCCCCCCCCCCCCCCCCCCCCCCCCCCCCCCCCCCCCCCGCCCCCGCCAGGGGGGGGTCGGGGTGACAGGGGGGGCGTGAACAGTAACGCCGACGAGCCGAGCCGTGCCGACACGACGCAAGTTGACAGAAGGACTCTAAAAACCATATACTTACAGGCTCTGTTTTGACAGGATGCGACAAAGGAATGAAGGCTCATGAAGCGTACCTATCAACCAAACAACCGTAAGCGCGCGAAATGTCACGGGTTTCGCTCCCGCATGTCCACCAAGGGCGGTCGTGCCGTGCTTGCCTCACGAAGGGCAAAGGGCCGTAAGCGCCTCTGTGTCTAGCCGCCTGGCAAGGTAAGGGGATGTGAGAGGTGTGAGGCACACCATCAAATCCGCCGCCGAGATATCCATTCTTTTCAAGACGGCACACAGGGCCGCCACGGGCGACCTGGTGATAATGATAAAGCGGAACGACAAACAACGCGGCTCGGATGGCCGCGTTGCTTTTATTGCGGGCAAACGCCTGGGAAACGCCCCGCTGCGCAACAGGGCCAAGAGGATGATGAGAGAGGCGGCATGGAGGGCAGGAATGCCTTGGCCGGGCTTCGACGTGCTCCTCGTTGCCCGGGAGCATACAGCCGAAGCCTCGCTTGAGGGTTTGGTGGGCGACATTGAGGGCCTGAAGGGCCGTCTTATGGGAGAATCTGGGAAAAAAGCGAGGCGCCGGTGAGAATACTGGTTACCATACGGGAAATCCCTAAGAATTTGGCGCTGATATGTATTACCATGTACAGACACGCCGTCTCGCCCCTTTTGCCCCCATCGTGTCGTTACGTACCAACCTGTTCGGAGTATGCGCTTGTTGCGATAGAGCGCTACGGGTTCCTCAAGGGAGGCTGGATGAGCTTGAAGAGGATTTCCCGGTGCCATCCGTGGCATTCGGGCGGCTATGATCCCGTGCCCTAGGTGCGACTGAAGGAGGATCTTGTGTGGGAGGCGTTTCAACAGGGAATTTTCTATGTGATTGACTGGTTTTATGGCATCGCCCACGACTGGGGCCTTGCCATCATCTTGATTACTATATTGTTTCGTATATTAATATATCCCATAACCAGAAAACAGTTTAAATCTACCCATGAAATGCAAAAACTACAGCCAAGGCTCGCTGAGATCAAGGAGAAGTATGCCGGCGACCAGGCTCGTATCCAAGAAGAAACGATGAAGATATATCAGGAGACGAAGTTCAATCCCCTCTCGGGCTGTCTGCCGATGATTCTTCAAATGCCAATTTTTATAGCACTTTATTGGGTGCTCCGTGAGCTTCCTACCTATATTCAAAACTCCACCCATTCTGAAAGTGCCCTCCCTGCGACGTTCTATGGGCTGATCCCCGATCTTTCCGTCTCGCCCGGCAGCGTGTTCTCCTCACAGGGAATCCTTGCCGTTGTTCCTTACGCGATTCTTGTGCTGCTGTTCGGCGTGTCGATGCTCATACCTCTGCTGCTCAACAAGAACAGGGAGCGGCAAACCTTGATAATGACAGGGGTCATGTCGATCGTCATGGTCTGGTTCGGCTGGACCTCCCCTGCCGGCGTGCTTTTGTACTGGGACGCGTCCTCGCTCCTCGGCGCTGCGCAGCAGACGATGTCGCGCAAGCTGATGGAGAAGAAGGATCAGGAGCGGGAAGAGGCTGTCGAGGTCAAGCCGGTCAAAGTCGAAGTCGAGCGAAAGACGAAGAAAGCACGCCCGAAAAAAACGAAGTGACAAGGAACGATGAGAGACGACGCTCCATTGCTCCTTTTCAAACCATAGAACGGAGGAGTCATTATGAGGAAAGAGCTTGTTGCCGCAGCTCCCACGGTCGAGGAAGCGATTGAGAGGGCACTCGCAGAGATGGATGTGCAAAGGGAAGACGTCGAGGTCGAAGTAATAAAGGAACCGACGAAGCGCTTCTTTGGAGAGGCCAGGGACGCCGAAGTAAGGGTGACGCTCCTGTCGTCGGACTTCGAGGATGACGAAGACGGTGACGAAGACCCTGACGAAGACGGCGCACTGCCGAAAGACCGGGAACAAAGCGACTCTGACGAAGGCCCGGACGAGGAAAGCGAGGACATGGTTGCGGATGAGGCAGAGGACGACCTGCCGCCCTCCGAGGATCCCCCCGAGGAGAACGAGAGGAACTTCAACAGGGCGCTTCCCCAACTGAGCGACGAGGAAGTGGACACGATAGCGGACACCGCAATCGAGGCCATTCAAAGCATGTTGGGATATTTCGGCATACAGGATGCGACCATTGAGGAGTTCGAAGGAGAAGAGGGGGAACTTATCCTCGACATCGGCGGCAACAACCTGGCAATACTCATCGGTCGTCACGGAAAGACCTTGGAGTCCCTTCAGTTCATAGTCTCCTCTATTGTGGGAAAGAAGACAGGGTATCGGTTCCCGGTCATAATCGACATCGAGGGCTACAAGCACCGCAGGAAGCAGAAGCTGGTGAGCATAGCGCGCTCTTCGGCGGCCCGGGCAATCCGACAAAAACAGCAGGTGGATTTACGGCCGATGTCCCCCTATGAGCGGCGCATCGTCCATGTTGCTCTCAAGGACGACAAAAGAATCACCACTCATTCCGAGGGAGCCGAGCCGAACCGCTATGTTGTTATTCGGCTTACATAACGACGCAGCACGTAGCACAGGGGTATGCAGGAACACAGGCAACGCTCCCTTCGTTTATGGATTGTCTGCCTGTAGGATCCACCAGATGACAAAAACATCTGTCTCTAGGAGTTTTGTCAGACAGTAGGAACATGAACCCAACGACACTACAGAGACACATCAAAGAAGCCCTGGGCTGTTCGATATCTAAGGAACAGGCAGGGCTTCTTTTTGCGCACCTTTCTTTTATAGTCAAACAGAACGAGGCCCTGAATCTTACCAGCATTCGAGACCTAGAGACAGGAGCCGTTCTCCATGTCGAAGACTCCCTTGCCGCCCTTCCCGAAATAGAGGCTGCTCCAGACGGAGGGCTTGTCGACCTTGGGAGCGGTGCCGGCTTCCCCGGGATCCCTCTGGCGCTCATGACGACAAGGAAGAGCGTGCTTGTTGAGGCAAGGGCAAAGAAGGCACGAATCCTACAGAGCTTCGTGCAACGCCATGCATTTGACGGGCAAATTGCCGTAGAAGCCCTTAGAATTGAGGACTATGGCGCTGTGGCCCCAGAACAGTTTGCAGTCGCCACGGCACGGGCTTTGGGTTCGTTACCTGTATTGATGGAGCTGGCGGCTCCTTTGCTCCAAGTGGGAGGCCTGTTGGTGGCCTACAAGGCGCGACTCAGTGAGGAGGAATGGCAGAGCGCCGTTTCTGTTGAAACCGTCCTTGGCATGAAGACACAGGAGCCGCGCACGTTCCTCCTCTCTGACGGAACCTCCCAAAGGAGCATCGTTCGTATAGTAAAACAAGCCGAGTCCAAGATTTCGCTTCCCCGCAGGGTCGGAAAGGCGCAAAAGCGCCCCTTGGCCTGATTTCTTTTCACGTGAAAAGAAGTGGACAAGAGAGGCAAAAGGGCTATACTGATTTTTAAGAAAGGCCGATTAGGCAAACGTCGTTTTCAAAGGCAAGGTGATCAAAACGGGAACAAAACCAAGGCAGACGATTACCCTGGCAGTCATCAACCAAAAAGGCGGAGTTGGAAAGTCAACAACTGCCGTTAACCTTGCTGCCGCATTAGGGGAGAAGGGCAAGCGGACGCTCGTCGTTGACCTTGATCCGCAAGGCAATGCGAGCAGCGGGTTCGGGGTTGAAAAGGTTGCCGACATGAAGAGCATCTATGACGGCCTTATGAACGATGTTGCCATCGGTGACCTGATTCTTCCAACAGCCGAGAAAAACGTAGACATTGTTCCTGCAACTATCGACCTTGCTGGAGCAGAGCCGGAACTTGCAGTGGTCATCTCTCGCGAGAACCGCCTTAAGGACAGCTTGGAACCCGCCAAGGGCCTCTATGACTTCATATTGATCGACTGCCCTCCTTCCTTGGGGTTGCTCACAATCAATTCGTTGGCAGCCGCAGATGAGTTGATAATTCCTATCCAGTGTGAGTTCTATGCGTTGGAAGGGCTGTCAAAACTTCTCGATACTATAAAGCTTGTCAAAATGCGCCTTAATCGAGACCTTGAGGTACAGGGTGTCCTCCTTACCATGTATGACGGGAGAACCACTTTGGCTCGTCAGGTTGCTGACGAGGTGCGCGACTTCTTTAAAGAAAAGGTCTATAAGGCAGAGGTTCCTCGGTCGGTGAAGCTTGCGGAAGCCCCTAGTTTTGGACAATCGATTCTTGTATACAGTTCCGGCAGCAAGGGAGCGGGTGCCTATCGTGACTTGGCAAAGGAAGTGATCAGACGTGGCTGAGAAAAAGAACAGCAAAGGAAAAAGCGGGCTTGGCAAAGGGCTGGGCTCACTGATTCAAGGTACCGACGCAGAAACCGGTCGCAACACTGACTTCACGGAAATCAAAATAAGCCAGATCAAACCGAACCCCGATCAGCCGCGAACGGATTTCTCGGAGGAAAAGCTTGCGGAGCTTATGCAGTCGATTGAAAAGGACGGACTCCTGCAACCTGTCCTTGTGCGTCCCGATGGAGGCGACTACCAGATTATTGCTGGAGAGCGCAGGTGGCAGGCGTGCAAGAAATTGGGACTCAAGACAATTGCAGCCAAGATTCTTGTTGCCAACGATGCCGAGGCACAGGAAATCGCTCTCGTCGAAAACCTCCAGCGCGACAACCTTAATGCAATAGAGGAGGCGCGTGGCTATCAGCGTCTGATCGAGCTAAGGAACTGCAAGCAAAAGGATGTCGCAGAAGCGGTCTCCAAGAACCAGGCAACCATCTCCAATGCCCTGCGTCTTCTCAGTCTGCCTGAGGAGGTGCAAGACCTTATGTTTGACGGCTTGCTGACCTCGGGCCATGGGCGCGCCATCCTTGCTGTCCCCGACGAAGAGGGTCGCATTCGCTTGGCAAAGAAGATTGTCGACGAGAGCCTTTCTGTTCGTGAGGCAGAGGCGCTTGCCCGCCTGTACGGGAGCCAAGGCATCGGACATGCGCGACGGATACCCTCGCCGCGCTCTTTCAAGGTCGTTGCACGCAAGCTTCGGCAACAACTGGCGACGAATGTGCGCGTGAAGAACGTCCGAGGAAAAAATCGCATCGAAATCGAATTCAAGGACGAGGAAGACCTCGAAAGGATTTATCACGCGCTAAGCGACACGGGAGGCACCTGATGTCGTTCAACACGAGCGTGCGTTTTCCTGACCAAAAGAGCTCCCATGAGTGAGAAGAACGCAAAGATGCTGTCCTTTGTCGGAGGGCTGCTCTTCTTTTCTGTTGTTGCCGCCTCCCTTCTCAGGAACGACGACATCTTGCGGGCAAACCTTACGGAGCAGGCTCAGGGCTATCTGAGGATAAGCAAAGAGATTCTTCGTCGGGCAAGCCTCGTTCTCTCGAAGGCGGGGGCCGGGGTCTCAGAAAGTGCTAAAGGGAATAGTAATTTTAAAAAGGGGAGCGTCGTTGCTCCTGCCGACGAATACGACAGGGCATGGGGCCAAGCGGAAGAGCAAGGCGCCGCCCGCCTCAAAAGGCGCTCCGTGCCCTGATAGAATAGAAGGGCATCGTATGCGTGGGGAGCCGTGGGGCCTTCTCCCGCTCCTTCTCTGCCGTTCGTCGCGACGAAACGCCCCGTTTCGCTATGGATTAAGGCGTTGAATATGCGTATCATCTGATGCGGGGATTAGCAAGGGCCTGTTTCAACGAAGGGGTTCCATGAAAAGGCTGCCACAACACACAATCGTTCTGCCAGTGCTTTTGCTGCTGGTAGGGCTTGCGTTCGTCACAGGGATGCTCTCTGCATGTGCCGGAGATCCTGCCGGGACACCCCCTGCCGAACAGGCCGCACCCGGCTCGGCGACCGAACCGGGCGAGGCGGGCGACCTGGTCGTCCATGGCGTCCCAGGGTCTTGGTCCTATGTGAACGGCGCGCTCAGCCTTGTCGGCTTCATGGAGGCGCTGCTCGCGTTCATGGGTTTTTTCTTTCGGAGCAAGCGTCCCCCAAATCTGTTCAGCAGGCACTTTCTTTTGAGGGCGGTGGCGCAGGCCATCGCGTTCGTGGTCCTCGTGGCCACCTGTATCTCGGCAGACTTCTCCGGCATGGCCGTTGCCTTTGACAAGATGAGCATTTTCGTCATCGTGCTCTTTGTCTTGCAGCAGGGGGCGCTGTTCGGCGCGAGGCAGAAAAGAAGGAAAAGGCCGAAGCTTGCGGACGATGAGCCCAAGGAACACTTTCGTGCGAAGACGCGGTTTGACGGATAGGGCGTCAGCTTTATCATAAGTGCACGTTTTTGTCAAGCACCTTTTGTCAAGACAGACAGGACTATCAAAGCCCACGTCAGGCGAGTATAGTAAAGACTGTAAGCGCAAGGCTCTCGTTAAGAGGGAAGCGGCGATTACACCAAAGGGGCGTCGTCCTTTGGGGCGTCAGGGGCGTCAGGGGCGTCAGCAGATAGCGGGAGCGACCGTTTGGCCGCTCCCGTTTCTGTTATATGGTCTCATGCAGGGGCTTCGGCGAGTCCCTTGAGCTGTCCGCAGGCTCCGCCGATGTCCATGCCGCGCGAGCGTCGGATGGAACACTCGACGCCGGCGGCCTGTAGTTGGGACGCGATGGCGGCGCAGCGTTCGGGAGGGCTGGAGGGGCCGATGCCTTCCGACAGGGGAGGACTGGGCGGGTTGAGGGGTATCAAGTTCACGTGACAGAGCATCCCACGCGCAAAACCGATAAGAGCCTCGACCTCGGCAGGGGTGTCGTTGACTTGGGAGACGAGCGTGACCTCGAGGGAGGGGCGCCGTCGGGTTCGCTCGCCATAGGAGGCCAGAGCCTCGCGAAGCGCCGCAAGCGGCTGCTGTGCCAAGGCGGGCATGAGGGCGTCACGGGTGGCCTGGACCGCCGAGTGCAGGGATACCGCGAGCGTGAACTGGTCCGGCTCATGGGAAAAGCGCCCAAGCGGCGTCAGCAGCCCGCAGGTCGAGACCGTGAGGTGCCGTGCACCGATCCCTAGGCCGTCTGGGGAGTTCATGATGCGCAGTGCGGCGAGGGTTGCATCGTAGTTTGCGAAGGGCTCGCCTTCTCCCATTGCGACCGCGTTCGTGACACGCTGCCCCAGATCCCTGGAGACGGCTATGAGCTGGTCGACCATCTCGCCTGGGGCAAGCGAGCGGACCAGGCCGCTCCTTCCCGTCGAGCAGAACGTGCAGCCCATGGCGCAGCCCACCTGCGTCGAGAAGCAGACGGTGAGACGCTTGGCGTGAGGGATGGCAACGGTCTCTATCCGCGAGCCGTCAGCGAGCCCGAACAGGTATTTCCGCGTGCCGTCGGAGGACGTCTGCCGCTTGAGAAGCCCAAGGGGCGCAAGGGGCTCATCAGCCTTCAGCCGTTCCCTCAGCGACGCAGGCAGGCTGCTCATCTCCTCGTAGCTTTGGGCGCCGTGGGCATACAGCCACTGAAGGAGCTGGGTCGCTCGGAACGAGGGCTCTCCCCACGAGTGCAAAAGGGCTTGCAGCCCTGGTATGTCGTAACGCTTGATGCCGGATGCAGCAGGCATGCAGGAACTCCTTACGTTCGTCCATTGCAGCAGGGCGGGGCGCCTTCCGGCCGAGTCGACCGCTGCGCGGTCGAGGATCCCTCGGCAGGCTCGGGATGACAGTGGGGGTGTGAACAGCAGCCAAGGAAACGCGAAGAACACTGTACCATGCTTCTCGCATCGCTACGGGGAGCAATCATCGTTATAATTGTAAGATGCGGAGGCGGCAGGGCGTCCCGCCCTTGGCGCTTTTGCCTGACGGCAGAACAAAGGAAACGGCCGACCGGGCGGCGGAAGCCGACCGGGCGGCATGAGGACGGAACGGACGGCCATGGGGTCTCGAAGCGACGTGGAGGAGGCACAGGGTATGGATAATGCTGGTTGCCCAGGAACTGCGGACAGGATGACAAGGCTCCGGGACCTGGCCGCCGCCGTCTCGACGCGCGTCGAGACGGTCGCATTGCTGTATGGGGGCACGAGCGGCGAACGCGAGGTCTCCCTTGCCAGCGGGAGCGGCGTGCGCGAGGTGCTCGAGAAGGAGGGGTTCTCGGTCTTGTCCATAGACACCGGGGAGGCGGGCTTCGTCGACACGCTTCTTGCGGGCAGGCCTGACGTCGCCTTTGTCGCCCTGCATGGCAAGGGCGGCGAGGACGGCTGCATCCAGGGCCTGTTGGAGACCTTGGGCATCCCCTATACCCACAGCGGCGTCGAGGCAAGCGCACTTGCCATGGACAAGCGGGTCAGCAAGCTCCTCTATCAGGCGGGCGGGCTTCTCACTGCCAGGTTCGCCGTGGCAAGCCGGGACGAGTTCGGCGACGTTGCCGACACGGACGACGGTCGGGCGTTCGTCATGCATGGAAGCGACAAGGTCGCCGCAGGCATCGATGCCCTTGTCGCCTCGATCGGGCTGCCCTGCGTGGTAAAGCCCCTCAGCGACGGCTCGTCGCTCGGCGTCTCGATACCCAAGACGCGCGACGGCTTCGTCCAGGCCTTGGACACGGGCTTCAGGGTGGGCGACACCTTGCTGGTGGAGGAGTTCGTCGCGGGCATCGAGGTGACCGTGCCGGTGCTCGGCAACGGGCGACACGACCTGCTTGCGCTGCCGGTCATCGAGATCGTGCCGAAAAACGAGTTCTATGACTATGAGTCGAAATATGCGGAAGGAGGCTCGGAGCATGTCATCCCCGCGCGTATCGACGAAAGGGAGACCGCAGCCTGCAAGCAGGCTGCCATAGAGGCACACGCCGCACTGGGCTGTGCAGGGGTCTCTCGGACGGACATGATCGTCACCAAGGCGGGCGTCCCCTGCCTCATCGAGACGAACACGGTGCCGGGCATGACGCGCACCTCCCTTATTCCCGAGGACGCGAAGAAAGCCGGCATCACGCCGGGCGAGCTCTACCGCCTTTTGCTTCACTTTGCCCTTGAGCGGCGCTGAGCGGAGGATTGGGGAAACCATGTACGACATCATCGTAATAGGAGGAGGCCCTGCAGGGCTCTCTGCTGCGATAACGGCCCGGGTGCGCAACAAGAAGGTTCTGGTCATCTCCAACAGGCTTTCGCAAAACCCCCTTGCAAAGACAAAGGTGGTCAACAATTATCCAGGGATTCCGCAGGTGAGCGGCTTGCAGTTGCTCAAACAGATGCTTTCCCACGCACGGGGCCTGGGAGCCGATTTCGTGTTCGAACGCGTGGTGTCCATACTGCCGACAGAAGGCCGCTTCGCCGTTGCCACCGGCAGCATGAACAGCGAGGGCCAAAGCATCATATTGGCGACGGGCACCCAGCACGCCAAGGCCTTCGAGGGGGAGAAGGAGTTTCTTGGCCGAGGAGTGAGCTATTGCGCCACCTGCGACGGCATGCTGTACCGTACGCAGTCCGTCTGCGTCGTAGGGCTTGGTGCGGACGCGGTCGACGAGGCGAACTTCCTTGGAGAGATCGGCGCCACGGTGCTCTTTCTTGGCAAGAAGCCCCCCGTTGGCCTCGACAGTGGAATCCTGTTCAAGAACGGCGAGGTCGTCAGGATCAGAGGGGACGAGATGGGTGTCACGGGGCTGGAGTTCAAGGAGAGGGCCACGGGAAGCATCGAGACGGCCCCTTGCAGCGGCGTGTTCGTTCTCAGGCCGTCCATAGCGCCGGACGCACTGATGGACGGCCTGACGATTGCCGACAGCGGCATTGTGGTCGACGACACGATGTGCGCCGGCGTCGAGGGCGTCTTTGCGGCGGGGGACTGTCTCGGCCAGCCCTTCCAGGTCTCGAAAGCGGCGGGAGAGGGCCAGCGCGCCTGCTTCGGTGCCGTGCGGTATCTCGACCAGAGATAAGACGACAGCTCGGCGGGCCGTTTTCGGGCGAGGCAACGAGGCAGCGAGGAGGCGAATGCGCCTCAGGCCGGTGCCTCCCTACAGCTCCTTGCAGTACAGGATGACCTCGTGGTCGAGGTCGGCTATCTTGAGAGGGTACCGCTCTGTCCTCATCGAGTAGCCCATGTCCTGCCAGAAGTTCATGCCCTTCCTTTGCAGGGGTATCGCAAAGATGCTCGTCGCCTCCACCTCGGAGCCCAGCGCATACTTCTCCACCTTCTTCACGATGGCGCTGCCGATGCCCTGTAGGCGGAACTGCGGGTCGATGACGAGGTGCTGGATGACCCAGTCCCCCTTCTTCGGCCAGCCGATGACGACAAGGGCATATCCGACAAGGGCCTTGTCCCGATAGGCGCGGAACAGCAACTTGTCCGAGGCCTCCCTGCCGGACAGTATGTTCGTCTCCTGTTCAAAGGAGATGAACTCGTTTGTCAGGCCGACCAACGACCTGATGCCGGAGAACGCCCGCTTGCGCATGGCGTCGATCTCTGCAAGCTCTATTCGTGCAAGTTGGCTGATAAAAGCACAATCTATGCGGAGGGCGTCGATCGGAGAGCCCTTGCCGAGTATGGACTCATACCCTTTTGGCGGTTCCTCTCCTGTGGGTAGCGGTTTCTTGGGCATCGCTGCCACCCTTCTCTAAAATCTACTCTGGCCCCTCAGTCTATCAGCAGTCTATCAGAGCCACGTCCCCGCTCGCAGTTTGTTCTGGCATCGTTACCATGCGTGTTGCCGTGACGTTACTGGCCACACCTTCCACGGACACCCCACTGTCATCCCGAGCCCCCCACTGTCATCCCGAGCCCCCCACTGTCATCCCGAGCGAAGCCGAGGGATCCTTGGGTCCGAGCGCCCGGAAAACGCACCGCGTTTTCAGCGAGGACGGGCCGACAGGCCCACGGAACGCAAAGCAGCCGACCGCAGGTCGAGGCACCCTCTAGCCGCAGTCGACCGCTTACGCGGTCGAGGATCCCTCGGCAGGCTCGGGATGACAGTGGGGGCCGGGATGGCAGTGGGGGCCGGGATGACAGTGGGGGCTCGGGGCGGCGGCGGGGGGGGCTCGGGATGACAGTGGAGGGGTGAACAGCAATCCGGTCACTCCAGCTGCTCAAGCCGTGACGCGAGTTCGCGCACACGGGGGTCGATGCGCACGCTTGCGGGGTTGCCCACGAAGCGGGCGGTGGAGGCAAGCACCTCGTCGACGATGACGAGGTTGTTCTCGCGCAGGGTCGTCCCCGTCGCGGTGATGTCGACGATGCGCTGCGCCATGCCGCACAGCGGGGCGAGCTCGATGTTGCCGTGCATCTTGACGAGCTCGACCTGCACGCCGAGGGCGCGATAGTACGCCGCCGTTATGCGGGGGTACTTGGTCGCGACGCGAAGGACGCCGAGCGTCCGGTAGGCCTCCTCCGTCTCCCCTGCCGCCTGCGCCGGCTCCGCCACGACGAAGCGGCAGGCGCCGAAGCCCAGATCGGACAGCTCGACCACTTCGAGCGCCGCCTCGACGAGGGAGTCCTTGCCGCAGATGGCGCAGTCGACGCCCCCGTAGCTGACGAAGATCGGCACGTCGGTGGGGCGCACGATGTAGAACTCGGCCTCCTCGTTGGCAATGACGAGCTGCCTGCCGGGGTCGTCCAGGCCACGGATGTCGAGTCCCGCCCTGCCCAGCAGCGCGACGCTCTCCTTGTAAAGCGCGCCTTTGGGCACCGCTATCTTGAGGGGAGGGGCGCTCATCGCTTCCTCCTTTCGCCCGGCTGCACGAGCACGGCGCGCATTCCCGCCGCACGCAGGCGGGCGGCTTCGGCGAAGGCGACCGCAGGCGCGTCTGCGTCCACCTCCACGGCCGCACAGGGAGGGTCGAGGATGTCTGCGGCGGCGGTGACGCCCTGCTCCGCCAGCGCGGTCATCACGCGATCGAGGCCGAAGGCAAAGCCGGCCGCAGGCGCCTTTGCCCCGTATGCCTCCAGCATGCGGTCGTAGCGCCCCCCTGCCCCCAGGGGCACGCCGAGCTTGGGCGCATAGGCCGCGAACACCAGGCCGGTGTAGTAGTCGAAGGCGCTCATGACGCTGAAATCGACCGTCACCTGCCCCGCCGCCCCCATCTCCTCGACGATCCCATAGGTCTTGGCGAGAACATCGAGCCCGTCGGTGCAGCCGAGCGGCCCTGCGAGCTCCTGGCAGCGCCTGATGGCGTCGCCGCCGCCCCGCAGGCCGGAGAGCTCCTTGAGCGCCTGGCCGTAGCGCCGCTCGACCCTGGGGTCGTCCGCCAGGGCGGCGAGCTCGACGGCGTTGCTCAGATGGCAGGCGGCCAGCACCTCGTCGCGCCACGAGGGGCCGACCTCGGAGTCCCTGACGATGACGTCCAAAAGCTCACGGAGCACGCCGACGGTGCAGATGGCGATCGTGAAGTCCACAAGGCCGCAGGCCTTGAGGGCGTCCCGCATCAGCAGGACGACCTCGGCGTCCGCCGCAGGGCCCGAAGGCCCTATGGCCTCGATGCCGATCTGGGTGAACTCGCGCGCCTGCCCGCGCAGCGACTCCTCCTCACGGAACACCGGCTGGACGTAGCGGAAGCGCAGGGGGGCGTCGGCGCACACGGGGGGCGTGGGAGACGCTTCGGAGGTCGGGCCTGCGGAGAGCGAGGCGACCGGTTCGGAGGCCAAGCCTGTGGGGGACGAAACGGCCGATCCAGAGGCCAAGCGGGCGGGGGGCCGTCCTGCGGGCCCGCCGGCGAGCGCGAGGCGCGAGGCGACCAGCCGTGCGACGGGCAGGGTCACATCGGGCCGCAGCACGAGGAGGGCCCCGTCGGAGTCGAAGAGCCGGAAGGGGGGCTCGGCGAGCCGCCCGCCCTGCTCCAGGACGTCGAGCACCTCGAGCGTGGGGGTCTCGATGGGCGCGTAGCCCCACGACGACAACACGTGCTGCACCTTGGTCGAGATGCTCTCGCGCCAACGCGCCTCGTCGGGCAGGACGTCTTTGAACCCTCGCGGGGTGACAGGGAGCATGGCCTTCCTTTCTGCTGCGGCTGTTGTTGCTGCCGTCTGCTGCTGCTCCCGATACTTTATCACACTACTGTACTAAAGTGCAAGGGGGGAACAACCGGGTCGTCAGGAGGGGGGCTACTGTTCTCACCCCACTGTCATTCCGAGCGCAGCGAAGGACCTTCGCTGCGCTCAGGATAAACTCCGCCGAGGAATCTTCGGGTTCGAGCGCCCGGAAAACAGTCCGGCGGACTGTTTTCAGCGAGAACGGGCCGACAGGCCCACGGGGCGCGAAGCAGCCGACCGCAGGTCGAAGCGCCTCCCGGCCGCAGTCGGGCGCTTCGCGCCCGAGGATTCCTCGGCTCCGCTCCGCTGCGCTCGGAATGACAGCGGAGCAGGGGGGGGGGGGGGGGGTGCGACCAGTAACCGGCGCTTCCCTACCCCACCGCCTTGAGGATGCGGACCCTGCGGTAGGCGGGGTCGGTGCGCGTGTCGACGACGAAGGTCCTGTAGGGCCCATAGACCCGAAGGAGGGGCCGGGCGAGGTTGTCGGGGTGGTTGCGCAGCACGAGGCAGCGCTCGTCGGTCTTGAGCTGCACGAGCGTGCCGGTGGGGTACGGGGCTATGATGCGCTCGAACACGTCCACGATGTCGGGGTCGAACTTGCGGTCGGACTGCTGCATCACCATGTCGAGCGCCTGGCTGGGGTAGAGCGCCGTGCGGAACGAGCGCTTGGAGACCAGTGCATCGTAGGCGTCGGCGATGGCGATGATGCGCGCGTAGAGCGATATCTTCTTGCGCCTCAGGCCGTTGGGATAGCCTGTGCCGTTGTAGTTCTCGTGGTACTGCATCACGCCCAACGATGCGCTTGCGGAAAGGGCGTAGGCGCGCACCAGATAGTCGTAGCCCTTTTGCATGTACACCCTCATCGCCTCGGACTCCTCGTCTGTGAGGCGTCCTGGCCTGTTGAAGAGCACTGCGGGCAAAAACGTGCTGCTCTTGTCATGGAGGGGCGGCAGATACGCATTGGCCATATCGTGCAGCAGCGCCGCGACACCCAGGTCGAAGAGCTGGCGACTGCCCAAGCCGAGCTCGAGCCCCATCGCAAGCGAGAGCGTCATGACCATCGCTGCGTGATAGCTGCTGTAGCCAGCATAGGGCTTGGTGTCGATGGAATCCACGAACCGGTGCTGCCTGGAGGCAAGCGCGGCCAGCGCGGCCTGCACCACGCCCTCCTGTTCCTCGACGGCCAGCGCCGCATCGCGGGCCTCGCCACGGCTCGCCCTCACGCGACAGTGCTCCACGAACTGCGCAGCGTACAGATAGACCATATCGGGGACGAGCGGGGCGGGCACCACCTTGTCGGCCCGTGCGTCGAGCACATAGGCACCCGCATAGCCTGCCCTCTTTATGGCCTCGACCTGCGTGTTGCCGAGATAGGCACCTTCCTTGAAAACCGGACGATGGCTCTTGTCGTATAGGCTGCGCGCAAGCAGCATCCCTTTCCCCAGCCTGGCGGCCGACACGTACCTCAGACTTCCTCCCTCGTTTGTCCAGCAGCCGTTAGCCGCTGCATGCCTCGCGAATGCAACATACTATACCAATATCGGTGTTTAGGAAAGCAGATTCGCATTGAAAACCGAAAACGAAACTGAAAACCCGCTCCGCTCCTGTTACTCGCATCCTACTGTCATTCCGAGCGAAGCCGAGGAATCTTTGGGCGCACCAGCGCCCAACCGGGCCAGTCGGACACTACGTGCCCGAGGATTCTCACGCTGCGCGCCCTTGCGGGCGCTTCGCTCAGAATGACAGTGAGGTGTGAGTGACCCGCTCCTTGGCCGTTGCTGACGCTATGGGCCTTTGCCACATAGGCCAAGGAGCGGTCACCTGTTTGAAGTGCCCTAAAGAGTCCGTTGCGCCGTGGCTGTGGTCAAGCACCTTTTTGTACGCACCTCCGCTTGGAGGGCACCTGTCTGTTTCCCGCAACAACCGTACAGAGGAGAAGGAGCAGCAGCTGGACGGCAAAGGCCGCACCTATAAGAAGCGTCCACTGGTTGATCCACGACATCGGTTGCGAAAAGTCCTCCAGCCTGAGCTCGGCCACGAGCACGAACACTCCCATGGCAAGAGCGAGGATCCTCAGAGGCGCGCCACGGCTTTTCGTCCCCGCGTCCCTCTCGCTCCCTTCGTCCGTGTCCGAGGCGGCACCGCGACGGCGAAGGATTCTGAGCAGCGCACGCGCGACGAGCCCTAGGGAGAGTATGACGGCGACTAGGGTCATGCCAAGATTGAGCAGGCTCCACGTTCCGGTGAGCTGAAGGCTGCCCAGAGGCACGCGGCCCTCAAGGATGTCGACGATCGGGTTGCCGGTCGGCGCCTGAAGCGGCACCGGGCCGTCGCTGAGATCAAGTATCTCTGGCAGCGGGGCCAGATCGACCTCCTCCCGCGTCGATGTCGTCGTGTCCTCGGCGCTGCCCTGTTCAGACAGCGCATCGCGCGACGGGCCCGACGAATCTGTCGATGGGCCCGAGGCCTGGGCAGCGGCAGGCGTCGGGGCCGTCGGCGTTGCGGAGGCCGGCGACGGCACAGGGCCCGGGCTCACGGGCGTTCCGGGGCCTGCGGGCCCCTCCGGGCCATCCGGCACCTCTGGGCCCGGCACATCCGGCGTCTCCGGGTCAGGACCTGGCACCTCCGGCGTCTCCGGGTCAGGGTCTGGGCCTTCCGGCACCTCCGGGTCAGGGTCCGGTGTCTCCGGCACCTCCGGGTCGGGGTCCGGGCCTTCCGGTGGCTGCGCCGCAGCGCGATGCAGGGTCGCAACACGGCTCGTGGGCACAAAGACAGAGCCCGTCTGGAGGACGTGCACCGCCACGATGGCGCCCTCTGTCCAGGTCCCGCTTATCGAGAGGTCGTACACACCGAAGGCGACGTGGGTGAGCGTCCCGCCGTTCACGGCACCGTCACCGGAGGGGACAAGGGTGGTGTTTCCAGCGGAGAGGCCCATGACATCGCTGTCGAAGGCCAGCCGTATCCGGGTGGAGTCGACGCTTTCCGCCACGCCGTCGGCGGTTGCGGAGAGAAAGCCCACGCTCGTATCGAGCAGCACATAGAACCCGACGGTCGCAGCCGTCCCTATCCCGACGGAGAAGCCGCCCTGCTGCCAGAGGAGCCTCTGTGCCTCCCCCTCGCTCAGGACGGCCACGCTCTCCCCTTCTGCTGCAAGCTTCTGCGCCACTGCCGTCCCTGCGACGGCGCCTTCCTTGCCCGCAAGCACGAGGCAGGCGCCCTCGGCCAGATCGCCCGTTATCGTGACGGTGCGGTCTGCGGCAAGATGGATGCCGTTGTCCGCCGGCCCCACACCGACACGGACGGCACCCGAGACGCGCATCTCGCCGGCCGACGACACGCTCACCGCGTGCCCGCCCACGTTTTCTGTGATGTCGCCGCCCGTCATCTCGAACAGTCCGTCCATGACGGCCACACCCGCCGCGCTGTCCGCCGCGCCCGCAGAGGTCCGGTTCGCGGCGATCTCGCCGCCCTCCATGCGGAAGGTCGCGCCGTCCTGTATCTGTACGGCCGCCGTGCCCTCGGCAGACGACAGGTCGAAGAGCCGTCCGCTGTCCATGACGAAGGTCGAGCCTGCGCCGCGCAGGTCGACGCCCGCAACGCCCGTGGCGTTGTTCGCATGCAGGACGGCATCGTGCAGGACGAGGCTGCCGCCGTTGACGACCACGAGCGGCCGCGTGTTCTGCATCTCGGCATTGCCGTCGAGGCTCAGGTTGCGCAGCGTGACGGCACCGGCCTCCAGGCGCAACAGCTGGCCCGTGTAGCCTGCAGCACGCGTGAGGGAGACCTCGCCGACCGCCTCCGGGTACTTGAGGACGTCGACCGCCTTCTCGGAAAGCCCACTGGGAAAGACGATCTCCGCTCCGACCGAAAGCGAGTCCATGACGAAGATGTTGTAGTAGTCGTAGGAGGAGGTGGCCGCATATTCGAGCGCCCGCTGGATGCTCGCGTAGGGACTCGTGACGATGCCGTTGCCGCTGGAGTTGTCGCCAAGCTCCAAGGAGACATAGAGGTTGGCCACGGGCACGAGCAGGTAGGACTGCGCCGCAGGGTCGGGGACCACACGGAACTGGCCGGCCTGCCAACGGAAGTAATCCGACTCGAGCAACGTGGCCGCAGAGCCCTCCTTGAAGGCGATGAAGGTGTTCTGTGCGGCGCCCGCCTTGCCCTCGAGGTTGATGTTCGAACCGACCTCGAGGTCGCCCGTCTGCCGAATGGCGGCATCAGGGTCGGCCAGGTACAGGCCGTTGTCGGCATCGTCGGCACCGATGCGCATGCGTCCGGCCAGCTTCACGGTGCCGCCCTCGGCATAGATGGCGCTGCCGTAGACGCGCGGCTCGCCCTCGTCGGACGGCGCGGTGTTCCCCACAGAGGTGACATCCGCAAGCTGCAAGGTCGCATTCCTCTCATAGACGGCCCCGCCGTATGAGGCCGCACCGTTGGCCTCGAGCGTCGTGTCGCTCAGGCTCACCATGGTCGTGTCCACGCCGCCCGTCGTGTCATTCAGGTACAGGCCGCCGCCACATGCCGCCTCGTTGCCCGCGATACGGACGCCCGCGAGATCAAGCCTCACGTTTGCGCCGGTCGCCGTGTTGTTCAGATACAGTGCGCCGCCGTCGCCCGTCGCACGGTTGCCCTCCATGCGCCCGCCGTTTACCGAGACCGCCACCAAGGCGTTTGCGGCAGCGGACACACTGAGGGCACCGCCACATGCCGCACGGTTGTTCACGAGGCTGACGTTCGTGAGCCACAGTCGTGCCGTCTGCCAGGCTGCGACGCTTCGGATGGCGATGAGAGAGGCGGTGTTCAGGGCATTCTCGCTCCTGTTGCCGTCCAGCGTCAGCCCCTCGACACGCAGGGTGGCGCCCGCCACGCCCGTCTCGACCGTCAAGAAGGCGCCGTCGAAGGCATCCGTGCGCGTGAGAAGGGGCGTCGGGAAGGCCTCGGCCCAAGGCTTCAGCGCGATGTCGCGGTTCGGGCCGACCGTGGCAGTGGTCGCGATGGCGAGGTCGTCCATGACGTAGACCGTGACGGGCAGGCCCGCCGGTGCCAGGGCGCATGCGGCCGCGATGGTTCGCAGAGGATGCTCGACCGTGCCCCGGGCACCGTCGTCTCCCGTTGCAGACACGAAGAAGACGGTACGGCCTGCGAGGACGTACTGATTGTTGGCGGCATCCGCCGTTATGCAAAAGGAGCTGTTGTTTTGATAGTGGTAGAGGTCCGCCTCTGCGTCGCTCGGCGCATCGCCTGCGGTCTTGGTCGCGACGAGCACTCCGAAGCCCTCGCCTGCCTTGCTCGCGATGTTCACACGGGCACCGGTGCCCAGGTCGCCGTTTTGGACGATCGCAGAGCTCGCGGGCAGGACGATGCCGTTGTCCGTGTCGCTCGTGCCGATGCGCACCGAACCGGACAGGGAAAGCCTTTCGTATTCGGCCTGACCCGAGAACGACACCGCCGTGCCATTGCCGGATATCGTGCCTCCGAGCAGGTTGGCGGATGCGGTATTGCGGTTGTACGAGTTGCCTTGGAGGTAGATGCCGCCGCCGCTCGTCGCCGTGTTGCCGCGTATCTCGCCGCCCTCCACGGTGATGAGGGCCTGACCGTTGCTTGAGGTCAAGGCTGTGCCGATGGCACCGCCGTTCAGCCCATGGTTGTCGATGAGCCTGCCGCTTCTCATGGTGAAGGCGGCCTTGGTGTTGTATGCCGCTCCGACAAGCACCAAGGGTTGATTGTTGGTGTCGTAGACGTCCTTTTTGCCGTCGAGCGTCACGCCGTCGAGCGTGAGGGTCGAATTGTGGCTCACGGCGAGCAGGGCGAATCCGCTGCCCGCACGGCGTATCGTTACCTCGCCGTCGGGATCGTCGTCCAAGCCGTCTTCGTCAAGGGCCTCGGGGTCAGGGGCAAGCGTCACGTTCTTCGCGGGCACCGTCGAGGTCCCCAGCGTCGCCGTGGCGGTGGCATCGAGGTCGTCCATGACGTAGACGGTCACGGGCGTGGTCGACCAGGCGCGCTCGAAAGCGCACGCTATCGTTGCCAATGGGTTCTCCCGCGAGCCGTCGCCCGCCGTATCGTTGCCTGTACTGCCCGATACATAGAAGTCGGTGCGGCCTGTCAGGACGTATTGCCCGCTCTCTTCCGCGCCCGGTGCCACGTACAGGGCGTTGTTGTCCTGATAGTAGTAGTGCGCGGCCTCTGGGACGTTTATCTCGTTCCCTGCGGTCTTGGTCGCTATGACCGTCCCGAAGTCCGCGCTTGCCTTGCTCGCGATATTCACGCGAGCACTGTCGGCGAGGTCGCCGTTCTGGGTGACGGTATAGTTCGCAGGAAGGACGATGCCGTTGTCGGCATTGCTCGTGCCCACCTGCACCGAGCCCGAGACGGAGACCTTCTCGTAATTTGGGCCCATGCCCAAGAAGTCCAGCGCCGTGCCGTTGCCCGTTATCGTGCCGCCCGACAGGTTGACGGAGATCGCGCCGGAATTAATGTAATTGCGTACATAGATGCCGCCGCCGATGCCGGAAGTTGCGCTATTGTCTGCAATCTCACCGGCAGTGAGATTCAGGGCAGGATTCCCATAATAGTCGTAAAGGTACACGCCGCCGCCGCGCAGTGCAGTGTTTTCCTTGAGCGCGACGCCGGAAAGATTCAGGGCAGGCGCAGAGGATTCGGTGCTGATATAGATGCCGCCGCCGCCGCTACCGGCGTTAGAGCCGCCTGGGGCCACAAGACCGCCAGCCTTGTTATGCGAGATGTCTCCGCCGGAAAGATTCAACGCCATTGTTCCTCTGGAGCGTACATACAGGGCACCGCCGCTATCGACTGCGGTATTGTTCTCAATTTCGCCGCCTGTGAGGTTCAGGGTCACCGGTCCCTGATAGTTTTCGAGATA
Organism: Coriobacteriales bacterium; assembly: GCA_031263105.1. GTDB lineage: Bacteria > Actinomycetota > Coriobacteriia > Coriobacteriales > UBA8131 > JAISGJ01. The sequence goes on from JAISGJ010000173.1 coordinate 19,936, forward strand.
GATGCCGCCGCCGGCATTCGCGGTATTATCGGAAATCTCACCACCCTCTATAGTGATGACGACCTGGCGGGAGCTGTTGTCGGCATACGTATAGATGGCGCCGCCGTTTGCACCGTCGTTGCTGACGAGCCGACCGCTTTTCATGATAAAGGTCGTGGTGTTGTTGACCGCAGGGCTGGCGTCGACCAAGGGCTTGTTGTTGTCGGGGTAGATGTTCCTGGCGCCGTCAAGCGTCACCCCGTCAAGCGTGAGGGTCGCACCGCCCTGAACGGCTATCATGGCAAACCCGTCGGCTGCGCGCGTCACGGTGACCTCGCCGTCCGGGTCATCTTCAAAGCCGTCCGCATCCAGCGCCTCGGGGTCGGGGGCGAGCGTCACATTCTTGCCCGCAGTCAGCGTCGCCATGGAGCTGATGTCCATGTCGTCCATGACGTAGACGGTCACCGGCGCGGTCGTCCAGGCGCGCGTGAAAGCGTGGGAGAGCGTCTCGAAGGGCTTCGCCCGAGAGCCGTCGCCCGTCACGTCATTGCCTCCGCTCGATACATAGAAGTCCAGACTGCCCGTCAGGATATAGCGGTCGTTATCCGCGTCGGGAACCACGCGCAGGGAGTTGTTGGATTGGTAGTGGTAGCAGAGCGCTTCATCGGCATCGGGCTTCTCGCCGTCCACTTTGTTTGCCAGGACGACACCGTAGTCCTCGTCCCCCTTGCTTTTGATGTTGACGTGCGCGTCTGTGCCCAGATCGCCGTCCTGGGTGACGGTGTAGCCGACGGGCAGGACGATGCCGTTGTCAGTATTGTCTTCGCCGACGCGCATCGAGTCCGAGATACGGAGTTGGTTGTAGGGTGCGGACGCCGCACCTGAACCGGAGAAGGCCACCGCCTCCCCGTTACCGCCTATCGTACCGCCCATGAGGCGTACGATGTTGAGCGCATATGCGGAACCTCCGGCGATATAGATGCCGCCACCGCTCGCCGCGCTGTTGTCCTCTATCGCAACATCGCGCTGGCAGAGCTCGGATTTGACAGGATTGGAAGCGTAGTTGCTGCCTACTCCGACGTAGATGCCGCCGCCGTTGCCCGCCGCCGTGTTGTTTGCAATCAGGCCTTTGTCAAGGTTTATGGCAGCCGTCGACGTGTTGGAGCTATTGACGTATATCCCGCCGCCGCCGTAGGTGGGGCTGCCGGTGCCGGTCGTGGTGTTGTAGGTTATATCACTGCCATCAAGGGTCAGGATCGCCGTTGCCCGGTCATTGTTGACGCTGACCCCGCCGCCGCTGTTAATGGCCGTATTGCCGGTGATCTCGCCGCCGTTAAGGTTCAGGCTAAACGTCCCTCCTCCGTAACTATAGTTCGTGCCGTAGCCGATACCACCGCCGTTGGTGGCCGTATTGCCGCTTATCTCTCCATCGTTTATGGTGACGACGACCGAACTGGAGGAGCCACTGGTCTCCGCAAGGACGGCGCCGCCTGAGTTGCCTCCCTTGTTGTTTGTAAGCTTGCCGCTTTCCATCGTAAAGGTGGCCGGCGAGCCGTTCGTTGCGATCCATATCAGCGGCTGGTTGTTGTTGGTGTAGGTGTTCTTTTTGCCGTCGAGCGTCACGCCGTCGAGCGTGAAGGTCGCACCGCTGCCAACCGTGATCATCGCAAAGCCAGTCGCCGCCCGGCTCACGGTCACGCCGTCCGGGTCGTAAGCCGGGTCATCCACATCCAGGGCCGCAGGGTCGGGAACGAGCCTCACGCTCTTGTTCGCAGCCAGCGTCGCCGTGGAGTCGGCATCGATGTCGTCCATGACATAGACGGTCACCGGAGTGACGGCGGAAGCAACCGCAAAGGCCTTCGCAATTGTCAGGAAGGGCTCCTCCCTGCTGCCAAAGCCGGTCTCGTCACTGCCCGTGCTCTTTACGTAGAGTTCCGAGACGGCGCTCAAGATATAGGTGTTGTTGTCCATGTCTTCCACTATGTGAACCAGGGGCGATTCGAGCCACAGATAGAGCGCCGCCTCCCCGGCGCTGACGGGCCCTCCGTCGGACTTCTCTGCGATGACCGTGCCCGCATCCGCGCTCATCTTGCCCTCGACGTTTATGCGCGCGTCGGTGTCAAGGTCGTCCTTTTGGGCGATGGTCAGGTTTGTGCGCAGGTAGATGCCGTTGTCCGTATCGTCCGCCCCGATATGAGGGCTGCCCTTTACGCGCAGCGTGCCGCCGTGATGGTCGATGGCTGCGCCGAGGGTGGCGGTGTTTCCCGTGATGAGCCCGCCGCTTATCTCGGCTGTTCCATTAAGGTAGATGGCACCGCCCTCCGTGGCGTGGTTGTTTGCGAGCACGCCGCTTTCGAGGACGAAGGTCCCGCCGACCCTGACAAGCGATTTGGTGTTCGCCGCAAAGTCCGCATCATCGCCGGCGCCGTCGAGCGTCACGTCGCGCCAAGTGAGTTTTCCGTCTGCCTGCACCAGGTTGATGTCATTCGCCGTGCGCGTGACGGTGATGTCTGCGGGGTCGCCGCCCGCATCCGGGTCGGCCTGCACCGTGATGGTCTTGCCGCTTATGACGGTGGCGGGCGCGGGAGCGACCGTGTCGTCCATGACGTAGACGTCCGAGGATGCGCCCGGCGCGGCTACGTCAAAGGCACGCGCGAGCGTCTTGAAGGGATAGGCCTTCGTGCCGTCGCCGCCTCTGTCGTCGCCGCTGCCGCTCACGTAGAGGGCGCTCGGGCGCTGCAGGACGTACTGCCTCGTGCTCTGCGGGACGATGCGCAGGTCGCCGGGGCCCTGCCAGTGGTAATGCGCCGCCTCTGGATCGTTGACATTCACGCCGTTCGCCGTCTTGCTTGCGATGAGGGAGTTGGTTGCGATGTCTGCCCGGTCCTCGATGACGATGAAGGCGCCGCCGCCCAGGTCGCCGTCATGGGAGATGGTCATGCCGGTATTCAGATAGACGCCGTTGTCCGTGGCGCTCGCGCCGATGTGCGGCGAGCCTTTCACGCGCAGGACAGAGGATGTGCCGCTGTGGTAGATGGCCGCGCCGATCATGGCGGTGTTTCCCGTTATGAGCCCGCCGCTTATCTCGGCTACAGCGTTGTCGCCCAGCGCTATGGCACCGCCGTTCGTCGCCTTGTTGCCCTCTATCGTCGTGCCGGTGAGGGACAGCGAGGAACTCTGGTAGCGGTTCGAGTAAAGGTAGACGGCACCGCCGTTTGCTGCCTCGTTGTCGTGTATGCTGCCGCCCCTCAGCTCGATCGTCACAAGGGGAACCGAGCCCCAACTGGTATAGCCGTCCCCCCGGATGGCGCCGCCGTCCTTTCCGTGGTTGTTTCGTATCTCGCCGTCTTCCAAAATAAAGGCAGCGGTGCCTGTGGCGTTCCCGGCATTGACGTACACCGCCGGAAACTCGTTCTCGGGGCAGGCTGCCTTTGCGCCGTCGAGGATGAGGCCGTCAAGCGTGAGTACGCCGCCGTTTTGTACTTCGAGCAGCGCAAAGCCCTCCGCCGTGCGCGTGGCGGTGACGTCCGCCGGGGCCCCGGGGTCGTCGTCAGGCCTCAAGACGATGTTCTTGCCCGCTGTCACCACGGCGGTCACGGAAACGTCTATATCGTCCATCACATAGACCGTGCTGCAATCATCGGGGTTGCCAGGATCGTCTGGAAGCGCCATCCTGAAGGCCTTCGCCAACGTCGCAAAGGGATGGGCGCGGCTTCCGTCGCCGCTCACGTCGTCGCCGTGTGCACTGACGTAGAGCCCGGCCCCGCCCTGCAGGACGTACTGCTGCGACGTACCGGAGGGCACGATGCCCACGGATGCCGGGCCCTGCCATACGTAGTGGGCCGCCTCTTCGGGAGAAACGGTTGCGCCGTCGGCCTTGTCCGCGATGACGCTCCCCGCGCTCGAGCCGGGCTTGTCCTCTATGACGACGAGGGCGTCCGCTTCGAGGTCGCCCTGCTGCTTGACCGTGAACGTCTCTGCGGGCAGATAGACGCCGTTGTCCGAAGCGCTCGTGCCGATTTGAATGGAGGCGCCCACATACAGCAGCTGCGCAGAGTGGTAAGCGCCCTCCTGGAAACCGACCGCTCCGCCGTGCCCGCCTGCGCCCACGGTATTGCCCGTGATCACGCCTCCCGTGAGGACTGCGCGGGCGCCGGCGGCGTTGCTGTAGTTATAGGCGCTTCCCAGGTAGACGCCGCCGCCGTTCGAGGCCGTATTGCCGCTGACCGTACCGCCTGTCTGATAGAAGTAGGCCGGGGAACCGGTGTTCACAAAGTAGACCGGCGCTCCATAGGCGTACACGCCGCCGCCGACCCCTGACGCCGTGTTGTCTCGTATGACGCCGTCCCCCTCCAACCGAACCGCTACCGTCGAGGCACCGGAATACGTGTTGTTGAAAACGTAGGCACCGCCGCCATTGGCCGCATCGTTGCCGTATATCTCGCCGCCCTTGATAAGGGCGGTCGCGTTGGCAGGGTCGGGATAGGCTATTGTAGCGATTGCTTCTACCCGTAGCGCGCCGCCGTTTGTCGCGTGGTTGTTTGTGAGCGCGCCGCCCAACATGGTAAAGAGCGCCGGTTGGCCGTTGGAATTGATGTTGTTCAAACTGCCATTGACGTGTATGAGAGGCTCGGTATTCGTCGGATAGGCGGTTTTATTCCCATCTATCGTCACGTCGACAAGGGTGAGCGATGCACCCGCCTGTGTGCTCGAATTCACCCGTATAAGGGCGGCGTTATCCACGGTGCGGACGAGCCTTACCGTGCCGGGAGCAGCCTGGGGATCTTCGGCGAGCACTATGTTCCTGCCGCCGGCGACCTCCGCCGTCGCAGGGACCTCGACCTCGTCCATGATGTAGACGGTCGTCTTTTCCGCTGCGGGCGACGCCGCCGCAAACGCGCGGCTTATGGTCTTGAAGGGTCTCGCGCGATTGCCGAGGCCGTCCGCGTCGTCGCCGACGCTCGATACATAGAACTCCGGCTCGCCGCTGAGGATGTAGGAGGAGGGCGCCAGGGCCTTTACGCTCAGCCCGTTGCCGGGCTGCCAAAGGTACGCGGCGGCTTCCGTGTCGGAGACCTCCGCATCGCTTTTCGTGACGAGCAGCGTGCCAACGTTCGCGTCCGGCTTGCCCTCGATGTTCACGCGGGCGCCCTCGTCCGCAAACGAGCCGCTCTGGTTGACCTTGTAGGCGCCCGCAGGCAGGTAGACGCCGTTGTCAGCGCCTGTCGTGCCGATCGTCACCGAACCGCCTACGTAGAGAAGCTGCTGCGTAGGCAAGGAGCCCGCAAAGCCGACCGCCGTGCCTCTGCCGGCGGGGTCGGTGACCGTATTGCCCGTCACGCTCCCGCCTGTGAGGCGGGCGGTGGCGATGGCGTTCGAGCCGCCTGCGGACACATAGAGGCCCCCGCCGTTACGGGCGCTGTTGCCACAGACCGTGCCTCCCGTCTGAGCGAAGGCGGTCGCACGTTGGGCGCCGGCGTTCAGAAAGACGCCGCCGCCTGCCGCACCCGTGCCTCCGACGACGACGTTGCCCTGTATCGCGCCGCCGTCCATGGTGCAGGAGACGTTCCCCGCAAGAGAGACACCGCCGCCGCCAAAGGCCGACGCGCTGGCACTCTCCGCCCTGTTGCCGCTGATGGCCGTGCCCTCCAGGCTGACATATGACTCATGGCCGGCATAGGAGCCTGTCGCGCTCACGTACATGCCTCCGCCGTTGCCGTTTGCCGCAACGTTACCGGTGATGCTGCCGCCCCTCAGGGCGATCTGAAGCGAGGTGTTCCCCCAGTCCGCCTCCGCGACGAGGGCGCCGCCGTTGCCGGCGCGATTGTTTTTCAGGGTCCCGCTTTCCATCGTGAACCGAGCGGACGCACCGGTGCTGCTGCCGGGAGAGACGGTGACCAATGACGTGGTGTTGCCGGCATAGGTCTCTTTGGCGCCGTCTATCGTCAGATCCTCGAGCGTAAGCCTGCCGTCGGCACCCACCTGCAAAAGGGTGCTCGATGTGCCGCGCGTGAGCGTCACGGGCATGACCGTCTCAGGGTCCGGGTCGGCACGCAGGACGATGTTCCTGTTCGCCAAGACCGCCGCCGTCGCCGCAACCGTGACGTCGTCCATCACGTTGACCGTCGACTGCGCCGTCAGCGAAGCCGTCTCAAAGGCGCGTCGCAGCGTCGCAAAGGGATGGTCCCGCGAGCCGTCGCCCGCTGTATCGTTGCCGCCGCCGGCCTCGCTCTTGACATATATCGTCTTCAGGCCGTCGATGACGTAGGTGGTGCCGTCGCCCGCAGGCTGTGCGGCGATGCGCTGTAGGGGGCTTGCCTGCCAATGGTAGCGGTCCTCCTCTTCGACCGTGGCGGCTCCGCCGTCCGTCCGGGTGGCAATGACCGTGCCGAGCGCGTTGGGGCTGCCTGTCCTGCCTTCGATGTTGATCCGCGCCTCTGCCCCGAGGTCGCCGCTCTGAGCGATGCTGCTCGCAGCTCCATACGCGAAGAAGATGCCGTTGTCGGTATCGCTCGTGCCCACCTGCGGGCTTCCGCTCACCGTGATGAGGTTCACGGCGTTTTGCGCCTGATAGACAGCTGCACCGCGATCGGCGGGGGCCGTATTGTTCGTGATGACGCCGCCCGTGAGCGTTGCCCGTGCGCCTGCGCCCGTCAGGTAGACGGCACCGCCGTACTGGGTGGCCGTGTTGCCGTCTATCTCGCCGCCCTCCACGTCGACCTGCGCCCTGCCCGTCGTCGCGCTCACGCTCACGGCACCGCCGTTCACGGCCCTGTTGCCGCGCATCTCGCCGCTGCGCAGGACAAAACGTGCCGTGGCGCTCGGTATCGAGGCCCGCACCGTGACCGGCGAGGAGGCGTTCGAGACGTTGTTTCTCAAGGATGCGCCGTCAAGAACCACCTCTGCGACAGCGTCTGCCGTGTTGCCCTGGACCTCTACAAGGGGGCCGGCGTTCGTTGCCACCGCACCGTTGCCGTCCAGCGCCACGTCGCCGAGCGTCAGCGTCGCCGACCCCGAAACCGAGAGCATGGTGCCCGTGAAGCCGGCGGCGCGCCGTATCTCGACCTCCTCCTCGTCTGTGGCAAGGCGCATGAGACGTGCCGCCTTTGAGTCCGACAGCACGGCGGTTTGGGCGTGCGCCAGGTCGTCCATGACCACGACGGCGGCGGGCGTGTCTTCCTCCACCGCAGAGAAGGCCTTGGCTATCGTGGCATAGGGCTTCTCTTTCGTGCCGAGGCCCGTCGTGTCGTTGCCCCAGGATGCGACATAGATGGTCGCGGCACCGGGCCCGAAGACATAGCTGTTCGCCTCGGTCTCGGGCAGGATGGAGAAGTCCTGGTAGAGATAGTAGACGCGCTCTGCCTCCGTCTCGTTCACGGCCGCTCCGCCCTGCTTGGTGGCGACGACCGTGCCGATGCCGGCGTTCGCCTTGTTCTCCACGCAGAGCATGCCGCCTGTGGGGATGTCGCCTTCAAGGGTGAGGGAGAGGTTCTGCGAGCCGAAGAGGATGCCCTCCGTCCCCGCGCTGTCCCCAATGACGACCGTGCCCTTCACGACGAGCTCCGGTGCCTGCGCTCCTTCGCCGAAGAGGTACAGGGCCCCGCCCATGCGCTCGGGCGCACGGTTGCCGCGTATGACGGTGCCCTCGTCGGCAACGAGGCGGCTGCCTCCCACGAGCGACACGCCGCCGCCGGTGAGGCTCGTGACGTTGCGCGTGATCGCCGTGTGGCGCGTGACGACTTCGGAGCCACCCTCTATCCTCAGCGCGGAGAGGCTGTTGGGAACCTCCTCGCCGTCGATGATGAGCGTGTCGAGCGCGAGCTTTGCTCCGCCTCGTACCTGGATGATATGCTGCCCGAAGTCCCCACGGCGTATTGTGGCAGGGCCTGCCTCGGCACCTGCCCAGGTGCACACCGTGACGTCGCCCTCGTTCAGGATGGCGATTGCGCGCTCGGTGACGCTTGACTTCACGTGGACGACACAGGCGACGCCCGCACCGCGCGGCAGTTCCTCGAACACGCGCGTAAGGGTCGCGAAGGGCCGGTCGAGCGAGCCTTTGCCAACGGCGTCGCTGCCGCCCTCCGCTTCTCCCGCGAGGTAGAAGTCGGTCTCGTGCACCGCAAGGACGCAATCGCCCGCACTGCCGCCTGTGCCCGCAACGGCTTTATAGGCGATGGTCTGCCAGAAAAAGGCGGCCACGTCGCCGGCGGTCAGCCCCCCGCCCGGCTTCGTCGCAATCCGCCGCCCCACCCGTGCATCCTGATGGTTCTCGATATTGACATGCGCAGAGGCGCCGAGCGTCCCGGCGATGGTCAGCAGGGCGTTTGACGAGAGATAGATGCCGTTGTCGTCGTTTGCCGCGCCGACGCGCACGTCGCCTGAGAGGCTCATGGTGCCGGAGTAGAAGTAGACGCCCGAGCCGCCCTGCGTGGCGGTGTTGCCGGTGATGGTGCCGCCGGCCATGTCGAAGCGCGCCGCGTCGCCCATCACATAGACGCCGCCGCCCATGCCGGCGACGGTGTTGTTCCGTATCGTCGTGTCGTTCATGGCGAAGCTGCCATAGACCGCGACGGCGGCGTTCGAGCCGACGACCTGGCTGCCGTCGATGGTGAGGCCTTCGAGGGCGAGGGCGTTGCCGTTTGCGACATGCAGCAGGAAGCCATGGTAGCTCTGCGCGTCGTTGCCCGCATCCCGGTGGCGCGTGAGCGTGAGGGGGGCCATGCTGCCGGGAGCCCTCTTGAGGGCGATGCTGCGGGCGGGGATGCCCTTGGCCGGCGAGCCCGCGACGGTCGCCTCGCTCGCCAGCGTGAGGTCGTCCATAACGTAGACGGTGGCTACGGCGGCAGCCTCCTCGAAGGCCTTTCCCAGCGTGGCATAGGGATTCTGCTTCGTGCCGTTGCCGGCGTCGTCGTCGCCTGCGGAACCCACGTAGAGCTCCGACGCGTTGCCGGCACTGTCGAGGGGGCTTATGGAGGCAGGAGCGAACCTGTCGAGGGCTTCGGCAGAAGAGAGGGCGCCCCCTGCGGAACCGGGAGCCGTTTCGATGGGGTTGGAGGACGGCGCGTCTCCTGCCGGGCCGGGGCCGACGGACACGTCGGGCAAGGCGGCGGACTCGACGGGCCGGTCGGGCCGAGCAGGCTGGTCGGGCCGGTCGCTGCCCCCCTCACGGGAGGGATCGGGGGCCTCGATGCCGCCTGCGGCGCTGTCTGCGTCGGCATCGGCGCCAGAGCCGCTGGACGGCACGTCGCCGACGATGGGCATGTCGTCGTCTACAGAGACGTCCCCAGCAGCATCGGCGGGGCCGGCGGGGGCGGCGGCATCGGCGGGGCCGGCGGCCTCCTCCTCGGCGCCTGAAGGCACGGGGGGCTCGGCAGCATCGGCAGGCTCAGGCGAGCCGCCCGCAGGGGAAGAGGAATCGCCCTGCGTCCCGCTCCCACCGGAATCGCTGCCTGGGACAACAGGGTCAGAGGAGGCGGATCCGTCGTCCGAAGAAGAGGCGGCGACGTCGTCCGCAGGGCTGCCCGATGCAGAGGTGCCCGGACCGAACTGCGCCGTCGCCACAAAGAACGCAAGCAGGAGACAGAGGGCGGAGCGGAGCACCCTCTGCGCAGACGCCCTACGCCTTGCCCGTGGCTTCCCGGGCACCGCACGTGCAGGGCGCACCGCCTGCGTCCCTGGCACCGTATGCGCCTGAGCCGGCCCTTGCCCCTTGGGCGCCGTCCACGGCTCGCTTGGCTCCAGCATCGTCTCCCTAGTCATGGTTGCCCCCTTGTCGCATCGTCACGTCGTCTCTGTTGCCTCGTTGCCGAAGGTCAGGCCCGCGTATCCAGAAGCGCGGGATCGACCTCGAAATCCCGATAGAGCCTGACGGTGTTGCCGCCGATATCCGTCAAGCTGAAGTGCAGGGTGTAGACACCGCCCGCGCGTCTCTGGAGCAGTTCCCTGAGCTCGGCGCTCGCATCGTCTCCGACACCTGCGGCAACCGTCTCGCCGTTGGCATCGGTTATCGTCCAGGTCGCATCCCTGTCGCCGACCGACAGGCGCTCCAGCGCCACACCACGGGGATTGACATGGTTGTCGCCGTTGTCGCCTTCAAGGAACGTGATCTCGCGGCCCTTTATCCAGTCGCCTTCCACGCTGCTCGGCACCTGCTGCTGGTACGGATAAGGCCCCGGGTCTGCGTCTGGGGCCGCACGCTCTGCCTTGACGAGATCCGGGAGCACGGCCGCCCCGACGACCACGAGGGCGGCACCGAGGACACCCGCCGCGACCTTGGCCGCAAGCGCCGCATTGAGCATGCTGGCCGCCTTGACGGCGACAGGGAACGACATGGTCTCAAAAGCCGCTGTCCATTGCCGCTCGAAATGGGCAAGGCGTTCGGCGGGGACCAGTTTGTCGGCCTGCTGCTGGAACATGCGCCCGAGCACTGTTGTGGAAGCAAGGTTGCCGACGGTGCCGCTGCCGAGGACGCCGGTGAGAGCGGCCGGCTTCGTCTGCTCGCCCTCCGCATCGTGTTCCAGGGCGTCCTTGATCATGTCCCGCGCCCGCGAGATGTTCGAAGCAACCGCCCCCATCGACCGTCCCGTCGCGTCGGCGATCTCCTGATAGCTCATGTCCTCGTAGTAATACATCAGTATCGCCTCGCGCCGTTTTGGCGGCAGCGCAAGGACGATCTCGTAGAGCCTGTCGCTCAGGAGCTCGTTTTCCATATACGCCTCAGGGAGGAATTCCATGTCGAGCTCCACGATCTCGTCGCGGACGGCCTCGTCGTCTATGTTCAACTCACCCCCTTGTCTGCCCCGCTTGCGCAGAAACCGATAGCACGTGTTCTGGACGATCCTCTGTATCCACGCATGGATCGCCGCCGGTGTCTTGAGTGCCCGGATATTGGTGAACATCGAGAGGATGACTTCCTGCGCGACATCCTCGGCAGCATGAAAATCCCCGAGGATCGTCAGGGCACTGAAGATGATATCCTTTTGTTTGCACCGGCACAGCTCCTCAAAAGCCTTCTTGTCGCCCCTGATGGCTTTCCCGGCCAGCACCTCGATTTCACGTTTACCCATACCCACCGTATTCGCTTGTACTCTCTAAGACCCTTTTTCTTTGAAGTTTCTTGCTTCAAAAACAAAAAACACAGGTTTCTGACGGTTTGCCCCTGCCTGTTGCCATAATCCCACGGTGCCCGGCAAAACGCGAGAGTACGGGAATGGCTCACCGCACCTCGGTGTCGTCGGGAGAAAAGGCAGTCCCGTGGGACTCGAAGAGACGGTCGAGGTGCAGGTCCCTGCCCGTGGAGAGGTAGCGGGCCAAGGCGTGCAGCAGGAAGGCCACGGCCTCGGTGCCCTCGCGCTCCGTCTGGATGAGGACGGCCTCGCGCCTGCCGAGAATCCTCTTGGCGAGCCCGGTCAGCACGGTGCCGGGACCGGCCTCGACGAAGACGCGCGCGCCCTCGTCGTACATCCGCTCCGTCTCCTCGACGAAGCGCACGGGGCCGACCAGATGCTCGGCGAGACGCCTTTTTATGGCTTCTGGGTCCTCGGGGTAACGCTCGGCGGTCGTGTTGGACCAGACGGGCAGGCCTGCCTTGGAGAAGGCGACGTCCTTCAGGACCTCTGCGAACAGCCCTTCCGCCTCACGCAGGAGCGGGCTGTGGAAGGCACAGGCCACGTCCAGCCCGCTCGCGGAGACCCCTGCGGCCTCCAACCTGCCGAGGAAGGCCTCGATGCCGGCGCTCGTCCCTGCCACGACGGTCTGTTGGGGGGCGTTGAGGTTGACCGCCCAGACGTCGCCCACCCCTGCGAGCAGGGCCGCGACCGCAGCGCCGTCCGCACGGACGGCGGCCATGCGCCCGGGGTCCGGCCCGAGGGCGGCCAAGACGGACTGCGCACGCAGGCGGCTCGTCGGCAGCAGGTCCTCGGGCGCGAGCACGCCCGCAAAGCAGAGGGCGGGCAGCTCTCCGTAGCTGTGGCCCGCGACCATGTCTGCCGCAAGGCCGAGGTCGCGCAGCAGCTCGGCGATCGCGAGGTCCACAAGGCCCAGGAGCGGCTGCGCGTTGCGCGTGTCGGTGATGGCTGCACGCTGTGCGCGCTCCTCGGCCGGGGTCTGTGCGGCAGGAGGGAAGAGCACCGGCCCGTACTCGGGAAAGGCATCGAGCAGGCGGCGCATCCGGGGGAAGGCAGCGAACAGGCCTGCGGCCATGTTCACGCGCTGGCTCCCCTGCCCCGGGAACAGGAAGGCCACCTGGCCCTCCACCGGCATCAGGGGATAGACGCCCTTGTCCTTCCGATCGTGCCGGACGGCATCGAGTGCGGCGGACAGCTCGTCCGGCCCGCCCGCGACGATGGCGTACTGGACGGGCCCGCCCTCCCCATGACGCGCGAGCCGACGGGCGAGGTCCCACAGGGCCGGATCCAGGGCGTTGTCCGCAGCCTCGACGGCGGCAGCGTCCGCCCCGGCAGCGGCGGTGCCGCCGACAGCCGCATCACAAAGGCCTCGGGCCTCGCCCATGAGCGCCTTCGCCTCCGTTGGCGTGTCGCCGCGAAAGACGAAGAGGCCCACCGGCCAAGGGCGCACGCCGTCCTGGGCCAAACGCCCAGAAGAAGCGGTATCCGGGAAATCCATGGTCATGTCGTATGCGTCGTGTGCGATGGGTGCCCGAGGCTCAGCCCAGAAGCCCTTGGGCCTTCTCCTCTATCAGGTCGTACCTGAAGTTCGTCAGGTGCTCCCGGAGAACCTCGACCAGGCGGGGGTCGGAGCGGTAGCGCAGGGCGTCCATCTCCTTGATGATGCGCTCCATCGCCTCCACGTCGAAACGTTGGGTCGCGTCGAGCAGCTTGCGCAGACGGCCGGGGTCGGGCGCATCCGTCTCCGGTCGCGTGTCGGTACCTGCGGCCTCGTCGGCCTCGACCTTGTCCACCAGGCCTTGGAGCTTTGCTATCAGCTCACGGACGTGGGCGATGACCGCCGGGTTGCCGCGTTGCACGGCGTCCCAGTCGGATGCCTTCGAGGCGATCTCGAGCTCCTTCGCCTCGTCGCCGAGGGCAATGGCGCTGATGCCGTAACAGCTTCCCTTCAGACCGTGTATCCGCACCGCATAGGCGTCCAAGGCATCCGGTGTCACGGCGGCAAGCTCCTCGAGCGACTCGGGCGTGTTCTTGATATAGGACTTCACGATACGGAGATAGATCGAGGGCTGGTTCCCGAAACGGGTAAGCCCGTCGGCGTAGTCGACGCCTTCTATCGGGTTCTCCTCGAATATCTTGAGTATCTGTTCTTTTGATAAAGCCATAGCGGACATCTCCTGACTGATCCCTGCTAATCCTTGTCAGCAGGCGCGCGTTCTGCCACAGCTCCCATGATAAGGTCAAGTTCCGGTGTTGGCAACTGCTCGATGTCGCGGTTCGCCGTCACGATCTGGGCGAACTCCTCCTCATGGCGCTTCACGACCTCCGTGAGGTAGGGGTCGAAATGCTTTCCTGCATCCGAATAGATGAGGTCGAAGGCGTCCCGGGGCTTCCAGGCGTTCTTGTAGGGCCGCGAGGACGTCAGGGCATCGAAGACGTCCGCCACTGCGGCGATGCGGGCGCTCAGCGGGATCTTGTCGCCCTTGGCCCCGTTGGGATAACCCGAGCCGTCCCATTTCTCATGGTGGCCATAGACGATCTCGAAGGCGGTCCAGAGCAGGGAGTCCTCGCCCATCTTCTCGATGGCCTGGCTCAGCATCTTCGAACCGTAGATGGGATGGGTCTTGATGATGTCGAACTCCTCCTTCGTGAGCTTCCCGGGCTTGAGGAGGACGTTGTCGGGCATGGCGAGCTTGCCCAGGTCGTGCAGTTTGACCGCGTCGACGATGTCGCGGCCGTATTGTTCCGAGAGCTCGTATCCCGGCGTGGGGTTGGCCAACAGGTCGCCCACTATCACGTCGGTGAACAGCACGACGCGCTCGATGTGCGCACCGGTCTCGTGATCGCGCATGTCCGAGGCCTTCGCGAGCAGGTCGAGGGTGACCTTGTCGCGCTGCGCGAGCTTCTGGTTGGCGGAACGCAGCTCCTCGGTCTGTAGCTCGACAAGCCTCTCAAGGGCGTAGCGGTAGTTGTAGAGCTCGAGCTGGAGACGGACACGGGTGAGGAGCGATCCGGGCCTGAAGGGCTTGAGCAGGTAGTCCATGGCCCCTATCTGCAACGCACGGACCTCGTCCTCGCTGTCCACCGAGCCGGTCAGGAAGATGACAGGGATGCTCCGTGTGGCCGGGTCGCTCTGCAACACCTTCAGCACCTCGATGCCGGTCATGCTGGGCATGTTGTGGTCGAGGAGTATGAGGTCCGCGTGGTTGTCCTTCAAAAAGGAGATCGCCGCCTCGCCTGACGTGAAAGGCCGCACCGTATAGTCGTGCTTGAGGACCTCGAGAACGGCATTGAGGATAATCGGATCGTCGTCGACGGTGAGGATAACCGCTTTGTCTTTGCTGCCTGTCATGGAGAATTGCTATCCCTTCGCTTAGACAACCGTCAGACCTCGCACCAAGGCAGGAACGACCCGTCGTCGTTCCCGTCGTCTTACTAAGGGCGACCCGTCGTCGCTCCTATGATCCTGTATAAGGGCGACCCGCCGTCGCTCTTATCGTCCTGCGGGACATTATACCCTTGTCATAGCCGATTCTGCGCCACAAATCAGTATACGAGGTATTGCACCGATTGAACACCCCACACAAAACGGATGCCGGAACGGGGGGGGGGGGGGGGGTAACCCCACCGTGGGGCGCTTGCCCTTGGGGGCGGCGGCGCCCCGGCGAGGGCGGCGGCGCGCGAAGCTGCCCGTGCGGTGGATGAGCACCGCCCCGATGGCAAAGGGCATCCAGAAGACGATGCCCCGGTAGGTCAGGGCGACGGCGGTTGCCACGGTCATGTTCACCCGTGACGCGGCAAGGGCGACGACGAGCATCGCCTCGACCACGCCGACCCCCTGCGGGGTTATCGCCACCCAGGAGAAGAGCGTGGCCACCACATAGCCGCCGACGAGCACGGGGGCGGCCGTCAGGCCGAATGCCATCCCCACCAGACAGAAGCATCCAAGCTCGCAGGTGCTCGCAAGGACGGAGAGGGCAAGGACCTTCAGGGCCTGGCGGGGCGCCTCGCGTATCCTGCCTGCGGCCTCGGAAAAGGAGTCCGTGACCTGTTGCGCCCACGGGCCGGGCGCCTTGCCCTTGCGGATGCGCCGGGAGATGCGGCCGACCAGGCGCTCGATGGGGAGAAGGAGGCCGACAAGGGCGTCGGGGTTGCGGTAGCCGATATACATGACGGCGACCATCACGCCCACGAAGAACACTATCACCATGCCGAGCAGGAACCAGACCGGCGAGAGGCGCCCCGCCACCTGCAGGACGGTGAAACCGACGACCATGATGACGATGAAGCCGGATATGACCGAGATCTGCATGAGGAGGGCGGCGCTGGTCGCACGGCCGGCAGGGACGCCGCGCTTGCGGGCCGAGTCGATGACGAGCATGACGCCTGCGGTGTTGAAGGAAGGCGCGATGACGTTCATGAAGTAGGAGCCGAACACGAGCGGGAGCATCTCGCGGGAGCCGGTGCCGCGCTCGCCGACGACCCGGAACGCGGTCGCGTAGGCGTAGGCCTGGCTGAGGTACTTGCCGAACTGCGCCAGGACGGCGGCCACGAGCGGGAGAAGGCTGCCCCCCTCCATGGTCGCAAGCAGCTCCTTGATCTGGTCGCCGCGCAGCCAGATGACCGCCAGGGCGACGACGATCAGCACGCCGACGAGGAGTATGCGGACGCTGCCCCGTTGCACGACGCTAGGAGGACGGGCCGAAGTCGATGACCCCGAGGCCGACGAGCAGGCCGACGAAGACCGCCTGGAGGACGACCAGGGCGACGAGTATCAGGATGAACGCCTGTCTGCTGATGCGCTCGCTGCGGGGCGGGGCGCCTTTGGGCCGATCGGCGTCGTCGGAGACGGTGTCGTCGGGGGCAGGGGCGTCGTCGGCGTCGTCCGAAGCGGGAGCGGCATCGGGAAGCGGGGACGGAGTTTCGTCCTCGTCCTCGTCCTCGTCCCCGTCCTCGTCCTCGTCCTCGTCCTCGTCCCCGTCAGGGGTTTCGTCCTCATCAGGGGTTTCATCCGGCATCTCGTCCTCGTCCGGCACCTCGCCTTCGTCCGGCGCCTCGCCTTCGTCCGGCGCCTCGTCCGGCATCTCGTCGGGGGCCTCGTCGGGAACCTTGTCAGGGGCCTCGTCCGGCACCTCGTCGGAAGGCGGGGGCAAGGCCGTCTTCGGGCTGGCCCCGAGTATGGGCAGGGATGCAGGGACGGTGATCACCCGAGGGGGCAGAGGCACCACCTCAGGCGCGGGTTCGGGCGCGGGCGCGGACCCGGGAGCTGGAGGGGGAACAGGGGCAGCCTCGGGCTCGGGCGCAGGTTCGGGGTCGGATGCCGGCCCGGGCGCCGGCTCGAAGGTAAGGCCCGCCAGGAACTCGAAGATGTTGGATTGGGCAGGGACGCCCGTCCCCTCGGACACACCGGACGGGGAGGCATCCTGCCCGAGCGGGCCGGGGGCGGGACCGTCGCGTCCCGCTTGGTCATCGGCTTTCGGCTTCGCCATACGATCCCTCTTCTGAAGCGCCGTCGGGGTCTTTCCGTTACTGCAACGGCTTACATTCTACTCTACCTTGCTTCCCAAGGGAGACGATGGGCAGTCATCGTCTCCCGCAGGAGAAGGAAAGCCGTTACTGTTCACTCCCCCTATTGTCATTCCGAGCCTCGCGAGGAATCTTCGGCTGCGAAGCAGCCGAGCGCGGGCCGAAGCGCTTTCTGGCCGCAGTCGACCGCTTGCGCGGTCGAGGATCCCTCGGCAGGCTCGGGATGACAATAGGGGGAGTGAACAGTAACGGAAAGCCGGGCCGTCTGCCCGATATCGGCCTGCACGGTGCGCTTGAGCTCGTCGATGCCGGAGAACGCCTGCATGGGACGGAGGTACTCGACAAAGGAGACCTTGAGCCTGCGCCCATAGAGGTCCCCCTCGAAGTCGAGCAGGTGCGCCTCGATGGTCGCGGACGCCCCCGCGAAGGTCGCGGGCACGCCGACGGATATGGCGGCACGGTAGCGCTCGTCGCCCAGTTCGGCCACGCCGGCGTACACGCCGTCCGCCGGCCGCACAAGCCTCTCCTCGAGCTCGAGGTTCGCCGTGGGGAAGCCGAGACGCCTCCCCATGTTGCGGCCCGCCGTCACCCGTGCCCACAGGAAGTGCGGACGCGTGAGCAGCTGGTTGGCAAGTGCCAGCTCGCCGGTCTCCAGGGCGTCACGGATGCGCGTCGAGGTCACCGGCAGCCCCTCGTCGGTAAGCAGCCTGTGGGAGAACACCGCGCAGTCGCGGTCGGCGCCCCAGAGCCTCAGGTCGTCGACCGTGCCCCTCGCCCGATGGCCGAAGCGGAAGTCCGCCCCCACGTGTATGCCGCGCGGGATGCCGTGGGCGGCGATGACCGCGTTGAGGAAGTCGAGCGGGGCCTTCGACGCAAGCAGGGCATCGAAGGGGACGACGAGGACGGCGTCCACCCCGCTTTCCGCGAGCATCCCGATGCGGTCCTCGTTGACGAGGAGCTTGCGCTGGGCGGCCGCATCGAGGAAGAACTCGTCCGGATCCCTGTCGAAGGTGATGGCGACGGCAGCCGCCCCTACACGGCGTGCCTGCGCGACCGCCTCGCCGAGAAGGAAGCGGTGCCCCTCGTGGACGCCGTCGAAGACGCCTATCGCACAGACGATTGCGCCGAGGGCCGAGTCGGCGGCAAGGGGGATGACCGGTGCGGCCTGCCCTGGCCCTCGGCCAGCGGCACCCTCGTCGGCGAGCGCCTTGCGGAAAGGGCGGTCGTTGTTATCTGGCACGCTCGTCTTCCTCATCTCCTTCAGGGGCTGTCGGCACCGCATGGCACGGCAGGGGCGGCAAGGACGCAGGGTCGAGGAAGCAGGCGCGTATCGCCTGCTCGCGGGCCGCCCTGGCCCCGCACGGCGCGTCGGGGCCATCGGACACATCGGCCCTGGCCCCGCCCGGCGCGTCGGCCTGGGCCGCTCCGTCCGCCCGGTGCGCCAGCTCCTCGAGCGTGTGTGCCCGGGCGACGGACACCGCGCCCACCCGCGTGCGCCTGAGCGCGCCCAGATGCGCCCGCGAGCCGACCGCCTCGCCGAGGTCACGGGCAAGCGCCCGGATGTAGGTGCCCTTCGAGACCCGCGCCTCGATGTCCCAGTGCGCCGCGCCCGCCCCGACAAGGCGCAGCCGGTGGACGACGACACGGCGCGGCTCAAGCTCGACCGGCCTGCCCGCGCGCGCCAGCTCATAGGCCTTCCTGCCGTTCTTCTTGATGGCAGAGAAGCGCGGCGGCATCTGGTCCTGCTCCCCTTCGAAGCCCGCGAGCACGGAACGGGCGAAGCCCTCGTCGGCCAGCCCCTCCGGCAGCGCCGCAGTGGCGACGACCTCGCCCTCGGCATCGTCCGTGCTCGTGGCGGAGCCGAAGGCGATGTGCGCCTCGTAGACCTTCTCGCCCTCCATGAGCGCACTGCTCAGCCGCGTGGCGGGGCCTATGCACACGAGCAGCAGGCCCGTCGCGGCGGGGTCGAGGGTCCCCGCGTGGCCTATGCGGCCCTCGCCGGTGATCCGGCGCAGACGGTCGACGACGTCATGCGAGGTCATGCCCGCAGGCTTGTCCACCGCAATGACGCCGGAAAGGCCGGTTGCCCCACGCTTCGCCTTAACCATGCTGCCAAGCCTAACAGACGAGGGCGTCGGCCTCTTTGAGGATGAGCGCCTTCGCCGCGTCGAGCGTGGTGGCAAGCGTGAAGCCGGCGGCCGCCCTGTGACCGCCGCCCTCGAAGCGCCGCGCGAACTCCCCTACGTCGCAGCTGCCCTTCGCCCGCAGGTTCACGCGGATCCTCCCGCTCTCCTCACGCAACAGGATGGCGACCTCGGTGCCCCTCACGGAGCGCAGGATGGTGGGCAGCCCCTCGGTCTCGTCGCGCGAGACGCCAAGCTCCCGGAAGTCTTCCTCGGTGACCCAGGAGTAGACCACGCGCCCGGATGCCGTATGCCCGATGCGCGAGATAAGGCGCGCGTCGAGCTGGAGGGAGGCGAGCGACTTCGAGTCATAGACCCGCAGGTTGACATCGGCGGGGTCCACGCCGACGGCCATCATCTCGCCCGCCGCCCGGAAGGCCTCTGCCGTGGTGTTCTGGAACGAGAAGCGCCCCGTGTCGGTCACCAGCGCGATGTAGCAGCACCGCGCCATCTCGGCACTGACCGCAACGCCGCTCGCACGGATGAGGCGCCAGATGATGAGCCCGGTCGCCGAGGCGCCCACGTCGCCGAGGTAGTGCCGCCCGAAGCCGGAGTAGTCGGGATGATGGTCGATGACGAGGGTGTCCTTGGCGCGCTCGCAGGCCGCACGGGCCTCGCCGAGCCGGTCGATATGAGGGAGGTCGACGGCGATGAACAGGTCGGGGACCTCCCGGTAACGGGCCGCAGGGACGAAGCGGTAGTCCGCAAGGAACTCATAGAGCTCGGGGGCCTTCTTGTCGCTTGCCAACAGGTTCGTGACCGTATGCCCCTTCGCCCGCAGCAGCGCCGCCAGCGCAAGCGCCGAGCCGAGCGAGTCGCCGTCGGGGTTCACATGCCCACAGATGGCGACCTCGCACGGCTCGACGGAAAGGAACGCGAGCGTCTCGTCTACGGTAAATGCCTCCGCGTCCGTCGTGCACGTAGCGCTCATAGCGGGTAGCCTTCCTCGTCCTTGGGCGTCTGCAGGGTCTCCGGGGCATCCGCGAGCGCCGAGGCTATCCGCTCCGCCTCGTCGACGCTTGTGTCGATGAAGAAGCGCAGCTCGGGCGTCACGCGCCAGTCGAGCTGCTGCCCCAACAGGCTGCGAATGCGCCCTTTGGCGCTCTCCAGGCCCGCCTGGACGTCCTCGTAGTGCGCACGTTCGGCCGACACGTAGACATGCGCGACGGCGCGGTCGCGGGAGACTTCGGCACCCGTGACCGTCACGAGGGCAAGGCGCGGATCGAACACCTGCGTGAGCAGGATGTTCGCGAGCGCCGTGCGGGCCGCCTCGTTGACCTTACGTGACTGTGGCGTCTGCTTCATTGCCGCCCGCTCCCCTGCTCTCTCTGTCGTCAGCCCTCACGGGCGACCTCCTTCACCGTGTAGCCTTCGAGCACGTCGCCCACCTTCACGTCCTGGAAGCCCTCTATGCCGATGCCGCACTCGAAGCCGCTCTTGACGCTCTTCACGTCCTCCTTGAAGTGGCGCAACGACGAGAGCGCGCCCTCGTAGACGACGGCGCCGTCACGCACGACGCGCAAGCGGTTGTCGTGGCCGATCTCGCCCTCCTCGACGAAGCAGCCGGCGACCGTGCCCGCCTTGGGCACCTTGAACAGCTCGCGCACTATGGCGCTCCCGGTATCGACCTCCACTATCTCAGGCTTGAGCAGGCCGACCCGTGCGGCATTGATGTCGTCGATGGCCTGGTAGATGACACGATAGGTCTTGATCTCGACCTTCTCCTTCTCCGCATGCGCCCGTGCCTTCTGCTGGGGGCGGACGTTGAAGCCCACGATGACGGCATCGGATGCGGCCGCCAGCGTGACGTCGGTCTCGGTGATGCCGCCCACCGCAGAGTGGATGACGTTGATGTGGACCTCGGACTGGTCCATCTTGTCGAGGGCGTCCTGAAGCGCCTCGATGGAGCCCTGCACGTCGGCCTTGACGACGAGGTTGAGCTCGGCGGCCGAGCCCTCCCCGATGCGGGCGAACAGGTCCTCGAGCGACATATGGCCCCGCTGGTGCTCGGCCAGGCGCTTGCGCAGGGCGCGGTCCTCCGCAAGGCTGCGCGCTTCGCGCTCCTCGGCGAAGACGCGGAACTCGTCGCCTGCGTCCGGCACGCTGTTCAGGCCGAGGACCTCGACGGGGTCGGCGGGGCAGGCGGCACCGATGTTCTCGCCCTTGGGGCTCACGAGCGCACGGACGCGCCCATGGGAGGTGCCGACGACCAATGCGTCCCCGACGTTGAGCGTGCCACGCTGCACGAGGACGGTCGCAACGGGGCCACGCCCCTTGTCGAGCTTCGCCTCGATGACGAAGCCCGAGGCGAGCGCATGGGGGTTCGCCTTCAGTTCGAGCACGTCGGCCTGCAACAGGATGGTCTCGAGCAGGTCGTCGATGCCGACGCGCTGCTTGGCGCTCACGTCGACGAACATGTTCTGCCCGCCCCATTCCTCGGGGATGATGTTGTGCTCGGTGAGCTCCTGGCGCACACGCTCGGGGGTGGCGCCCGCCTTGTCTATCTTGTTGACGGCGACCACGATGGGCACGCCGGCGGCCTCGGCATGGTGGATGGCCTCGACGGTCTGGGGCATGACGCCGTCGTCGGCCGCAACGACGAGCACCACGACGTCGGTGACCTTCGCGCCGCGCGCGCGCATGGCGGTGAAGGCCTCGTGCCCGGGCGTGTCGATGAAGGTGATGCGGTGCTCCTTGATCTCGACGACCGAGGCGCCGATATGCTGCGTGATGCCGCCTGCCTCGGTCGCGACGACGCCGGTCGAACGGATGGCGTCGAGCAGCGAGGTCTTGCCATGGTCCACGTGTCCCATGACGGTGACGACGGGCGGCCTCGGCTCCAGGTCCCCGGGCGCGTCCACGACGGCGACCGCGTACTCCTCCTCCGGGGAGACCATACGGACCTTGCGCCCGATGTCGTCCGAGATGAGCTCCACCAGCTCGTCGCTCATGGTCTGGGTGACGGTGAGCGGCGTGCCCAGAAGGAACAGCCGCTTGACGATGTCGCCCGCCGGGACGTGCAGCGCATCCGCGAACTGCTGCACGGTCGTGCCGCTGGTGAGCTGCACCACCGATCCGTCGAGGGCGAGCTCGGGGTCGATGCCCCGCTCGATGGCCTCGATCTCGGCCTTCTCCTTTGCCTCGGCCACACGTTTCTCCTTGCGTTTCCTGCGACGGCCCTCGCCCTCGCCCGTGGCGGCCTCGACGGCGGCACGCGCCTCGGCGAGCACGCGGTCGCGTTGGAACTGCTCGGCCTGCACCGCCATCTGACGGTAGCGCTCGTCCTCGCCCGCGTCCGCGCCGAGGACATAGGCGGTCGGGGCGGCATCGGGCGCACGGCGGCCCTCCTTCGCCTTGCCCCGGCCCTTGCCCTTGCCCTTGAGGTGCCCGTCCTTGTCGCCCGACACGCCGTCCGCCCCTTGGCGGGCCGCAGCGGGCACGGCGTCGGCGGGAGACGGGGCGGCCGGCTGCTGCGTGCGTCCGGCACCTTGCGTGCCCCCTGCGCCCTGCGCCGCCCCGGCACGGGCGGCCGCCGCATCCTGCACGTCCGCTGCGGCCTTGGATGCGCCCCGCCCCTTGGCGGCAGCGGCGCCGCCTGCATCGGCGGCGCCGCTCTCCCGCTGTTGGCTCCTTGCGGCCTTCTCGGCGTCAAGGCGCGCCTTCTCGGCCTCTATCTGCGAGAGCAGCCCGCTGAAGCGGGGGATGGCCTTCTCCTGACGCCGTCCCGTGCCCGCATCGGCCGCCACGCCGGCCCGTGCATCGGCACCGGCCTCTGCGGCGGCCTCCTGCCCCTCGTCCCTGAGCTTCGCCTCGCGCTCCAGGCGCTCCTGTTCCCTGAGTGCGCGCTCCTGCTCCACAGCGTTCTTGCGGGCGGCCTCCTCCTCCTCGCGGCGCCGCTCCTCCTCGGCCGCCTGCCTGGCCTCCTCGGCGACGCGCTCGGCCTCTGCGGCGGCGGCACGCTGGGCCATCTCGGGCGCAAGCCGTTTGCGGATACGGTCGACATAGGCGTCGTTGAGTGTCGAGGCATGGTTCTTGACCGGCATCTTCATCTCAAGGAGCCGCTCGAGGAACTCCTTGGAGTTCATCCCGAATTCCTTTGCCAACTCATGGACACGCATACTTGCCATATTCCCAGCTCCTAAACCATGCTCTTGCCGTGGTGCTCGAGCTCCAGCCGCTCGTAGTCACCATCGCTCAGTTTCGTCCTCAATGCCCGGTCGAGCAGACGGCCCTTCCGTGCGCGCACGAAGCACCGCTCGTCGTCGCACAGGTATGCCCCCCGTCCGGGCAGCCTGCCCGTCGGGTCGCAGACCGTCCCTGCGTCCGCCGTGCGCACGAAGCGGACGAGCGTGCGCTTGTCCGCCGTCGTGCGACAGGCGACGCACGAGCGCAGCGGCTTCTTGCGCGAAGGGCGGGAAGGCTGTGCGGTCATAGGCACGCGTCAGGCCCCGCTCTCCTCGGGCGCAGGCGCCTCGGGGGGGACATCGGAGGGCGCCTCGGAGGCACGCGCCTCCTCGGCCTCCTGAGAGGCACGGACGGCGTCCGAGAGCTCCGTGACGTCGTCGGTCGTCTCCCCCAGCGTGGCGTTCTCGTGCAGGCGGCAGAAACGTGAGTGGGGCTGCGCATGGTTGCGGCAACGGATGCCGTCGGGCGAGACGTACTCGCAGCGCCCGCCCTCGGGCTCGGACTCGTGCTCGTCGTCATCGAAGAGCGTCGTCACCGCCGACGGCATATCGCCCATGAGCGACGAGCTCTTGATGTCGATATGCCAGCCGGTCAGGCGGGCTGCCAGGCGGGCGTTCTGCCCCTCCTTGCCGATGGCAAGCGAGAGCTGGTCGTCCGGCACGATGACGGTGGCATAGTGCGTCCCCTCGTCCACGATGACGTTGTTCACCTTGGCGGGCGAGAGCGCGTTCGCCACGTACACGCTCGGGTTGTCGTCGAACTGTATGACGTCGACGCGCTCGTTGCGCAGCTCCTCGACCACCATGCGCACGCGCGAGCCCTTGGGGCCCACGCAGGCGCCGACAGGGTCGAGGTTGCCCTCGCGGGAGGACACCGCGATCTTGGAGCGCGCCCCCGCCTCGCGGGCGATGGACTTGATCTCGACGATGCCGTCGTATATCTCCGGCACCTCTATCTCGAAGAGCCGGCGGATGAGGTCGGGATGGGTGCGGCTGACGACGATCGACGGACGGGTGTTCTCGTTGCGGCTGCCGGGGTCGACGAAGTTGGGGTCGCGGACCTCGATGATGAGCGACTTGAGGCGCTGGTTGTGACGGTAATGTTCGTTGGCGGGCTTCTCGTTGCGCTCGCCTCCGTAGCGCTTCACGTCGAAGTGCGGCAGCTCGGCCTCCACGCCGTCGCGTATCTTGATGATGGTGAAGTCCGGCGTGGACTGCAGGACCGTGCCGGTGACGAGCTCGCCCTTGCGGTCCGAGTACTCGGTGAAGATGGCCTGGCGCCCGGCATCGCGCACGATGGACATGATGACGTTCTTGGCGTTCTGCGCGGCGATGCGGCTCACGTCGCGCGGCGTGACGTCGCGCTCCTCGAAGCTCGCGTACTCGCCCGTCTCCTCGTCGGGCTCCCCGACGGGCACCAGCTCGTAGACGTAGATGCTGCCCGTCTCGCGGTTGATGGTGACGCGCGCGTCCCACTCGAGCTTGAGGATGCCCTCGTAGCTCCTCGCAAGCGACTGCTCCAGACGTTCGAGCAGATAGATCTCGTCGATGTTCTTCTCCGCTGCCAAAGCCTCCAGGGCTGCCATTAACTCAGACGACATCATCGGTTCCTTCCTGTGACCGGCTCTTCCTGTTGTCAGGGCCGACGCGCCCCAACAGGTGCGCCTTCCTGATGCTCTCATACGGTATGGCCCGCTCCTCGCCGTCGACAAGGAGCAGGACGGCGGCCTCGGTGACGCCGACGAGGGTGCCCGTCCAGCTGCGGCGTCCCTCGAGGGGGCCGGTCGCAAGCCGCGCCTCCTCGCCGACGAAGCGCGCGAAATGCGCGGGCGTGCGCAACGGGCGGTCGATGCCGGGCGAGGAGACCTCCAAGGTGTAGGCCCCGAAGTACGGCTCGTTGGCCTCGACGGCCGCGTCGACCCAAGGGTTCGCCCCGGCAAGCTCGTCGATGCCGCAGCCGCCCTCGCGGTCGAGGAGGACGCGGACGATGCGCGAGGAACCCGCCGAGGCAAGCTCCACGTCGACCAGCTCGAAGCCGTTGTCGGCCGCCGCCGCATCCAGCGCCGCTATGAGCCTCTGGCGCTTCTCGCCCTTCACACCGCTCCTTCTTCCTCGGGGAGGCACCGGGCCACCTAACAAAAG
Source organism: Coriobacteriales bacterium (assembly GCA_031263105.1). Lineage (GTDB taxonomy): Bacteria > Actinomycetota > Coriobacteriia > Coriobacteriales > UBA8131 > JAISGJ01. Next base: position 45,076 of record JAISGJ010000173.1, read on the forward strand.
AAAGCGGGACAAAGCCCACTTCCTCACCGACCCGATCATCGTTGAAAACCGCAAGAAAACCTGCACCTGTTCCCATGGAAGAGGCGCAGAGGCATTTATACCATAAAAGCCCTGACCTGAACAGCCCCGCCGTCGACACGGGCGCACAGGGCGCGCGGGGAGCGCGGCGTGAGGCATTGCCGGCCCCGCACCCCACTGTCATTCCGAGCCCTTCGGCTGCGCTCAGGGCAAACTCCGGGGCGCAAGCCCCGCAGCCGAGGAATCCTTGGGTCCGAGCGCCCGGAAAACGCACCGCGTTCTCAGCGAGGACGGGCCGACAGGCCCACGGAACACGAGCGCCCGGAAAACGCACCGCGTTCTCAGCGAGGACGGGCCGACAGGCCCACGGAACCCGAGCGCCCGGAAAACGCACCGCGTTCTCAGCGAGGACGGGCCGACAGGCCCACGGGACCCGAGCGCCCGGAAAACGCACCGCGTTCTCAGCGAGGACGGGCCGACAGGCCCACGGAACGCGAAGCAGCCAGCCATAGGTTGAGGGATCCTCCAACCTATGGCTGGCTGCTCTGCAGCCAGAGATTCCTCGGCTGCGGGGCTTGCGCCCCGGAGTTTACCCTGAGCGCAGCCGAAGGGCTCGGAATGACAGTGTGGACGGCGGCCCTGTGCGGCGGGCGCCCCTACTTCTCCGCCTTGGGCTTGTGGAAGGCGATCCAGTACAGGACGCCGACGAGGATGATGCCGCCGATCATGTTGCCGACGGTCACCATGCCGAGGTTGTAGGCTATGGCGCCGATGTCGATCTTGTCGGCGGCCTCCAAGGCCTTCTCCCCCACCGCGCTGCCCGAGAGCTTGAGCACGTAGCCCATCGGGAGGAAGAACATGTTGGCCACGCTGTGCTCCGCCCCTGCGGCCACGAACGCGGTGATCGGGAAGAGGATCGCGAAGAACTTGTCTACGAACGTGCGGCCCGCAAAGGACATCCACACGGCGAGGCAGACGAGGAAGTTGCAGAGGATCGCCTTGAACAGCAGGGTGAGCGGCGGAATGGTCGCCTTCATCGCCGCCAGGTTTATGAAGGCGTCGCCCACCGCCCCGGGCGTGGGGCCCATGGCGCCGGTGTTCGCCAGGAACACGACCGCGACCGCGATGAGCGAGCCTATCAGGTTGGTGACCCAGATGATCACCAGGTTCTTGATATAGGAGCCCCACGGGACCTTGCCGCTCAGGACCGCAGCGATTATGAGGTTGTTGCCCGTGAACAGCTCCGCCCCCGCCAGCAGCACCAGAATGAGGCCGATGCAGAACCCCAGGCCTCCCAGCAGGCGCTGGGCGATAAAGGGCATGTTGGCCGAGTCCCCCAGGACCAGTCCGAGCATCATCCCGCCCATGCCGATGAATATGCCCGCAAAGATGCCTAAGGGAATGGCCCGTATCATCGGCATGTTCGCCTTGGCGACGCCGATGGCCTCGAGCTTCTGCTCGGTCTCTGCGGGCACCAGCACGTCCGGCTTGATGCTTGCAACCGTCTTGTCATCCATACTCATATCATCCTCCAAAAACGTAGTCATTGATAGTATCCACAATCATTGCACATGCGCCACCCCACAGCCCGTTGCAGCTCACACCCCCACTGTCATTCCGAGCCCTGCCGAGGAATCTTCGACTGCGGAGCAGCCGACCGCAGGCCGAGGCACCTTCCGGCCGCAGTCGACCGCTGACGCGGTCGAGGATCCCTCGGCAGGCTCGGGATGACAGTGGGGCGCGGACAGCAACCACAGCCTGCGGCCCCATCGTTCAGGGACTCAGGTGCCATAGGGAGGACAAGCCGGGTCACCGCCTTTCTGCAGCCATGCGTACAACGATTCGACCGCCTGACGCACGGGAGGCGTCAAGGGAGCAAAGAACGACGTGTCTCCGGGCTGGATGCCCAAAAAGGTCATCTCCTCGCAGCTTTCCTTCAGGTTGCCGAGCAGGAAGGTCATGGGGAGCGAGTGGGTGGTCATCAGGAAGCCGGTCGCCACATCCTCCTCGTCGAGCTCCCGGATCGTGCCTGCCGCGTCCCCCATGTCCGCAGCGTCTACCAGCAGCAGGAAATCCGGCCGCATCCTGCGAACGACCGCCAGTTCGTCCTCAGGCATCTGGCCGCCGTCCACCACCGTCCAGCCGGGCGCGGGGTCGTGTTCGAGCATCTTTGCAAGCAGGGGGCCGACCGCGTCGTCGCCGCGAAGCACGTTGCCGACCGTGAAGACGACCCTGCCGCTCATACCTCCTGCATCCTTCCCATGAGGTAGACGCCCGGATGGCACTTCATGTCGTCCAGTGACAGCGAGAAGCCGTCGAGCCAGTCCCGCATCGTCGCATAGGCCTCGTCATCGACGTCCAAGGACGCGATGGCGTCGTTGACGCTGGTGTCGAAAAGGCCGAGATGGCTTTTGTCTATCTGGATCTCGCCCTTGCGTCCGATGCCGTCCAGCTTGTAGCGGGCGGCGCTCTCGGGCGGAAACAAATCGACGATCCTCTGGTACACGTCCTTCGGACAGCCGAAGGACTCGCTGAGGCAGTCGATGATGCCGGTATGGTGGCCGACGGCAAGCGTGTAGTAGAGGACGTCGCTGGTCTCCTGCGGCACGGACCGCTCGTTATCGACGAACTTCGCACACAACCGGTAAAAGACGACCCGAGACATCCCTGTCCTTTCTGCTCGAACCGTTTATGCTATGCGCCAGAGGGCGAGGCTGCTTGCAGGAGGGGGCGAGGAGCCACGTCCGTGCCATCAAGCATCGAGACAAGCTCGGCCTTCAGCTGCGTGAGGACCTCTGCCAGACGGGGGTCGTCCTGCCGTGCGATAAGGGCATCCACCTTCTCCAAGGGCGCCGGTCCCTCTGCCTGCAGGGCCTCCATGAACTCCTCCGCGAGCGCAAGGCCGGTGCGGTAGCCCGCATACAGGCGCGCCTTGCGTTCGAAGGCGACGCGCATCTTGTAGGGAATCTCCTCGAACCTGAACGGCACCTGTTCGTCGGCGCCTTCCACCAGTTCGCTGTGATGGAGCTTCTGCCCCAACAGCCCCAACGCTATGGCAAAGCCGTAGATCGTCTGCGGCGGCGAGGGAGGGCACCCGGGGATGTAGACGTCGACCGGGAACAGCTTGTCGGTGCCTCCCCAGACGCAGTAGTTGTCGTGGAATATTCCTCCCGTGCAGCCGCAGGCCCCATAGGAGACCACGAGCTTCGGGTCGGGCGCGCCCTGGTAGGCCCTGACGGCCGGCATGCGCATGGAGCGGGTCATGGCCCCCGTATAGACGAGGATGTCGGCGTGGCGGGGGCTCGGGGTGTTCTTGATGCCGAAGCGCTCGACGTCGAACACGGGGGTTATCGACGAGAATATCTCGATCTCGCATCCGTTGCATCCGCCACAGTCGACACGGTAGAGGTAGATCGAGCGTTTGATGTCGTTGAGCAGGGCGGCCTTCGCCTTGGCAATGCCTTCGTCCAAGACCATCCTGTCGGGCTGGAACTGCAGGTTCAGCGGAACCTCGCGTTCGAGTATCATGACGCACCCCCTAGGGAGCCAAAGCCCTGCTTCGCCCTTTGCGAGTCCCGTTTCTGCTTGCAGCGCGGACAGACCTTGACAAGCCCTGCGGCCTCCCGGGCATCCGGGTCATCGATGAACTGCGTGAGTATCCGATACGCGTAATCGACCTCCTTTGCCGGGGCAAAGGGGCTGCCGCACTCAGCGCAGGGCTGAAGCGTGTACATGCATATCTCCTCCAGGTCGTTCTTGTCCATCACCGCAAGCTCGAATTCCGCAGAAAGCCGCAGCGCCTTGGTCGGGCAGACCTCCTCGCAGCGTCCGCAGTACACGCAGCGCCCATAGTTGATCGACCAGGAGGTGGTCTGGGCCTGGGGATCGACCACCATCTGGATTGCGTTGGGCGGACAGGCGACGGCGCAGGCGCCGCAGGCCATGCAGTTGACGAGGTCGTGTTCCGGTTTGCCCCGGGCGTCCTTGGGGCGCTCGATCGGCGCGAACGGGTATTTGACCGTTGCGTTGCCCGTGCGTATGATCCCTTGCAGTGTCTTGAGCATATCGAGGCCTCCTCTCTAGTATTCCAACGGCGTATGCCGACGGTCCCTGCAGTAGTCCTCCAACTGCCGTTGCGTCAGAACCTGTTGCTTCCTCTTCTTCACGTCGACGACGGTCACGCGCTCCGTGCACGAATAGCAGGGGTCGAGGCTTCCGACTATCATCGCGGCATCGGAGATCGTGTTGCCTCTGAACATGTACCGCAGCGCCGGCCAGTTGCTGTAGGTGGAGGCCTTGGCCCGCCAACGATAGCACTTCTGGTTGTTGCCGATCATGCTCCAGTGCACGTCCTCCCCGCGGGGGGCCTCGGTCCAGCCGACGGCGAAACGATGGGGCTCGTAAGTCCAGTTCTCGTTGAGGACCGGCCCTGCAGGGGCGTTCTCCAGAAGCTCGGATATGATGTCGAGGCTGTCCATGAACTCGCCGATGCGGACGAGGGTCCTGCCCTTGACGTCGCAGCTGCCTGCGGTGACGGCCTCCCGTCTGAGGCTCTTGTAGCCGTCGAAGGGATGGCACCACCGGGCGTCACGCGCAAAGCCGCTCCCACGGACCGTGGGGCCCACGGGGCTGTAGTCGCGGGCGACCTTCCGGTCGAGGATGCCGACGCCTGCGGTACGGTCGATGAAGTTGGGCGTCGAGAGCAGCTCGTCCACCAGGTTCGCCACCTCGGAGCGCATCTCGTCCAGATACCTGAACGTCGAGACCTTCTGCTCGGCCAGGATGTCGCGCCTGACACCGCCGATAAGGTTCAGCCCATAGGTCTTGCGGGCCCCCGTGAGCATCTCAGCCAAGTCCATCGATTTCTCGCGCACGCGGAACATATGGTGAAAACCCGTGTCGAAACCCGTGAAGTGGCACACCAGACCCAGGTTGAGCAGATGCGAGTGCAGCCGCTCGGTCTCAAGTACGATGCTGCGGATGAACTGCGCGCGCAGGGGGATCTCGATGCCCTGGGCGTGCTCGATGGACTCGGCGTAGGCCACGGAATGCGCAAAGCCGCAGATGCCGCAGATGCGCTCGGCGAGAAAGGGGACCGCATCGTAGTTCATGCGCGACTCGGCGCACTTCTCCATACCGCGATGCACGTAGAACATGCGGTAGTCGGCATCTATGATCTGCTCGCCTTCGACGAAGAGGCGAAAATGCCCCGGCTCGTCGGAGGTGATGTGCAAGGGGCCCATGGGGATGACGGTCGTCTCCCTGTCGCCCGTGTCCTTCAGGAACTCGTAGTTCTCGACGTCGGTCGTCGGCTGGGGCCGGTACCGGTAGTCCATCGTGTCCTTGCGCAGCGGATACAGGCCCTGTGGCCAGTCGTCGGGCAGGACCAGGTTGCGGTTGTCGACGATGCCGAGGGCGGTAAGGCCGAACAGGTCTTGGACCTCGCGCTCGCCCCAGACGACCGCAGGCACCCTATGCGATGCCGAGTAGAACTCGCCGGTGTCCTTCGGGACCTCCACGCGAACCATGCAATAACCGGGATCGGCCTCTTCCATGGAAAGCACGTAATAGACCGCGAACGCGTCGTTGATAGGACGCTCGTCGTTGCCGACGACGACCGACAGCCAGCCGCCCCGCCCGTAGTAGAGATGCTCGATGACATCGGGGGCCCTCTCGGGCACGACGTCGAGCACGACCTGGTCGTCGCAGAGCCACTTGACCTCACGGACCGCGCCCGGGAAACGGCTCTTCGCCTCCCGCACGTGCGACTCGCAGATGCGCAGTCCCTCGTCACTGATCATATTCACAGCACTTCTCCTATCTGATGCGGCTTGCTCGGCGGCTTATTCGATAGCGGCAAAGATGTCCTTGAACAGGGGCGCCTCGTGCAATATGCCGGCATCCTGTTGCAAGACGACCTGGGTCGCAGACTCCAGCCCGTACAGGATCGGCTGCGGCATCGCGACGCCGAACCAGAGTATGGCAAGCGTCAGGGCAAACTGCGGGAGCAGGGCCATCACCCCCACATCGCCCTTCGGGACGTTCTCGGGCGCCTTGCCGAGGACAGAGCCCGTCACAACATGCACGCAGGCGGCAATGACGACGGTCAATGCGATACCGAAGACGACGATGATGACAAGATGGCCCGCCTGGATGCCGCTTATGAAGCCCAGGACCTCGGAGAGGAACATGGCGAAGGGCGGAAAGCCGGCAAGCGCGAAGAAGCCGATCGCCATGAGCACCGCCGTGACGGGGGCGACCTGGAGTATCCCCTTGACCTTCTTCAGGTCGCGGGTCCCGTATTTGATGAGGACGTTGCCGGAGATGCTGAACAGGAGCGCCTTGGTGACCCCATGGGTGATGCAGTGGAGCAGGGCCGCCGCAACGCCCAGCGGCCCGCCGAAGCCGAGGCAGAGCGCGACGATGCCGATGTTCTCGCAGGAATGGTAGGCCAGCTTGCGCTTCAGGTCGTCCTGCGAGAACACCGCGAAAGCGGCAACCACGACAGAGAGCAGGCCGACGACGAGCATGATGGTCTGGGGGAACTGCGGGCCGATCGCCTGGACGGCAAGGATGTAGAAGCGGATGATGATGAGCATCGCGCACTTGAGCAGGACCCCCGAGAGCAGCGCAGAGACCGGACTGGGAGCCTCCGAGTGCGCATCGGGAAGCCAGGTGTGCATCGGGAACAGGCCGGCCTTGGTCCCGAAGCCGATGGCCGCGAACAGGAAGGCGATCTGGATGATCATGATGTCGAACTGCGACGCATAGGGCAGAAGCGAGGTCCAGAATATCGCCTGCTGGGGATCGGCCATGACGTCGGCTGCGTTCGCATACACCAGGACGGTGCCATAGAGCCCGAAGGCGACCCCTGCGGTGCAGACGACGATGTACTTCCAAGCGGCCTCCAACGAGAGCTTCGTGTTGTAGGCACCGACCAGAAACGCGGTCGCCAGGGTCGTCGCCTCGATTGCAGCCCACATCATGATGATGTTGTTCGACAGCACCACCAGCAGCATGGTGAAGACGAACAGGTTGAAGAACACATAGTACTGCTTGACCTGGCGGGGCCCCATGGCCCCCCTCTTGACGTCATGGCGGATATAGGACAGGGAGTAGAAACCCGTCAGGAAGCCGATGCCGCCTATCAGGACGACGAACAGCGAGCCGAGCGCGTCGAGGTAGAACCACAGCCCCAAGGCGTGGATCGGCTCCCCGCTCGACATGACGTCGACGACGAGATAGATGCCGAGGGCACAGGTCGAAGCCACAGAGACGAGATGGACGCCTTCGTAGACGACGGTCGGCACCGCCTTCGACGGCAGGAGCGCCATGAGGACGGCGGCGCAGAGCGGCAACACAAAGAGCGTTACGAGCAAGGAATCCATGAGCGTCCCCTAGCCTTTCAGTTCCCTGAGATCGTCGGCATCGAGCGACCCTACGACCTTGTGGATGCGGACGGCGACTATCGCCATGATGACGACGGCGAAGATGGCATCGGTGGCGATGCCGATCTCGACCAGGCCGGGCGCCTCGGGCGCCAGCAGCGCAAGCGTCACATGCGAGCCGTTTTCCATAAGGCAATACCCGAAGACCTGCTTGAGGATATTGCGTTGCGTGATGATGCAGGTCAGACCGACGAAGAAGTGCGCAAGCGACACCGCAAGCGCAGGCTTCACCTCCACGGCGGTCGGCAGCCCGATGCCGTTGACGGCAATGAAGCACAGGAACAGCTCGACTGCCACGAGGATGATAGCGACGACCGGGCTGATTGCCGAAGGCACCGCCTGCTTTGCGTCGGCCCCTATCTTCCTCAAGGCGAAGAGCATGATGCCCGGCACGAGCACCGCCTTGGTGATGAAGGCGGTCACGGCCCAGGTGAAGAGCTCACGAGACCCGGTCGTCACCCCCAATGCCACCAACAGCGCGACCAGGATCATCGACTGGAGGGAATAGAGCAGAGTGGCCCGTTGGGGCGTCTTGGAAAGCACCACAAGAAGCGACGTGACTATCAGGAGCCCTCCGAGGATGTTCACCGCTAGATAACTCGTCATGATCCCTCTTTCTCCCCTCTCCTATATTCCAAGGACCCAGAACACGAAGCCGAAGACGGCGATGCCGAAGACGGCCCAGGTCTGTCGTCCCAGGAACTTGAAACGGACACGGGACACGGCGTTCTCGAAAACGGAGCAGACGAAGAAGACAAGGGCCAGCTTGAGCAGATAGACGACGAGGCCGACGACGAGGGCCACTGCCGTGAGCTCGACGGCGCTTCCGAAGGGGAGGAATATCGCCATGAACCAACTGACCACGAGGATCTGCTTCATGGACATGGCCATCTTGACCATCGCAAGGGAAGGGCCGGAGTACTCGGCAAGCGGCCCTTCCTGGATCTCCTGCTCGGCCTCCGCCAGGTCGTAGGGCAGCTTTCCCAGCTCGACATAGCAGGCCAGCGCGAACGCAGCACCGACGATGACCATGGTGATCGGGTGTGCGACGGAGAGTGACCCTATCGCCTCGCCCATGACGCCCACATTGGTGCTCCCGGTGGAAAGGGCCGCAATGAACAGGGCGAGCATCATCGAGGGCTCGACAAGGACGCCGATCATCAGCTCGCGGATGCCGCCGACGCCCGCATAGGAAGAGCCCGAGTCGATCGCCGACAACGAAAAGAAGAAGCGCGGCAACGCCAACAGGTAGATGATCAGGATCACGTCGGCAAGGAACGGCAAGGGGCTGAGCCGCGTGAGCATGGGCATGCCGAGCGCCAGGACCAGCATGGTGCCCAGGAACAGGGGCGGCATCAGACGATGGACGAAGCTCGACTCCTTCGTATGGAGGTCCTGGCGCTTGAAGAGCTTGGCGATGTCATAGTAGTCCTGCAGGATCGGCGGGCCCTTGCGCGTATGCATCTTCGCGCGCAGCCAGCGGCCGACGCCCGATACCAGCGGTGCCAGCACGACGAGCAGAAGGACCTGGGCGCAGGCAATCAGTATCTCGATCATAGGGCACTCCTCCTAGTACGCCAGTACCGACATCGACAGGAAGACCAGGAGCGCAACGACGATATAGACAAGGTAGACCCGGTAGTTGCCTCCCTCGATCCTCTTGGCCAGGTGCCCCAGCCAGTCGACGAATGCGCCCGTCGAATCGGCAAGGTATCGATCGCCCTGGGCTTCGGCGGCCTGGGCATCGGCGCCCTGGGCCCCCTTGATCGCCCCCTCGAGCAAGTCGACCAGACGGCCGGCCTTGCGGGACACCGCCGCGCGAAGCCGATAGAGCGGCCTCATGAACATCTGGACGTCCGCCCCGAAACTCGTGGCGATCATGGGCATTCCCGGCTCATGCCGATAGCCGCAGGCCCAAGGCTCCTTCGTGGCATCCACGCCGCCTCGGGCGAACACCATGCGAACCAGCAACGGAATCAGGATGAGGCCGACGAGCAGGACCGCCAACAAGGGAGTGGAGATGATGTTTCCCATCTCGGGATTGGCGATCAGGGTGCCCTGTGCGACCGCGACGGGGCCTGCGGCCAGCGTCGCAGAGGCCGCCGCCTGCATGACCGGAGCGACCAGAGGGGCGCCCACCCCCAAGAACACGCAGACGGCGGCCAGCACCACCATGCTCAGCCTCATCGGCACCGGGACCTCCCGTGCCTTGCCCGCTGCCTCCGAACGGCTCGCGCCGAGGAAGGTCACCCCATAGGCCTTGACGAAGCAGGTCACGGCAAGGGCGCCCGTGATGGCAAGGGACACCGCACCGAACCCCGCAAAGAGCTGGATGACGGCGTCGCCTCTGAAGGCCACGTCGAACAGGGCCTGATAGGTGAACCACTCGGACACGAAGCCGTTGAGCGGCGGTATGGCGGAGATCGCGAGCGAGCCGAGCAGGAAGCACATCGCCGTCACGGGCATCGCGCGGACGAGGCCCCCCATCTTCTCCATGTCCCTCGTGTGCGTGCTGAACAGCACCGAGCCCGCCCCCAGGAAGAGGAGGGCCTTGAACACCGCGTGGTTGAGCAGGTGGTACAGCCCCGCCATGAGCCCGAGCGCGGCGAGGAGCGGCTGCTCCAAGGCGATGCCGATGAACCCGATGCCGACACCGAGCAGGATGATGCCGATGTTCTCCACCGAGTGGTACGCAAGCAGCCGCTTGATGTCGTGCTCGGCCAGCGCGTAGGCGACGCCGAGCACGGACGAGACGGCACCGATGCTCAAAACGAGGATCCCCCACCACAGCTCGCAGCCGGAGGCGGCAAGGATGTCGAGGCCGACCTTCACGATACCGAAGACACCGATCTTGATCATGCCTCCGGACATGAGCGCCGAGACGTGCGAGGGAGCGGCAGGGTGCGCCTGGGGCAACCAGGAATGGAAGGGGACCATGCCTGCCTTGCAGCCAAAGCCCAGAAAGGTGAGCACGAACACCAACGAGGCGACGGCCGGGGCGAACTGCGTGCCACGGAACACCGCGAACTCGAAGCTGCCCGTCACGCCTGCCATGACGAAGAAGGCGACCATGATCATCAGGAAGCCGACGTGGGCCATGATCAGGTAGAGGAAGCCTCCGTTGGTCGATTTCTCGTCCTGCTCGATGATCACGAGGAAGTAGGAGGAAAGCGACATCAGCTCGAAGAAGACGAGGAACCAGAACGCGTTGTCGACCGTGACCACGAAGTTCATGGAAACGACGAACAGGTTCATGAAGAAGCCGATGGCCCCGATCCCCTTGCCCCTGTACTCGGCCAGATAGGAGGCGCCGTATATCCACGCCAGGACCGCGAGGAGGTTGATGACCACGAGCAAGAGGCCGGCAAGCGGGCTGAACAACAGCGAGAACGACGCGAAGGCGAAGGGGGTCGGGATGCTGACGGCAGCCGCCGACCCCAACAGGCTGCCTGCGCCGACGCCCAACATGGCAAGCGACGCCAGGACGCCGAAGATGCTCGCAAGGCCTTTCGACAGGCCCTCCGAGCGTCCCGTCAGCAAGGCGACGAGGGCGCCGACGACGGAGAGGGCCGCCGAGAACGAGAAGACCGAGGGGGCATCGAGGCTCAGAATATCCATTATCTGCTCCTGAGAACGTAAGGGTCAGCGACGAAATCGCCGAGAACAGCAGCTCGTCTGTGCTTCTCGGCGCTGATCCTCTCCCTGCTCTCCTCGTCGATGAGCCGTATGGACCGCGTCGGACAGACGCTGACACAGGACGGGCCCTCTTCCTTGAACGAGCAGAGGTCGCATTTGACGGCACAGGCATAGACGCCGATCTCCCACTGGAGGATCGGGCTCGTCGAGGCGACAAAGGTGGGGGTGGGATACTCGATCCCCGCCACGCCGGAGATCGGGGTGCCGCCCATGTGGACCGCCCCGAAGGGACAGGCGATCGCGCAGAGCTTGCAGCCCACACAGGTCTTCTCGTCGACGGCCACGCAGCCGTCCTCGCACTGCCGGATGGCATTGACAGGGCAGACCTTAACACAGGGAGCGCCCATGCAGTGGTGGCAGGAGACGGTGGCGGATATGTCGCGGGTCTTGACCAGGCTCAGGCGCGGATTGCCCTGACGTCCCACCTGCTCATGTGCCGTGCTGCACGCCAAAAGGCAGGTTCCGCACCCGATACAGGTATTGGGGTTAACAACTATGAATTGGCTCATTCCTCACCTCGTTCGCTTTGATGCGTCAACCTTCGGCTGCGCCCGTGTCGGGGGCGCAGCCCTCCATCGTGCGTCTGGCCTCTGCGTCACACGGCACTGAGCACCATGTCCGCCGCCTGGGCCGCCGCATGCTGCTTCTTGCGTGAAAGCCTCTCCATCTGCTCTCCGTCCACATATGCGAGCGCATCGGTCAGACAGGCCCGTATGCATGCGGGGCCGTCCTCACGGGTCTCGCACAGGTCGCATTTGATGACGACGGGCTTGCGGGCGGCGCGGTACTCGAACGCACCGCCGGACACCGTCGTGTTCGAAGGAACGACATCGACCGCCCCGAAGGGACAGGCAAGGATGCAGCTGCTGCAGCCGATGCAGCGGTCCTGGCGTATCTTCACCATCTCGTCACTGATATACAGGGCGTTCTGTGGACAGGCTGCGGCACAAGGCGCATCCTGGCAGTGGTGGCAGCCGACCGGTGCCGATATCCTGTAGGTCTTGACAAGCGTCAGGCGAGGAACAGGGACCCCGTCGATCGGGTCGTGCTCCATCATGCATGCGGCCATGCAGGTCCCACAGCCTATGCAGCGCCTTGAATCAGCCACGACGAATCTGTTGCTCATCTTCTCTCCACCTCTTCTTCCTGCCTTCTCTGACATTCTTCTGCTCACGTCCTGCAGCCATAGGGCCTGCAGTGTCGAGCCGAGCGGCCATTTCTCCGTTCTCTCCACTGTTTCTTGGAAATTACCGCTGGGTGCAATGGTCGCGCGACTTCGGATGCCCCTGTCACCTGATGGGGGGGCAAATCAAAAAGAACAGAAAGATACCCTGTTTTTGGGCCGAGGCCGGGAAACGCCGCAGGGACACCCTCTTTGAGGGTACATCCGAGCCGCTGTCGAATCGAAATGACCCCGCTTCAGGACTAACCATGTGAGGGATAATGATGTAACCGGCACCTGCCGCAATCGGCACTGCCCACTCTCATGGAAAGCGAGCCACACAGAGAAATGACGGCCTATCTGGACAACGCCTCGACGACGAGACCGTATCCCGAAGTGATCGACGTCGTCCACACGGTGCTGCGGGATCATTTTGGGAACCCTTCCTCGCTGCATCGCAAAGGGGTCGAGGCAAAAAGGATACTGGAGCTCAGCCGCACGACCATAGCCCGGGCCCTGGAGGTCGAACCCGAGGAGGTCTTCTTCACCTCGGGAGGCACGGAATCCAACAACCTGGCAATAGCCGGTGCCAGCCTGGCACGCAGGGACCGCCAAAACCGCATCATAACCACGGAGCTCGAACATCCCTCGGTGACCAAGCCCGTCCGCAACCTCAGGCGGGAGGGCTGGGACGTCGGATACCTGCATGCGGCGGGTGGCGCACTCGACTTGGAGCAGCTAACCGAGCTGCTGGATCCTGCCACGGCCCTTGTCTCCGTCATGGGCGTGCAGAACGAGCTGGGCTACCGCTTCCCGCTGGAGCAGGTCTCACGGATACGGACGGAGCGTGCCCCGCAGGCCCTTCTGCATACCGACGCGGTGCAGCTGTTCTGCAAGCTCCCGCTGCTGCCTCACAGGGTCGGCATCGACCTCGCAAGCCTGAGCGCACACAAGATAGGCGGCCCCAAGGGCATCGGCGCCCTTTACGTGCGACGGGGGACCAGACTGTTCACCACGGCCTTTGGCGGAGGGCAGGAGAAAGGGCTGCGCTCGGGCACCGAGGCGCTCCCTTTGATAGCGGGCTTCGGCAAAGCCGTCGAGATCGCTTCGAGGGAACGGGAGAAGACCGCCTGTCTGGCCCTTGAGCTGAAGGCCTACCTCATAGGACGTCTGCGGGCGGGCTTCGAGCAGGTCATCGTCAACTCCCGTGAGGACGGCTCGCCCTATATCGTCAACTTCGCCCTTCCGGGCGTAGACAGCAGCAAGGCCCTCCTCCTTTTGAGCGACAAGGGCGTCTTCCTGTCGACGGCATCTGCCTGCGAGTCGAATCACGCCACGGTGCCACCGGGCACCTGGCGCAAGAAGCACCCTTTGGCCCTGCAGCTCGCGGGCATCCCCAAGCACATCGGCAAGAGCGTCTTTCGCGTCAGTTTCTTTGCTGGGAACACCCGGGCGGACATCGACCGCCTCATCGACGCATTGCAGCAGACAACACACGCTGTCACGACGACATGACGCGGACACAGAAGTGGGCGGCGCATCGGTGCGCCGCCCACTTCTGTGCCGCTCTATGTGAGAGTCGGGCGCTCAGGCCGTGACCAGATCGGCCTGTGGCACCGGGGCCTGCTCCTGGGGCTGCGCCTCTTGGTACAGACGGCCCCTGAGGTCCAGGTACAGCTCCTGCAGATGGCGCTCGGCCCAAAGCTGGTCCTCGATGCCCTCCACCTGACAGGCGCTGAACTTGTCCTCGGGGGTACCCGAGAGCGGATCGGTCTGGTGCATGGTCAGGTCGTTGCACTTCCCTATCCACCACTGGTAGGTCATGTAGACGGTGCCCTTGTTGCAGCGGTCGGTGACGTCGGCACGGCTCATGACCTTGCCGCGCCGCGAGTACACCCACACGAGCTGCTCCTGCTCGATGCCGCGCGCCTCGGCGTCATCGGGATGGATCGTCACATAGCCCGGCTCCTCCGCCAGCGAGCTCAAGGCCTTGCAGTTGCCGGTCATGGAGCGGCAGGAATAGTGCCCCACTTCCCGGACGGTGCACAGCACCAGCGGGTAGCCATCGTCCGGCATCTCCGTCGGGGCGATGTGGTCGTGGGCGACCAGCAGCATCCTGCCGTCCGGCTTGTTGAACTTTCCTCCGAGGTAGAGGTTGGGAGAGCCGGGGTGGTCCTCGGTCGGGATCGGCCACTGTGCGTAGCCGGTGCCCTCCATGCGCTCATAGGTCGCACCCGCGAAGTTCGGGCACAGCGAGCGGATCTCGTCCCATATCTCCTTCGTGTCGTTGTAGTGCATGGGGTAGCCCATGCGGGTCGAGAGATCCGCGAATATCTCCCAGTCATGACGGCACTCTTCCTTAGGCGGCACGACGGCGGTGAAGCGCTGGAAGGTGCGGTCGGATGCCGTGAAGACGCCGTCGTGCTCCCCCCAGGACGTGCCGGGGAACACCACGTCGGCCAGCGCGGTGGTCTGGGTCATGAAGATGTCCTGGCTGATGAAGAACTCGAGGTTCTCCAAGGTCTCCTTCATGTCGCCGGAGTCGGGCTCGGTCTGCAACGGGTCCTCCCCGAAGTTGTAGAAGGCCTTTATCTTCCCCTCCTTCACCCCGTGCGGCAGGTCGGTGAGCTTGAAGCCGGGCTCCAGCAGCAGCTGCTCCTCCGGGACGCCCCACGCCTTGGCGAACTTCTCGCGCATGGCGGGGTCCTCCACCTTCTGATACCCGGGATACAGGCTCGGCCACATGCCCATGTCGCAGCTTCCCTGCACGTTGTTCTGGCCACGGACGGGGGCAAGGCCGCAGTTGGGACGCCCGATCTGGTTGGTGATCGTGGCCAAGGCCGCTATGGTATGGACGGTCTTGACGCCTTGTTTCTGCTGGGTGACCCCCATGCCCCAGCCGATGATGGCGTTCTCGGCCGTGGCATACATGCGAACGGCCTCGCGCGCAAGCGCAGGCTCGATTCCGGTGATCTCCTGCGTCGCCTCGGGCGTGTACTTCTTGATCGTCTCCCACCACTCGTCGAAGCCGTTAGAGTGCGCGTCGACAAAGACGCGGTCTATGAGGCCGTCGTTGACCGCGATGTTGCAGAACGTGTTCATCATGGCGAGGTTGCAGCCGTTTTTGATGGGGAGGTACAGATCGGCGATCCGGGCCGTCTCGATGACGCGGGGGTCGGCGACGATGATCTTGGCGCCCTTCTCCTTGGCCTTCACGATGCGACGGGAGACGATCGGGTGCGACGCAGAGGGATTGTAGCCGAAGAGGAAGACGCAGTCCGCGTTCTCCATCTGCGGGATGGAGAGGGTCATGGCGCCGCTGCCGACGGTGTCCATCAGGCCGATGACCGAAGGGCCGTGACAGGTGCGCGCGCAGTTGTCGATGTTGTTGTTGCCGATACATGCCCGCGTGAACTTCTGCATGACGTAGTTCGCCTCGTTGCCAGGTCCGCGCGACGAGCCGGTGAGCATGATGGAGCGGGGCCCATACGTCTTCTTGATGCGCACGAGGTTCTCGGCTGTGAAGTCAAGCGCCTCGTCCCACGAGACACGCTCGAGAGGGGCCCCTTTCTTGCGGCGTATCATAGGATGCAGGATGCGGGGCACGAGTATATTGGTGTCGTTGATAAAGTCGAATCCGTAATAGCCCTTGAGGCAGAGCTCGCCCTCGTTGGTTATGCCGTCGAGGGGCTCGACCCCCACGACCTTCCCGTTCTCCGCCAGCAAATTGAGTTTGCAGCCTGCCCCGCAATACGGACAGACTGCCCATGCCTTTTCCATCGATGACCTCCTAGTTTAAAACCTACTCCTATTCGAGACCGAACTTCTGACGCTGTGCCATGGTAGCCTCATGCCGAAACGCCCCTGTCCCCTGATGCAGGGGCACTTTTGGACAATTTCTATGGTTTCTTGAGAACCAAGCCCTTCCGCACACCTTGCCGATGTCCCCCCGATAGGGGTATACTGCCCCACAGGCTCTCACGGTTTCGCTGCATCAAAGCAAGGGGCATGGCGTGATTCCTGCAACTTCTCCCCCTTTGCCGGGCACAACCGCACAAAGCCGCACCTACTCCGACTATTCGAGAAAATACCCTGTTTCAGGGACAGCAGCAGCGTCATAAAAATGAGAGAATCCTCATCTGGGGATTGCGTGGCCCCATCCGAGGGCCGCGCAGCTGTCTAGTATCTCCTCTCTATTCCCAAAGCAGGGTTGGCATCGTCGATTGACACAGAAGTCCGTTGGCTCAAAGACTGGGAGAATGTGTTGAACAAAGAGATCAAGGACTCCCTGACACCGTACCTTGCCTTGCTTCCCTACGTGATAGGGATGTCGATCCCGCAATCGGCCGTCTCGTTGGTCGAGTACGAGGCCGTCGGAGGGCTTTCTTCGAACCTCGTGGGCGTCGCGACGTCCTTCGGCACAGCCTTGGTGATGCTGGCCCTCTTCGTTTGCACCGTGCGCCTGAAGCACTGGAAGAAGAACCTGGAGCAGAGGAGCGTCTACGGGGCGATCATCATCCTGGCCACTGCATCGCTTCTCCTCGACAAGGACATGGTCACAAACGTGCAGCTCACCCCCCTGCTCCGCTCGCTCTTCTTTTTCGTCTGCCTCACTGCGGCCTGCTGGTGCTCCTTTTGGTGGCTGCGCCAGCTGGCGCACACCTCACGTGTCGCAGCCGCCTTGTTCGCCTTCGGCTCGATCGTGCTCAGCGAGGCGCTGACCTTCGTCCTCCAGCTGCTCCCGCCGTCCACCCGTTGCTCGGTCTTCGCCCTCCTTGCCCTTTCGCAGGTCATCCTTATCATGTTCGTCAGAAACCAGGATGCCATATCGGATGTGCTGCCCTACGCGAGCGACGGGTTCTTTCATTTTGTGAAAGTGAACATATCGAACAGCTCGTTCCTCGTCACCATAGCAATCGGGGTCTATTGCGTCGCCGTCCCCTTGGGGATGTCGCATGCCTATTACGAGAACCTGGGGTTCCTGTTCATCGTGCCCTTCCATGTCGTCTTCCTCGCGCTGGTGACGGCCCTTTCGATAACCTGGATCGTCCTGATCGGCCTGGGGAAGGAATCCGCCTACACCACCCTGTTCTGGATCGCGGCCCAGCTGATCCTTGCGCTGGGCATCGTGTCCTATGCCCTTTTCCCGGCAGAGCCGCAGGTCGGTGCCCTTCTCACGCGGCTGGTGACGACGTTCGTCTGGGCCTTTATCTGGTTCACGACCATCGCGTTCATCAACCACGGCTGGCGCAACCCCTATTACTACGTGGTCTCGGGCTGGTTCGCCTTGGTGATCCCCCAGAACCTCGGCTACCTTATCGCCGACAGCGCACTTCAGGTCTCGGGCAGCCACCAGGTCATACTGGCGGTCATGAGCCTGCTTATCCTGGTCTCGTCGCAGGTGTTCTTCGTCCGACTGTTCAAGACGTCGAGCAGTCCCGACCCCGACCATCCCCCTGCGATGCAGGAGCAGAGGCCCCTGCAGAACTTCATGGGCCTGAACGACGAGGCGGACTTCCCCGTCGAGCACAGGAAGAACCTGATGGAGGTGAAGCTCGCAGCCCTGGGAAAGATGTTCGCACTGACCGAACGCGAGGTCGAGATACTCTCGTTGTTCGCACTCGGCTACACCCAGAAGAAGGTCGCGAACGAGCTCTGCCTTTCGACGGACACGGTCCACACCTACGTCAAGCGCATCTACAAGAAGACGGACTTCCACTCGCGCAACGACATCCTGGACTTCATGCAGGAGCATCTGTAGGCGCTTCCGTGTACTGGGGACGCGCCCCGCGCCGCCCTTGCAGGAAGGCGCGGCCTTCCCTATCCGTCCTCCTGGGGGCTGCGCAGCAGCAGCCGCATGGAGGGGCCGCACAGCACCAGCGCGGTGGCGAGGTTGTACAGCAGCATCGCAACGAGCAGGCCCTGTGGAGGAAGGCCCTCCAGGCCCAATGCCGCAGCCGCCTGCCCGAGCGAGCCTGCGAAGGCCCATACATCGACGTTGAAGGCTGCGGCCTGCTCGCCGAGACGACCCTTCAGGGCCTGACGGTCGAGCGTCGTCCCTGGGACGGCATTGATGACGATCAGCTGCTCGGTGTGCCCTCCGCCGAGCGTCACCGAGCTCCCGTGCTCCCCTATCAGGGAAAGCCGCTGCACGGGGGTGCCCAGCAGGACGCTTCCGCTCACGCTCAGGGCGTCTGCCCGCTTCGAGATGCGCAGGATGCCGGCCTCGCTGACGGGAACCCCCATATCCTCGACCAGCGCGACGATACGGTCAAGGGCCGGCCCTGTGCCGACCAGCTCAAGGATGCGCCCCAGCTTGTCGTTGGCACCGCAGCCGGACGCCTCGCCGTGCGCATGGTCGTCGGTATGGCCGCCTATGGGGACACCGGCCCTCTGCAGCCCCTTCAGGAAGTCCTCCAGCGGCAGGTCGCAGCCGTTCAGCACGAACGCGACCCAGAGCGCCAGCGTTCCCCCTGCGGCATCGGGACGGCGCCCCGACGCGTCGGTGGGGCCGAGGGGAGGCTGAGCGGCACCGCCTGCGGCGCTGCTCGCGGCATCATCGACGCTCCCGCTCGTGGCACCGCCTGCAATGCCGCGCCCGTCGATACAGGAGGCCACCACCGTTGCGGTCGTTGGGACGTAGGCGGAATCCAAGGTGTCTCGTATCGTCTGCGACAGGCTTCCCTCGCCCTCGCCGTCAGGAACGATGCCGCCTGTGGCAAAGGGGCCGAGGGGGCCGAGGTCGCTGACGACAGGTGCTTCCTGCTTCATGGGTGCTCCGTTCTGCTTCAGGGGATACCGGGAGACTCGGAGCATACTCGTATGGCACGCGACGCTGACCCTGTTTGAGGGGATATCGCCCTTCCTTTTACAGGTGATTCATGCCCGACCCGTCGGCCTGTCCGGGAATGTGCCGCATGCATGCCCGACCTATGCCGGATGCCGCATGCATGCCCCGGCCTATGCCGGATGCAGGCGCTCGAAGTCGATCAGGGCATAGTCGGCACGCCAGGTGGCGTAGGTGGCGGGGGCATCGGGGCCTGCGCCGGGAATCACCAGCTGCTCCTGGTAGGGGCCGGCATAGGTCCAAGCGGCACCGATGTTGTAGAGCCTGCCCTCGTCCCAGCCGAGATGGGCGAGCAGGGAGCGGGTCGAGGCCGCATAGCCGCCGGCACCGCACATCAGGAAGACGGCCTTGTCGGCAGGGAAGAGGTCGTCGAGCACCAGGCGCGACTCCTGGTAGTTGGGGACGGCCGCAGCGATGCTGCCGTCCTCGGCCCAGGTCAGGCTGTAGAGCGCGGGGCCTGCATAGGCACCCTCCACCGGCAGTTCGGACACCGTCGCCAGGTAGGGATAGGGGACGACCTTGAAGCCCGTGAGCGTGAAGCTGAGCTCGGAGTCGCCGCCGATGTCCTCGTAGCGCGCGGGGTCGAAGAGCATGCGCACGTCACGGTAGGCGACGTCGGGGCGGCCGAGGTAGTCCTCGATGCTGTCCATGTTGACGGTGAGGTCGATGCCGAACTGGTCGTCAGGGTCGGGCGCTGCGGGGGGAAGGGAGGCGGGAGCGTCCGTCCCGCCCTGCCCGTCCTGCCCGGCAGGGCCGACGGCATCGGGCGAGTCGGCGGCGCTGCCTGGCGTGCCGCCGTCCGCTGGCTCCTCTGGTGTCGTGGCGTCCCCCGAGCAGCCGGCCACGGCGCCGCCCAGGACGACCGCGACCCCCGCAGCGGCGGCGGCCCCGACGAAAAACCTGCGATCCAAGACCGTGTCCCTATCCATGAGAACTCCTTTCCATCGAGAACGACATTCGGAATCATCCCTAAGGAAGCGATGATTAATCATCGCTTCCCTAAAGGCAGGAAGGCCTGCCCTCTGTTGCAGGTCAGGCCCCCCCCCCCCCCCCCCCCCCCGCCCGGGGCCGGCGGGCCCCCCGCGCGCGCCCCCGCCACGCGCGCCGGGGGGGGGGCCGCCCGGGGGGGGGGGAGGGG
>JAISGJ010000199.1 GCA_031263105.1 Coriobacteriales bacterium
CGAGGCCGCCGACCTCCTCTACCACCTCATGATCCTCCTGGGCCGCACCGGCGTGACCCCCGCCGAACTCGCCGGCGAGCTCGACGCCCGCATGGTCTGGCACGCCCCACAGCTCCGCTAGGGAAGCGCCGATGTTCGGTCGTTGGCCGTCAGGTGGTGCGTATGCAGTTACTCAAGCCACACCGGTTCGCCTGTGATGCTGTCACGGGCCCGAGGGTAACCCACGTGATCGCCCAAGCCGCCTACGGTACAGTCGCACCGCTTCACATTGGGGGCCCATTTCTGCGTGCCCGAGCCGGTGAGAGGACACTCACAGTAGTTGCTTCCCTCGCCTGCGGAACCTTCGCCGTAGAACACCATCCCGCATAAATGACGGATTCGGGAAAGTGTAGATTGACGCGGTGTCACAGAGCGGGGTAACCTTCTGGCAACGTACAGGTAACGCATCGTCTA
The DNA here is from genome assembly GCA_031263105.1 of Coriobacteriales bacterium. GTDB lineage: Bacteria > Actinomycetota > Coriobacteriia > Coriobacteriales > UBA8131 > JAISGJ01. The sequence continues at coordinate 454 of JAISGJ010000199.1, forward strand.
AGTCCCTCAGCTGGAAGGAGGCAGCATGGAGTATCAGGACGGCACGTATACGGGCATCGCCCAGGGGATGTCGAGCATCATCCGCGTCACGTTGTCCATCGCCGACGGAACCGTCACGACCGAGGAGATCTGGCAGGACTGCGAGACCCAGAGCGTCGGCGGCTACGAGGCCATCAAGGACGGCGTCTATGCCGCGATGATAGATGCGGCGCAGGGGCCGGACATCGACACGGTCTCCGGCGCGACCATCACCACGGCCGCCGTCAAGTCCGCCGTGGCGCGGGCCCTCGAACAGGCCGGATAGACCCACCGGTCAATCCCGCCGGACAGTCCCACCGAACAGCCCGAGCCACCTACTGAGGGCCCCTGTGGCCCATCGAGAAAGGAGTTCCCATGGTCGGCTCCACCAGCACCCCGCCCCACGTCCCGCATGCCCCCGAGCAGGACGCCCCGGAACACCCCTTGCAGGAAGCCGCAGGGCATACGACCCCCGCGCCTCTCGCAGGCCACGCCGACGCGGCGTTCGCACGCTGCACCCGCCGCGACTTCCTCTCCGGCATGTTCGCTGCAGGGACGGCCGTCGCCGCCCTCTCGACCCTTCCGGGCCTTGCGTTCGCCGATGACGCCCTCCCTGCCGCCGGGGCAGCCGAGGCCTTCGAGGGCGGGCAGGCCCCGCCCGTCTCCGTCGGGCCCATGTCCGCCGCTGGTGGCACCCCCGCTGCCGACGCTCCCGCAGACCCCGGTGTGGGCAGCTGGGCGCGCGACGGCCGTTACGACGTCGCCATCCCTGCGAGCAGCACGAACAACGCCTCGGCCCTGGGCGGCATGGCGCGCGAGCTGAACGGCAGCTGCTTCCCTGCCGACGATGCGACGCCCATCCCGCCGCTGGAGGTTCCCGCGAAGTGGGACAAGGAATGCGAGATATGCGTCATCGGTGCCGGCGGCGGCGGGCTGAACGCCGCGTCCCGCGCCGCCGAGATGGGCGCGGCCACCGTCTGCGTCGAGGCCATGTCGCTGTGGGGCGGCAACGCCCAGAGCGCGGGCATGTGCGGGATATTCGGCGGCATGAAGATGCAGGACGAGCGGCGCTTCGGCTTTCCCAAGTGGCCGTTCGACCCCAAGGACCTCACGGACTACGCCTTGGAGCAGTACCATTACGCGATGGATCCCGACCTCCTCTACCTGATCGCCGACCAAGGGCACAAGGCGCTGGACTGGATGGCGGACTGCGGCGTCGAATGGCGCCTCGGCGCGGTGCCCGTCTACGTGGCGCCCAAGAACTCGACGCTCGACCACCACGTCCTCAAGATGAGGGACGCCACCGACGCGATGTTCGAGTTCGCCAGCGCCAAGGGCTGCGAGTTCGTCTTCAGCGCGCCTGCCCGCGCCCTCGTGCAGGATGCGGACGGCCGCATCGTCGGCGTGAGGTGCGACACCATCGACGGCCCCCTCTACATCCACGCGACGAAGGCCGTCATCATGACGGCGGGCGGCTTCTGCAACAACAAGGCCCTGCTCGAGAAGTACTGCCCCACCGCCGCCATGGCCTGTGCGTCGAACTACCTGATCGGCGAGGAGAAGGGCGAGTGCATGCGCATGGGCCTGGGGGTCGGCGCGGACGTCTCGGGCTTCAACTCCAGCGCCTCCTTCGACGGCGGCGTCGACTGGCAGGCGGAGGGCGCGATGTGGGGGCGCTTCCTCTACGACGGCATGACGCAGCTCTCCCGCCAGCCCTGGCTGACCATCGACCGCTCGGGCCAGCGCGTCCGTTACCTCGACTCGAACGTCGCCAAGGACGGCCCGAACGCCATCTATGCCCTGGGCGACCTGGCGACCTTGCAGATGGCGCGCCCGGGGCACCGCTCCTACGTCATCTTCGACAGCACCTACGAGGAGCATGTGGAGGGCTTCGACCAGGAGCACTGCCGCATGCTGATCGAGCCCGGCATGGAGCAGGAGGACAAGATACCCGAGCACTTCCGCAACTGGCGCAACGGCGTCGACGACGCGCTCGCCGCCGACGTCCTGAAGCGCCGCGACAGCCTGGAGGCGCTCGAGCGCGACCTGGGCCTCGCCGAAGGCGTCCTCACCGAGGCCGTCGCGCACTGGAACGAGAACTGCGAGAAGGGCGCCGACGACTACCTGTACCCGCTTCCCTCCGAGTGGCTGCACCCCATCGCCACGCCGCCCTTCTACGGCTGCCGTGTCGGCGGCAACCTCTACGGCACCAAGGCGGGCCTGATGGTGAACACGAAGATGCAGGTCCTCGACACCAAGGGGCTTCCCATCCCCGGCCTGTACGCAGGCTGGCACACGGCAGGCGGCGCCTGCGGGGAGAACAGCTACATCGGCCAGCCCGTCCTGGGCTCCATCATGGGCGACGTCGGCCTGGCGTTCTGCGGCGGCTACCTCGCCGGTGGCTCGGCCGTCGAGTGCGAGATCGGATGAGCAGCCCCAGGGCAGAGACAAGGAGGTTCAAGGCCATGTCACCGTTCAAATCCAGCTTGAGGGGGAGCGTCCTTCCCACGGTCACCATCTTCGCCTGCGCCCTCGTCATGGTGCTGTGCAGCCGCGTGGCGCTGGGGCTCCTGGAGGCACGCGGCGCCCTGTCATACGTCTACGCGACCTCCGGCTCCGGCTCCATCCTGGAGCAGATGTGCGAGATATTCACCGGCACGTCCGTCGTCGCCCTCGTCGCCATAGGCGGCATCGTCGGCGGGATGATAGCGGCCCTGTTCGGCTCTGCGGGCTGGCGCTTCGCGCAGGGCATCGCGCAGGACCAGGCCCCAGGCGCGGCCCCGTCCGACAAGGCGTCCGCTGGCGGCGCGCGCGGCGCGCTCATGCCGCAGTTCGCCGTGTTCGCCCTCTGGATGCTGGTCGCCACCCTCGTCATCGTCGCCGTGTTCGCCCTCGTCTTCCTCGGCACCGTCTCCGACGTCCAGCTCGCCTCCGTCACCGGCAAGCTGGGCGACGCAGGCTCCTCGGGGTCGTCCCTCATGCTGCCGCTCGTGCTGCTCATGCTCTGGACCCTCCTTTCGATGGGAGGGGCCGTCGTGTTCGCCGCCGTCAGCGCCGCACGTCGTGCGCGGCGCGGGCCGTTTGCACGGGCGGTCTTCCTGGTCGCGGCGACCGCCCTTGTCGGCATCCTCCTCCTCCTTCTCTCCGTCGCCCTGTTCGCACGCTTCAACGTCGCCGACATCGACTATGCGGCGCTCAACGCTTGGCTCGGCGCCAGCATTGCGGCGAACCTGGCCGTCACGGCAGGGGCGCTCGGCCTGAGCCGCTTCCTCCTCGGGAGAGGATGAGGCGCCCCATGGCAGCAAGGAAGACCGACGCCCCGAAGAAGGCCGACGGCCCCAAGGAGAAGGCGGTCGGCCATCGTCTCCCAAGGGCAGGTGCCCGCCGCGAGGAGATCGTCGCCGCTGCACGCGAGCTGTACGAGACCAAGGGGCTGAGCCATACGACCGTCAAGGACATCACCGACCGCGTCGGGGTGACCCGGTCGCTGTTCTACCGCTACTTCCAGGACAAGGACGAGATCACCTCTCAGGTGCTCGACGCCTACGTCGACGAGTTCATCGAGGGTTTGCAGTACTGGAACGCGCAGCGGGAGTTCGGCAACGTGGAGAAGGCCCTGGAGGACATCCTGCGCTTCTTCCGAGGTGCCATCCTCAAGGGAGACTCCTTCCGTCGCAGCCTGGCAAGTTACGAGAACACCGCCCTGTACCTGCGGTTCACGAACCGTGTGGCCGACCGCATCGCCTGCTATATCGTCAACTCGACCGTCAAGGAGTACGCCTTGTACCACAGGGTCGAGATAGAGCACGTCTACGAGACCTTCTACATGCTGATCGTCGGGCTCATAGCGCTGATCCGCACCCATCCCGACATCAGCGACAAGACCCTGAAGGACATCGCCGCCCAGACCCTGCACCTGGACCTCGGCAGTCCGGTGCCGGAAGGGAAAGCCCGCCGAAGAGAAAGGAAGAACGATGTTTTTGTATGAGCCGCTCTCACTTGAGCAGGGGATAATGGGGCTTGTCGTCCTGTTCGCTCTCATCGGCGCGAACGAGATCAGCCGTCTGAACAAATGGACGGGCCTGGCCTTCTTCATCGCGCTGCCCGTCGTCCTGACCGTCTTCGTCTGGCCGCATACCGCCACGGTGGAGGGCAGCTCGGTCAACGACTGGTTCCATTACGCGAAGGTCTACTCCGCACTCGCCGGCTGCGTCGGCTTCATGGCCATCCGCTACATCCCGCGCCTGCAGAAGAACAAGCTGGCGCTGGCCTTTCCGCCGCTCATCCTCTCGATCAACATCCTCGAAGCGGTGATCCGCGACATCCAGGTCTACAGCTTCGGCGCGACCGGCCAGGTCATCGACGGCATGGCGATGGTCTCCGGCCCCTGGAACCTGATGAACGCGGCCGCCGGCATCCTCAACATCCTCACGATCACGGGCTGGTTCGCGATCAAGGCCTCCAAGCTGGGCGCCTCGAAGGACATGCTCTGGGTCGACCAGATCTGGCCGTGGATAATCGCCTACGACCTCTGGAACTTCGCCTATACCTACAACTGCATCGGTGACCACAGCTTCTACGCCGGTGTCATGCTGCTCGCGAGCTGCACGCTCGCCGCCTTCTTCCTGAAAAAAGGCGCCTGGCTCCAGCACCGCGCCCACACGCT
>JAISGJ010000211.1 GCA_031263105.1 Coriobacteriales bacterium
CCCCGGCTCTGCGTTGGGAACAGGCGGCATTACCACAAGTAGGGCCACCTGTTCCCGCCTTGACCCGGGGCAATCCGTCCCACAGGCTATCGTACAATTTATTACTTTACAGTTCCTTACTGTTCGCACCCTACTGTCATTCCGAGCGAAGCCGAGGAATCTTTGGACGCGCCAGCGCCCGACCGGGCCAGTTGGACACTGCGTGTCCAAGGATTCTCACGCTGCGCGCCCTTGCGGGCGCTTCGCTCAGACAGTAGGGTGCGAACAGTAACAGTTACAGGGCTGTTTGGTGCCCGCGCCCTGTGAACAGGAACCGCGCCTTGCATGGGGCGGCTTGAGACCAAGGGGCCAAACTGCGGTACAATCTATCGGACAGGGAGAAGCAGGAGGACATGGACAGCACCACCGCTCACAGGAACCGTGTGGCAGGCACTGAAGGGCGAGCCGAGGGCCGCTTGCGCGGAGCACTCTTCAGCCGCATCTTCAGCCGACCGCTCCGCTGCTTTCTCGGTCTTGCCTTCCTCGAGGCCCAGACGCAGTTGCTCTACGCAAGCAATGTGCTGCTCGTGTCGTCGGTCGAGATGCTGCCCCTGTCCATCACACACCTCTTCTCGACTGTCGCCGTCGTTCTGGCGGGCGTCGTCATTCTCGCCTTCTCCACCCGCCTGACCCCTCTTGCCAGCCGTCGGAAGCTGCTGTGGGCCCTCGCTGTCGCAGGCTCGCTTGGCACCGTCGGCGTGAGCGTTGTCAGCCTCGGCGTGCTCGCACCCTGGTGGATGGTTGTCTGCGTCGCCTGCACCGCCTTCTCCGGCTTTGTGCTCACCTTGGCCTGGGTGGAGCTTTTTGCGACCCAGGGGGTGCGCGGTGCGCTTGTGGCCTATGCGCTGGCCGTTGCCTTGGGCTGGCTGCTGGGCCTTGTGCTCACCTTGCTGCCCCAGGCACTTGCCATCCCCTTGGTCGCCGTGCTGCCCCTGTGCTCCGTTCTCAGCCTGCGTCCGCACGAGAGCGGCCTGCTTGTCTCCTACGCCGACGAGCGTCCCCGCCCCACCTTGTCGCAGCTGCTGCGTCTCACCCCTTGGCAGTTCATCCTGGTTGCCGGCCTCGTGAACTTCGCCTTTGGCGCGGTGCGCACCAGCTACCTGCCTGTTGACCCTACGGCGGACACGACAGGGCAGTTCCTGCTCACGGCAGCCCTCGGCCTCGTGGCATTCATCATCGCCGGGTTCGTCGCCCTGTTCTCCTTCAGGCGCAATTACACCATAGCATACTATATTGCCATTCCTTGCATCGCTCTCACCTGCCTGCTTCTGGCTCTGCCCATGCCCCTGCCCGCCTCGCTCATGCTTTCTGTCACCTCGGTGGGCACCGATCTGGTGCGCCTGCTCGTCTGGCTCCTGCTCATCGCCGCCGTTGCCACCCGACGGGTGCCGATGGCCTTCAGCTTCGCGCTGCTTACGGCAACCCAGTTCGCCTGCGTTCTGCTCGGGCAGCTTACCGCCGTTGCAGCCGACGCCCACCCCTTCGTCGTCTCCTTCGCGGTGCTCCTCATGCTGCTGATTGCCACGCTGGTGGTCGTAAGCGCGCGCACGCTGCTCCCCGGCACGGAGCCCGCACCGGCAACAGGGGGCGCTGCCTCACTGGGCGCGTTGGGCGCAGGTGCGTCCGCCGCCCCCGGCGCACGTGCACCCGGCGTCCCCAGCGCACCGGCCGCCGCCTTGGGCCACGCACCCCCGCCCCCCGTCTCTGCCGTCTCGGCGGCGGCACTGGGCGCAGAGGAGCAGGCCCGCCTGCTCGCGGTGCGTCACCGCCTCTCTCCGCGCGAGCAGGAGGTCGCCGCCATCTGGCTGGCCGGGCACACCGGCAGCTATATCGAGCGCACCCTGCACATCTCGAAGCACACGGTGAAGACCCACTTAGGCCACATCTACCAGAAGACCGGCACCACCAACAAAGAGGAGCTCCTGGCTCTGCTGGAGCGCCTCCCTCCGCAGGATTGAGCTTACCGTTCACACCCCCACCGTCATTCCGAGTCCCGCCGAGGAATCCTCGGCTGCGAAGCAGCCGACTGTGGGCAGAGGCGCCCCCCAACCTGCTGTTGGCCGCTTCGCGTTCCGTGGGCCTGTCGGCCCGTTCTCGCTGAAAACAGACCCGTGGGTTCGCGCAGGCGCTTCACCCGTCCTTCGCTGACGGGGTGCCACCGGCACCCCGTCCGGGCGCTCGGACCCAAGGATTCCTCGGCTGCGGCGCAGCCTCCGGCAGCGTCTCCGCTCGGAATGACAGTAGGGTGCGAGCGGTAACGGATTAAGGGCCATCGGATCCCCTGTATCCCCCCAGTGCGGGGATACGCGTATGCCACAATCACCGCGTTGCGGTGATACCTTCTGCCCGGTTCTCCCGTAGTGTGAGGCGCAGCCTGCTCTTCGCAGGGACACTCGGGAAAGAAGGAGATCATATGAGCGAGAACAACGGGAGCAACGGGAGCAACGAGCACCACGACATGCTGAGCCGCAGGAGGTTCCTCGTGGGAGCGGGCATCGGCGCGGCGGGCCTTGTGGGAGCGGGCGCGTTGGCGGCCTGTGCCCCTTCGGCCGCCGGGAGCAGCGACGGAGATGGCGGGGCAGCCGGCAATGAGGGGGCGGCCGGAGGCGCATCCGGCGGCGCTGCCCCGGCAGCCGGCGGCGGCGGCGTGAACGGGACCATCGGCGGCGCCATCTGCGCCGACGACTGGCTGGGGACGATGCCCGAGATCGCCGAGGCAGACGTCTCGGAGACCGTCGATGTCGACGTCGTCGTCCTCGGCAGCGGACATGCGGGGACACAGGCTGCGCTTGCGGCGGCCCAGGCAGGGGCCACGGTCGCAGTCGTGGAGAGGCAGTCGGAGGAGAAGTACGTCTACTTCGGCGACGACATCTGCGCGTACAACTCGCAATGGATAACCGAGAAGGGCTTCGGCGGCTACAACACGGGCGAGATCACCGCAGAATACGTCCGGCGCGGCATCGGGCGCGTGTCCCCGGACATCATCAGGCTGTTCGTCGAGAACTCGGGGGAGATGTTCGACAACCTCGTCTCCCTGATACCTGAGACCAGCGACCTGCTCGACTACGAGGGCGGCCGTTGCGTCATCCAGGTGGCCTATGGCAAGGACAAGGGCAGCGACTACCCCATAGCGCAGTCCAGCTTCAAGTCCTGGGCGACGACCGTGCAGACCGCCGCCACCATCAACCCCACGGAAGTGATACCCGGGCGCAAGCTCACCCGTCTGACCGAGATAGAGACCTATTCGATGTGGGAGGCCGAGAAACTGGGTGCCACGTGGTACTGGGGCTGCTCTGCCGAGGCGCTCGTCATGGACGGCGATGCCGTCACGGGTGCCTACGCGCTCAAGGAGGACGGCAGCTATCTGCGCCTGAATGCCGCCAAGGGCGTGCTGCTGGCAACCGGGGACTTCTCCGCCAACCCCGACATGGTCTGGAACCTCCTTGACGACGTTGCCGAGTGGGGGAGCCGCGTCGGGATCGAGAGGACGGGCCTGATCGGTCCCGGCCGCGACGGCATGGGCCACAAGCTCGGCTGCTGGGCAGGCGGGGCCATAGAGCCCCATCCGCGCTCCTCCATGAACATCATGGGCGGACAGCCCGGCCCTTGGGGCACATCGGCCTTCCTGACCCTCAACAAGGACGGCAGGCGCTTCATGAACGAGAGCATGGCCCAGCTTGCCGGTGCCGCCTGCCTGAGGCAGCCCTTGGGCATCATCGCCTCTGTCATGGACGCCAACTTCATGAAGACGGTACAGGGCGCGGGCCTCGATCATGGCGCACCGAACTGGGGCTATCCTCCCATGCTGGAACAGATGGAAGAGGACATGCGCAACCTCCAGCCGGGGCCGGACGGCGGGCCGGTCACCTCGTGCTCCATCGTCAGCCTGAACGAGATCAACACCCATGACCCGGAAGGCGAGGCGAGCGGGGAGAGCTCGATGCCGCCGAGCATCGTGTTCGCGGCCGACAGCATCGAGGAGCTGCTCGGCTACCTTGGCTACAGCGGTGCGGAGCTGGAGACCGCGCTCGCAGAGATCGAGCGCTACAACGAGCTGTGCAGCCAGGGCAAGGACACGGACTTCGACAAGCAGGCCGATCTGATGATCCCCCTCGAGCAGGCGCCCTTCTATGGTGCGGTCGCAGAGAACTCCGGCATGACGTCCCCCGGCCTCGTGACGCTTGCGGGCCTTCTCACCGACGCGAGCCTCAACGTCATGAAGGCCGACCGCTCCGGCCCCATCAAGGGCCTCTATGCGACCGGCAACTGCCTGGGCCAGCGCTACGGCATGGGCTATGGCACGCCTTCTGCAGGCAACTCGATGGGCATGGCCATGACCCACGGGCGCGTCGCAGGCAAGATAATCGCGGCGCAGTGACGCAGTAAGGAATTGTCGGGGAACAGGCACGACGGATGCCGGCAGCCGGATGGCTGCCGGCATCCCTATTCCATCCACTCCTGCTTGACCGGTGAGATTTTCTGCCAATAGCTCAAAGTCCACTTGTTGAACAGATGGGCGAGCCGCGTCGGCTCGACATCCATCTTCCTCGTGAGCCAACGACTGATCAGGCTCGCATTCGCCGCAGAGAAGAAGAAGGCGGTGTACGCCTTCTCGTCGTCGGGCAGCTCGAAGTCCTTGAGCACCACGTCGTTCAGGGCGCTCAGCCGCTCGGTCAGAATGCGGACGAGCAGACTGCCGTGCTCGACGCGATTGATCCGCGAGTAGAACCGCTCGTGATCTGCGATGCTCTGGTAGATGAGCTCCATCAGTATCTGCGGCGACGATTTTATCCGGAACGTGGGAATCGTCTCCAGCATCCGGTGCTGCGAGTCCACGACATCATCCTGAACGATGCTCGATAAGACGGTCTCCTTGTTCTGGAAACTATCATAAAACGACGCCCGGGAGACACCCGTCTCCTTGCATATCCGGGTAACGGAGATATCCTCGTAAGGGGTGGACAGAGCAAGCTCCCTGAAGCAGTTCTGGATACTTTGCCTGACAATCATAGGCCACCTCCGTAGAGCCTCCGTAGAGCCGTCTGCCCCGTCCTGCCCAATTATAGACCCAGCCCGCGCGTTCAACCACATGCGGGAGACGGCGGAACCGACAAAGTTCCTGCAAAACCCCTGTTCTGCAAGGCATCCCCCTACAGAAGAGACGCTTTGTCTGGCCGACACCTGCAAAACAGCCGGTCAGTTGGAGAACTGCACTCAAAAGAGCGGTTTTGGCCTGTTGCTGGGCACGTAGCCGCAGGGTATCGTCGGACTATCGAGAACGACAAACAAAGAGCGAGAGGAGGCCCGGATGAGCGAGCAGGTCGAGCAGGAAGGGCGGGAGCAGGCCCTTCGAGAGCAGGGCGTTCGGGAGCAGACCGTCATCAGGGGCATCGCCTGCGGAGGCACCGGCGGTGACGCGGTGGCGATCGACTTCAAGGACGGGAGGATCGTCAGGTTCCGTCCGCTGCACTGGGACATGAGCTACCCATGGGACGACCTTCAAAAGGATCTCTGGGAGTTCGACATCGACGGCAAGGTGTTCAAGCCAGAGGTCAAGGCGGCCCCGAGCTACTTTGCGCTGGCGTACAAGAACCGCGTCTACTCCAAGAACCGCGTGCGCTACCCGCTGAAGCGCGTGGACTGGGAGCCGGGCGGGGACCCCGCCAAGACCAACGCCCAGAACCGTGGCATCAGCAAGTTCAAGCGCATCAGCTGGGACGAGGCCCTCGACATCATCGAGTCCGAGCTGCGCCGCATCATCGGGGACTACGGCCCCTTCGCCGTGCTCTGCATCGGCGAGAACGGCCACCGTGAGTCGAAGGACCTGCACTCCGGCGGCGGCATGCACGCCACGCTGATGAACGAGCTGGGCGGCTACACCCGCGAGACGCGCACGCCCGACAGCGTCGAAGGCTGGTACTGGGGGGCCAAGCACGTCTGGGGGCGAGGCTCCACCAACGGCCTCGGCCTGGCGGCGCCGATGGAGACCGGCTACAGCTCGTGGCTGGTCGCCTACGACCTCTGCGAGAGCTGCGACCTTATCGCCTTTCAGGCCGGCGACCTCGAGCTGACCCAGAACTACGCCGCGCAGGGCGTAAGCCGCCTGATCAAGTACTGGGAGGAGCTGGGCAAGGAGTTCGTCGTCATCGACCCGTTCTGCACCTATACGGCCGTCTGTCATGAGACGATGAAGTGGATACCCATCCTGCCGAACACGGACTCGGCGCTGGACTTCGCCCTGATGCACGTGTGGCTCACCGAGGGCCTGTACCAGAAGGACTACGTGGAGACCCACACGGTCCACTTCGACAGGCTCAGGGCCTATGTCCTCGGCGAGGAGGACGGCGAGCCCAAGACGCCGGAGTGGGCGTCCCCGCTCTGCGGCGTGCCCGAGTGGACCATCAAGGCACTGGCCCGCAAGTGGGGCACGCAGCGCACGTCGCTGGCGCACTTCTCCAGCGGCTCGGTGAAAGGCCCCTACTCCCATGAGAACGGCCGCACCGCCGCCTACAAGATGGCGATGCAGGGCCTGGGCCGTCCCGGCGTGCAGCAGCTGCACATCAACGCCCTTGAGATGGCCAAGCCCATCATCGAGAACAGCACGGTGGGGCAGATGATCATGTGCAACCGCTCCCGCATGTACGTGCCCACGGTGCAGTCCATCCCGCGCACCACGGTCGCCCATGCCATTCAGGACGGCGAAGTCACCTGGTGGGGCAGCCCCTCGATCATCTGGGCCTCCACCGAGGACCAGTTCCAGGAGTACCGCTACCCTGCGCCCGCCGAGGCGGGCGGCACGCCCATCCGCATGATGTGGAGCGAGAAGCCCTGCAACATGGTCTGCTGGAACGGCGGCTTCAACTACCAGGACGCCATCCGCGACCCTCAGATCGAGTTCTTCCTCACCAATCACCAGTGGATGGAAAACGACAGCCTCTTCTGCGACATGGTCCTGCCGGTGAGCACCTGCGTCGAGGAGAACGACGACGTGGGCGCCGGCATGGTGGTTCCCTTCAAGTACGTGGCCCTGAACAAGAGGGCCTGCGACCCCATCGGCGAGTCGATGAGCGACTACCAGATCGCCCTGGAGATCGGCAGGCGTTTCGGCGTGGACGAGAACATCTCGCTCGGCATGGACGAGGACGAGTGGTTCGAGTACGCCTTTGGCAACTCCCGGGTCAGCGAGGAGATCACCTGGGAGCAGTTCAAGGAGAAGAGCTACTACATTCCCAAGATCGACCCGGACTGGAAGAAGCTGCCGCACGGCATGCAGAACTTCTATGAGGATCCGGAGGCCTATCCGCTGGACACGCCCACGGGGAAGATCGAGTTCTGGTCCGATGCGCTGGCAGAGCACTTCCCGAACGACAAGGAGCGTCAGCCGATGGCCCGCTGGATGATCGGCGGCCCGGCGGAAGAGGGCTGGACGCACGACGAGACGCCCTTTGGCGAGAAGGCCAAGACTTATCCGCTGCTGCTGGTCTCCACCGCTGCGCGTTGGCGCGTGCATGTCCAGGGCGACGACATCGCCTGGTTCCGCGAGATCGAGACCTGCAAGGTGCGCGGTTTCGACGGCTACGCCTACGAGCCTGTCTGGATGACTCCCGAGGACGCCGCCTCCCGTGGCATCGCCGCCGGCGACATCGTCAAGGTGACAAACGACCAGGGGACGATTCTGTGCGGTGCCCGCATCTCAGGGCGCGTGACGCCTGGCTCCGTCATGGTCCACAAGGGCGCACGGGTGGATCCCATAACGGACTGCCTGGATCGCGGCGGCGCCACCAACCTGATAAGCCCGCCACGTCGTATCTCCCAGCATTGCGTGGGCTTCGCGGTCACCAATTACCTGGTGGAGTGCTCCAAGCTGGAGCGGGCCGAGCTTGAGGAGTGGAAGCGGAACTATCCCGAGGCCTTTGCGCGGGACTACGACCCGGCCATAGGCATCAACTACGCATCGTGGGTGGAAGGAGGCGAGTGAGATGGCAAAGGTGTTCGTTATCGATTACAGGAGCTGTGTCGGCTGCCATGACTGCCAAATCGGCTGCAAGGACGAGCACTGCGGCAACGAGTGGGCCCCCTATGCCAGGGCGCAGCCCTTCGTCGGGCAGTTCTGGATGAAGGTCGACCAGCAGGAGCGCGGCAGACGGCCGCACATCAAGGTCACCCATCTGCCCACGCTCTGCCAGCACTGCGACGACGCGCCCTGCATCAAGGCTGCGCCGGACGCCGTCTACAAGCGCGACGACGGCCTGGTGATAATCGATCCCAAGAAGGCCGTCGGCAACGAGAGGCTGGCCAGGTCCTGCCCGTATGGCGCCATCTTTTGGAACGAGGAACTCAGGCTTCCGCAGAAGTGCACCGGTTGCGCCCATCTGCTCGACGGCGGCCACACCATCGACGTCCCGCGCTGTGTGGACAACTGCCATGTCAACGTCATTCAGTTCGGCGAGGAGGGCGACTTCGACCTCTCTGACTGCGAGGTCATGCACCCCGAGTACGGTACCAGCCCGCGCGTCTACTACAGAGGCGGGCTGCCCCGGAAGTTCGTGGCCGGCACCGTCTACGACCCTGTGGCGAAAGAGGTGCACGTCGGCGCCACGGTGGCGCTTGTCGGCGAGGCCGGTGCCTTTACGGCCGTCACTGACGACTGGGGCGACTTCTGGCTGCGCGATCTGCCCGACGCGGACTTCACGCTCACCATCGAGGCCGACGGCAAGGCAAAGACCTTGGAGGTCAGCACCAGGAAGGAGGACGTCGGTCTCGGCGACATCGCCCTTACCTGACGCTGCGGCGGTCGCAGCTCACGGAGGCGGCGCATACGGACAGCGCATACAGACAGGGAGGGACGGTGCCGCGACCGCTCCTCCTCGGACCCCGAGGAGAGTCACCCATGTGTTTCAGGCCAGCGGAGATACAGATGAACACGTGCCCGTCGTGCGGCAAGGTGAACAAGCCGATTGCCAAGATGTGCGCCGAGTGCGGAGCGGAGCTGCAGAGACAGACGAATGTCGTCTGCCCGATCTGCGGGTTCCAGAATCCGCCGACGGCCAAGGAGTGCGGTCAATGCGGTGCCACAGAGGCGCAGATCGTGGCAGCCATGGGCACTGCGCCCCGTGCCCCCAAGGCACCGGGGATGCCCGCCGCCCCGCCGCGCCCGCCCGCCCCGCCTGCGCCCGGCATCCCCCGTTCGCCCGCCGCCCCGCCCGCGCCCGGAACGCCGCCCCGCCCACCCGCTGCGCCGCCCAGCATCCCCCGTCCGCCAGACAACGTTCAAAGGAGAACACCATGAGGCTCGGTAAACTCTCGTGCGAAGGCACGGTCGCCCTTGTCGCCGGGGCGAGCTCGGGCATCGGCAAGTCGTCGGCCCTGCTGCTGGCGCAGGCAGGCGCACAGGTCTTCCTCGTCGCCCGTCGGGCCGAGAAACTCGAAGAGCTCAAAGCTGCAATCGAGGCCGCAGGCGGCGCTGCGGACTGCTTTGCCGCCGATGTCTCGGAAGAGAGCAACTGCAAGGCTGCCGTCGAGGCCTGCGTCGAGCGCTTCGGCAGCGTGGACGTCCTCGTAAACAGCGTCGGCATGAACTCCGGCCGCATCGAGGACGCCTTCGACACCGAGAACTACCACAAGGTCATCAAGGTTGACCTCGATGCGACGGTGTTCATGGTCAAGTACGCCTACCCGCTGATGAGCGATGCGGGCGGCGGCTCTATCATCAACATCTCGTCCAGTGCCGGCGTCAAGGCGATGGTCGACTCCGGCATCCCGTACACCGCGTCGAAGGGCGCCATTCGCAGTCTCAGCCGCATGTGGGGCAAGCAGTTCGCTCCGGCGCAGGTGCGCGTCAACAGCATCTACCCGGGATACATCCTCACGGAGATGACCACAGGCGCCTTCGACAACCCGGAGATCATGCCGTACTTCACCAAGGACGTGCCCATGGGCACGATAGGCGAGGCGGACGACATCGGCTACTGCGTGCTCTATCTGGCCTCGTCGGCATCGAAGTACGTCACCGGTCAGGACTTCATCATAGACGGCGGCATGACCTGCTGAAGGTGCAAGGCTTTGGGCACGAACCCGCACGGTAGCGGGCCACCTATACAAGCGTTTCGTTGAAAGGAGCACTGCCATGGCCGAGAAAGAACCGAGTTTGATGCCCTTCGCTGTAGGCAAGATCACCGTTGCGACCTTGCAGAAGATGAAGGACGAGGGCACGCTGATAACGATGGTCGGCACGGGCCCCTGCGACGCCCTCTGGGTCCTGGCCTGTGAGCGCGCGGGCGTCGAGCTTGTCCGTTACGTCGCCTTTGGCGAGAACTGCGAGGACCGGGCGCGCAACCTCCACGCGCAGACGCGCGAGATCAGGAAGCTCGCTCCGATGATCTGCCTCAACGCGGTGATGAGCGACTGGACCTACGCGGACAAGTACCACGCCACCGAGGTCGCCACCAAGCTGATGATGGACGGTGCCGACTGCGTGCTGCCGATGGGCGTGACCAACGAGACGCTGAAGTATATGTCCGACCGCTGCATTCCCGTGTTCGGCCATGTGGGCTGCCTCTCCGGCTGGCAGGCCAAGGCCTACGGCGGCTACAAGCGCATCGGCAAGACGGCCAGCGAGGCCATGGACGTCTTCCGCATGGCCTACGAGTATCAAGAGAATGGCATGGTGGGCATGACCATCGAGATGACCTCGCGGGAGGTCACCGAGGCCATCGCCAAGAAGCTGCGCGTCCCCGTGATCGCAGTTGCCGCCGGCGGGGCGGCCGACGGCTCGGAGATGGTCATCTATGACCTGCTCGGCTTCCAGCCGGTGTCCACGATGGCCAAGCACTCCAAGCACTATCGCACCTATCTCGAGGATTCCATCGCGGCCTTCAAGGAGTTCGACACGGACATCAAGACACGCGCCTATCCCCAAAAGGAGCACGGCTGGAGCATGGACGAGCGCGAGCTTGAGAAGTTCCTCACCGATCTGGACAACACCTACAAGTAATCAGCGGACAGCCGTCTTCCCGTCAGAACGGCAGGGCGATGCCGGACGGGAAGACGGCCGCTGACTCGAACAGGGAGGTACAAGCGATGGACGCTTCTGTGAATAAGAGCATGAGGTTCAAGGCGAACAAGGCCTACTTCGGCAGTCTGATCATGGCCGCTTTCTGCCTGGGGTCCTATATCACGTTCTCCAACTACTGGAATCCTCTGGCTGCCAAGCTGGGCGTTTCCCTCGGACAGATTTCCATAATCATCAGCATAGCCAGTCTGACCAGTGTCATCACCGCCCTGGTCTTGGGGGCGCTGCTCAAGAGAATCAAGATCCGGCTGCTTGTCAGCATCGCTGCTGTGATCATCATCGCCTTCTTCGTTGCGATATCCCTTGCCACCGACATCATCGCGCTGTATATCATGGCCATACCCTTTGGATTTGCGACGGTGGCAGCGGGTTTCCCAGGTGCTCAGGTGATAATGGCCTGGTGGTTCAAAAAGGGCCTTGGCAAGCGGATGAGTTTTCTGGCTATCGGACTGGCGCTCGTGATCATGACCCTGAGCCCCACGCTGGCAGCATCCATCGAGGCCTACTCTGTGAGTCAGGTGGCGCTGGTGCACGGGCTGGTGGCAGGTGGCGTGATTCTGCTCTGCGCGATATTCCTGCTTGCCGAGAAGCCGAGTGAGTACGGTTATGAGGTGCCTGACGAGAAGCCCAAGCAGGTAAGCGAGGCCGAGGCAGGGCAGATCGAGCATACGGCGGACAAGACCCTCACCGTCAAGGAGATCCTGCGCACCAAGCCGTTCTGGATGATCCTGATCGGCATCTTCGTGGCCTGTATCGCCACCACGGGGCTGGGCAACAACTCAGCCCCGTTCTTCGAGTCGCTGAACCTCAGCCCCGTCGAGGCAGGAATCTGCGTTGGCGCCTTGGGCATCGCCACCTTGGTCTGGGGACCGGTCTTCGGTGTCCTTCTTGATAAGTTCGGGGTGTCCAAGGCCACGACGATGCAGGGAGGCCTGCTCACCGTCGTCTTCTTCGCGGCCGCCTTTGTGGCAGGGCTCGGCTTCATCCCCGCCCTGATCATTGCCGTCATGCTGGACGCATCGGCTTTCACCGGGAACCTCGGAGCCGTGGCCTATACAAAGATCTACGGGCAAAAGGAATCCGCTTCGCTCATCGGCTTTGCCTCGACGGCCTCTGCTTCTGCGGCGATGGTGGGCACCCCTCTGGCAGCGTTCATATTCACCGCCACCAACTCCTACATGATGTTCATGTTCTTCTCCGGAATCCTGGTGGCGGTCTGCGTGGTGCTGGTGATACTCGCTACCCGCATCAGGATAGTCAAGCCCGAGTCAACACCTGGACAGGAGGGATAGGATGTATTCGTTTCACGAGGGTTACCAACGGGCGCTCGGCATCGACGAGACCGGCGTTCCCGGAATGTCGAGGGGCACGAACAACGACCCGTCCATGAGCGAGATCCTGAATCTGACCGGCAAGGTCGCCATCGTCACAGGCGGGGCAATGGGCCTGGGGTTCTGCGTCGTTAACCGCCTGTGCGAGGCAGGGGCCCGTGTGGTTATCGCCGATGTGGCCGACGAGTATGCCGAGAGGGCCTTGGGCTACTTCGGCGACAAGGGCTATGTCGTTAGGTTCGTAAAGGCAGACGTGACCGACGTCGCCCAGGTCAAGGCCGCCGTGGACTTCACGGTCAAGGAGTTCGGTGCGGTCGACATCCTCGTCACCGATGCCGGGGTCTGGGCCCATGCGCTGCTCTCGGAGATCACCGAGGAGACCTTCTATGAGATGATCGACATCAACCTGAAGGGCACCCTGTTCTTCATCCAGGCTGTGGCAGACGCGATGGAGAGGCAGGAGACAGGCGGCCGCATCGTCACCGTCGCCTCGGTCGCAGGCCTTTCCGCCGATCAGGCTCCCATCATGTTCGAGTATGTCGCGTCCAAATCGGCGGTCGTCGCCCTGACGAAGTCTCTGGCAAAGGGCCTCAAGCACAAGGGCATTCGCATCAACTGCGTCCTGCCCGGCGGCATGCTGACGCCCGGTGCGATGACCACGCATGGCACAGAGGCCGCCAAGGAGCTCCGCGAGTCCACTAGGTCGCCCCTTGCCGACCCCGACGATGTCGCCCGTGTGATATTCATGCTGTCCACGCCTATCAGCGACTTCATGTACGGCGCGACCCTTTCCGTCGACGGCGGGGCCTTCCTGGGCATCGAGGAGTGACGGATGTTCGTTGGCGGCAATTGGTTTTGAAAGGAAGAGGACATGGCCCACCCATCGGACATCGAGATAGCGCAGTCGGCTGCCCCCCGGCCCATCGCGGAGGTCGCCGGGGAGCTGGGGATAGGGCCGGGGCACCTTGAGCCCTACGGCCGCTACAAGGCCAAGGTCGGGCTCGGCGTCCTGGACGACGGCCCCGCTCCTGACGGGAAGCTCATCCTGGTCACCGCCATGACCCCCACGCCCGCCGGCGAGGGCAAGACCACCACGACCGTCGGGTTCGCGGACGCGCTCTCGCGCCTCGGCAGGCGCCCCGTCGTCGCCCTGCGCGAGCCCTCGCTCGGCCCCGTGTTCGGCGTCAAGGGGGGCGCGGCGGGCGGCGGCTACGCCCAGGTGGTCCCCATGGAGGACATCAACCTTCACTTCACGGGCGACCTCCACGCCGTAGGCGCGGCCAACAACCTCCTGGCGGCCATGCTCGACAACCACATCCACCAGGGCAACGCGCTGGGCGTCGACGCCCGCAGCATAACCTGGCGGCGCTGCGTGGACATGAACGACCGGCAGCTGCGGAGCGTCGTGGACGGTCTCGGCGGGTGCGCGAACGGCACGCCGCGCGAGGACGGTTTCGATATCACGGTGGCGTCGGAGGTCATGGCGGTGCTCTGCCTGGCGGGGTCGCCCGCCGACCTCAGGGAGCGGCTGGCGCGCGTCGTCGTGGCCTACGACCGCGCGGGTGCGCCCGTCACCGCGGGCGACCTCAAGGCGGCGGGCGCGATGGCGGCGCTGCTGAAGGACGCCCTGAGCCCCAACCTCGTGCAGACGCTGGAAGGGACCCCCGCCCTCGTCCACGGCGGCCCGTTCGCCAACATCGCCCACGGCTGCAACTCCGTCACGGCCACGCGCATGGCGCTGTCCCTGGGCGACTACGCGGTGACCGAGGCGGGCTTCGGGGCCGACCTCGGCGCGGAGAAGTTCCTGGACATCAAGTGCCGCATGGCGGGGCTTGTGCCCGACGCGGTCGTCGTGGTCGCCACCGTGCGGGCGCTCAAGCACCACGGCGGCGTGCGCAGGGAGGACTTGGGGGCCGAGGATCTCGACGCGCTGAAAAAGGGCCTGCCCAACCTGCTGCGGCACGTGGAGAACATCACCGAGGTCTACGGGCTGCCCTGCGCGGTCGCCGTCAATCAGTTCCCCACCGACACGCCCGCCGAGCTGAGGCTTGTGGAGGACAGGTGCCGTGAGCTGGACGTCAGCGTCGCCCGGTCCGAGGTCTGGGCAAAGGGCGGCGAGGGCGGCCTGGCGCTCGCGGAGGAGGTGGTGCGCCTCGCGGGTCAGCAAAGCGACTTTACGTTCAGCTATCCGGACTGGCTTTCGATAGAAGAGAAGCTGCATACGATCGCAACAAGGATATACCGCGCAGACGGCATCGACCTGACGCCGCAGGCGAAGGAGCAGGCAAAGACGCTGGAAGAGCTGGGCTTCGGCGGCCTGCCGGTCTGCGTCGCCAAGACCCAGTACTCCTTCTCCGACGACCCCGCCCTGCTCGGCGCCCCCACAGGCTTCCGCGTCACCGTGCGCAACCTGAAGGTATCGGCGGGCGCGGGCTTCATCGTGGCCTTGACCGGCGACGTCATGACGATGCCGGGGCTCCCGAAGGCCCCCGCCGCCGAGAGGATCGACGTGGACGCCTCCGGCAGGATAAACGGGCTGTTCTGATGGGCGCGGCGCCTACAGAACGCCCTTGTGAAGAGCGACATCGGGTTTTCTTGAACGTTGTGAGGAGGTCTTCACATGGCGCGGACACTCAAGGGCACCGAGGTCGCCGAAGCACTGAACAGTGAGACGATCAAGGAGGTCGAGGCACTGAAGGCAGGAGGCGTCGAGCCGACGCTCGCCATCCTGCGTGTCGGCGAGCGCGCAGACGACGTCTCCTACGAGAGGGGTGTGGCGAGACGGGCCGAGAAGGTCGGCGTAGCTGTCAGGAACATCGTGCTTCCTGCCGATGCCGGACAAGACGCATTGACCAAGGCCATCGAAGCCCTCAACGCCGACAGCTCCGTGCACGGCGTCCTCATGTTTCGGCCGCTGCCGCCGTCCCTCGACGAGGGTGTCGCCCGCAACGCGCTCGACCCAGCCAAGGACGTGGACGGCATCACCGATGCGTCGCTTGCCGGCGTCTTTGCCGGTGCGAATACCGGATATGCCCCCTGCACACCGAGCGCCTGCATGGAGCTGCTTGACCACTACGGCATCGACCCTGCGGGCAGGAGCGTCGTCGTCGTGGGGCGCAGCCTCGTGGTCGGCAAGCCGGTGGCCATGATGCTGCTCGGTCGCAACGCCACAGTCACTGTCTGCCACTCCCGGACGAAGGAGCTTTTCTCAGTCGTGCGAGAAGCCGACATCGTTATCGCCTGTGTGGGATGCGCTCATCTGCTTGGTACAGATCACCTTGCCCCCGGCCAGATCGTCATCGATGTGGGGATCAACGTCGCAGACGATGGGACGCTTGTCGGCGACGTTGACTTTGAGGCCGCACGAGGCGTCGTTGATGCCCTTACCCCCGTACCTGGCGGTGTAGGCACGGTGACGACCAGTGTGCTTGTCAAGCATGTCGTCGAGGCGGCCATGCGGCAGACGTAAGTAAAGCGGTCGGTCCAGGATGACGCAGGACGTGAGCGAGAACGTGTACAATAGGCCCATCAGCCGATTTTGAGGAGATGCTTAAGATTCGCAGTCCCACTATCGCTCGTAAGGCGGTGCAGTGCCTATGGAGCCCCCCGATTTCAAGGTAACCGAAGAAATCGAAGGGCTTGCGTACAATTGAATCGGCGGCGCGAACATAAAATGGAACTTCACGAAATTCCTCATAGACCGCAAAGGCGAGGTCGTCGCCCGCTACGCGCCGACCAAGACGCCCGCCGCGCTCGCAGGCGGCATTGCGAGGCTGCTGGAGGACGAGGGCTGATGCCAGAAGGCGCAGGCCCTGCTAATCCCTCCGAAGATGGCGCGGTTCAAGCCGCCGCCGCGTCAGGCCATCCTCGCAGCGATTTTTGCCACCGTTCGGATGTTGCGGCTCGTGAACTTGTCCCTCATGCTCTTGCGGCCGAGGACTCCCGAGAACCCCGAATCTAACGTAGCGCCTTTGCGGCACTGCCAGTAGAAGACGCCGTTGCTGACTTTGGCGGCCTCGCCTTCCGACGGCGTGACCTTGTCGAACTCGTCCCGCAAGGTGGCCTCGAAGCCCGGTTCGCAGATAAGGGCATAGGTGTGAAGCTCTGCATTCTCCTCGAATGGCGCGGAAGCAAGCATCGACACGACCTCCTCGGCGCTCTTCACAAACAGGCTCACGGTGTCGCCGAAGCGCTCCGAGAGCGCCTGTTCCAGAGAGCCCCGAAGCTCGCCCTGCGGCATGTCGGACTCGAATACCAGGTTACCGGTCGCCAGCACCGGCACCGCTCCTGTCAGCCCTGCCGCCTGCAACGCATCGCAGGCCTCGGCCATCCTCATCGTCTTGCCGCCGATGTTCACGCCTCGCAAGAACGCGCAGTAGGTTGCCATGACCGCTCCTTGGTCCCTCGCTCACATCCGTAGGCGCGAAAAGGCGCCACCGACAAGTATAGCTGTTGAGGGGCACCACCCCAGGGAGGCGATGATTAATCATCGCCTCCCTAGATGCTTCCTTTGAGATGTTCGCCCAAATAGGGGATGGCAAACTCCAGCTCGCCGCGCCCCGGAGATGCGATGGCCCCTGCCTCGATAAGGCGACTTTTGTAGGTTTGGACATGCGAGGCGGAAGCCTTCAGTCTCGACCTGATGTCCGAGACTCGGGAAGCTCCCTCGTCTTTTGCCATGGCTGCGAGGAACCGCCTGTCCTCTTTCGACAAGAGCCTCAAGACCGGAGCGTAGAGGTTGTCCACTAGGGCACGCTTCGAGTTAAGGATTGCCAAATCGACCAGGGTGGACGAAGCCATCCTATCCTCGCCAACCGAATCGACGATGTTGTAGCCTATCAACTGCAGCAGATACGGATAGCCCTGCGTGGCTGCTGCTGCGGCGTCGATTGACGTGGCATCGATATCGATATGCAGATCCTGGAAGGCAACGAGGTAATATGCACTGACCTCGGCCAGCGGCAGTTCGCCCAACTGTTCCTTTTCCGCTCGGTTGAGGAACGTGAGCACCCTGTCGTTGAGAACCGACGAAATTGCATCGGGCAATCCCGCCATAGCGACCGCGACATCCATCCCGTCGCCCACCAGTTCCTGGTAGGCTGTCGCAAACTCCTGCACCTCGTCGGAGGTGGAACGCACCTCGTCGACGAGGAACAGGATGCCCATGCCCCGCCTGTTAATCTCTTCGCAAAGCAACGCCAGCTTGGTCTGGAAGCCATAGTTGTTCTGAATTTCGTCAGAAAAGGTGAGCCCGAACGAGAAACCGAGTGCCCCGGCGCTGATGCCCTTTATCGGCTTCTTCCTGTCCAGCAGGTGGGCGCCTTGCAGCTGTGTCTTTTCGATAAGGTTGTCGAGCATCTTCTTGTTGGCAGTCACCCGTACTGGCATGAAGCCTCTGGCCTGCGCTCGGTCCGCCAGCTCAAGTAACAGCGCGGTCTTGCCCATACCGCGCTGCCCGACGAACAGGGTGGCACGATGCGGATGGCCAGGGTTCCCCGCGAGGCCTTCGATGAACCTCTCGATTACCTGTTGCCGCCCGACGAACTGCTGGGGCTTGTTCCCAAACGTCGGGGAGAACACATTTGTGATTGCCACAGTGACCTCCATCTCAACAAAAGACCTCGTAATAGCGCCTGTTTATTATTTCTTGTCAAATTTTATCATTCTTTATCATTTCTGGTCAAAGCGCGGCAATGTCCGTTGCCTCGAACGCCCGCCTCTCTGGTAAGGGGATGCGCTCAGGCGTCCGTGCAGGCGGGAACGTGTACAATAGGCCTATCAGCCGATTTTGAGGAGATGTTTAAGATTCGCAACCCCACTATCGTTCGTAAGGTGGTGCAGTGCCTATGGAACTCCCCGATTTCAAGGTAACCGAAGAAATCGAAGGGCTTGCGCTTGAGATCGTCGAGATCTTGGAAGTGATGGAGAGGGTCGGCGACATCGACACCTTGTTCAAGTTGAGAAGGGCCGGTCGCATAAGCTCCATCCAGTCTTCGGTGGCGATAGAGGCCAATTCTTTGACCCTTGAGCAGGTCACCGACATCGTCAACGGCAGGAAGGTCATCGGGGATCCGAAGGAGATACAAGAGGTAAAGAACGCCTGGGAGGCCTACGAGGGCATCGGCGAGTATGATCCCTACTCACGGGACAGTTTTCTTGAGGCCCATAAGAGGATGTCGAGCAAGCTGGTACGGGAAGCCGGAAGGTTCAGGAGCGTGCAGGTCGGCGTCTACAAGGGCTTTGAGCTGATACACGACGGTGCCAGGCCGGAAGAGATCGAGCGGCTCATGGACATCGTTTTTGAGTGGGGCCTGAAGTCGAACGCCCACCCCCTCATCAAGAGCTGTGTCATGCATTTCCTCATCGAGTTCGTGCATCCTTTCGAGGACGGCAACGGACGGATGGGCAGGCTCTGGCAGACCGTCATACTCGCTGACTGGAAGCCGATCCTCCAGTGGGTGCCCGTAGAGACGATGGTCTATCAGAACCAATATGGATACTATCAGGCCCTGCATACGTCGGAGGAGGCAGGCGACGCAGGGCCCTTCGTGGTGTTCATGCTCGATATCATCGCGTACACCCTTGGCGTGATCGTGAGGAGCAAGGCGCTGCCGCAGCGCAGGGTCGGCGAGACGGTGTCCATTCCCTATCTCCCGGACTTCTCGGGATTTCCCGACAACCGCAAGGGGCATATCGACGAAACGGGCAGCATTCCCGATAGGGCGGGCGCTCTTACCGATAAAATTCCCGATATATTTACCGATAAGCTGACCAAGGGAGAAAAGGAGTTCCTGTCTGCCATCTATCTGTACCTCTGCGAGCATGGGGAGATCAACAACTATCGGGCGCAGACGCTGACAGGCAAGTCGGCCGACAGCGCGAAGAAGTATCTTGCGAAGCTGGTGAGCGCAGGCCTTCTCCAGGCCGTCGGCAACAACAAGGCGAGGGTATACCGCTTCGCAGACTTCACGACGTAATGCCCCTGCGCACGACAGCTTGATTGCGTACAATTGAAGCGTTGTAGGTCCATATGCCGGATTAAGGGAGGCGCCTTGTGAACATCTATGACATTGCCGTCAAAGACGCAAAGGGCAGCGACGTGAGCCTGTCCGAATATCGAGGGAAAGTCCTGCTCGTCGTCAACACTGCGACACAGTGCGGTTTTACGCCGCAATATGCCGACCTGCAAAAACTGTACGAGACGTACAGGGGCCAAGGGTTTGAGATCCTCGACTTCCCCTGCAACCAGTTCGGAAGCCAGGCCCCCGGCACGAACGAGGAGATAGGCGGCTTCTGCGCGGGGCGCTTCGGCATCACGTTTCGCCAGTTCGCCAAGACAGAGGTCAACGGTGAGGACGAAAGCCCCCTCTACACGTGGCTGAAGGGGCGGAAGGGCGGCATCGGCGGCGCGAACATAAAATGGAACTTCACGAAATTCCTCATAGACCGCAAAGGCGAGGTCGTCGCCCGCTACGCGCCGACCAAGACGCCCGCCGCGCTTGCAAGCAGCATTGCGAGGCTGTTGGAGGACGAGGGCTGAGACCAGAAGGCGCAGGTCCCGCAGATCCCTCCGAGAATGGTGCGGTTCAAGCTGCCGCCACGTCAGGCCGTCTTCGCAGCGGTCTTACCGATAAAATTCCCGATATATTGACCGATAAGCCGACCAAGGGAGCTCTCCCTCTGCCGGCGGTTGTCAGACCGAATGTGTGCTCACGCGGACTCGATGACGCAGGAGTGCGTGCGGGTCTTCTTGTCGTAGCTTATGCCTGCGACCAGCACGGTGCCCGACCAGGCGGCCAACGAGTCCGGGTAGTGCCTGTCACGTATCTGGCTTATGGCGGTCTCGGCGGCTGCGTCCCACTTCAGCTCCAGCAGCATCGCCGGGATACCGGATCGATTAGGGCGTGGGATGAAGGCAATATCGACAAAGCCCTTGCCGCTCGGAAGCTCTCTGACCAGAGTGTAATAGTCTCTTGCGGCAAAAAGGGCCAAGGAGACCGTGTACGACAGCGCGGCCTCCGAGTTGTACGTGATGTGGGCGGTGTCCAGGTGTGCGGCCTCTATGCCCGCCGCGACGGATGCGGCGTCGCGCTCCCACAGGGCGTCGAGCAACGCCTTGGATGCCTGGACGGCTTTCATGACCTCTGGCCACCCGCCGTCCTCCATGGCCCTGCGGTACTCTGCGAGTATCTCTTTGTTGGGGACGAACACCTCGCCGGTCGGGGAGTCGAGGCCGTCGGTCTCGCTTGTCGGTGTCAGACCTAGGTAGCCCAGATGGACGAGCAGGGTCAAGACGTCGTCCGCCTTGGTGAAGGTGGTCATGTCGTTCTGGAACTTCGAGGTGTCTGTCGGCACCCTCTCGCCCGCGAGCAGTGCAGTCACCTTGTCGCGCAAGCCGTCGAAATCCAAATCGATGTAGACGCGCAGCGCCTCGTAGGTCTCGGTTCTCGTCCAATAGCCGCTCAGGTTGTTGTTCTGCAACGCCTTTACGACCGACCTTGGGTTGTAGATCTCGTAGCTGGTGCCGTTGCTGTCCTGTAGCAGGTAGCCGTTGTACATGACCCTGAAGTCTTCCGCATCGCGCCCGTAGTCTGCGCAAAGGGCCTGCACCTCGTCCTCGGTGAACCCGGTGTATCGCGCCAGCTGCAGCTGATCCTCCATCGAGAACTCGTCGAACATGTTGAGCGCCGAATGTGCGCCGTACTTCTTTATCGGCAGTATGCCCGTCATGTAGGCCAAGGCGATGGAGGGCTTGTCCTTCAGCAGACTCCGCAGGAAGGAGAGGTAGTCCTTCTGCGCCCTCAGGTCGCCCTTCCATTCGCGAAAGACGCAGTCCCACTCATCGATGATCACGACGAAACGGAGCATGCCGTTCTCCGGCAGGCCCAGCCTTGAGAGGGTGTCTGTCAGGCCGCCTGCGCCACAGGCATCGCTCCCATAGGCTGCGAGCAGCTCGCTTCGGAGTTTCGACTGGAGCAGGGCGGTCATCTCCTGCATGGTCTGCGATTGCGTGAGAAAGTCGATCATGTTGAGGTACAGGACATCGTAGCGGTTGATGCATCGCTCGAACGACGGATGGCCGGCAATCTCGAAAGGGGCAAACAGCTCACGGGAGTCAGCCGAACGGTCGTAGTAGGCGCACAGCATCTCGGCGGCCATCGACTTGCCGAAACGACGGGGCCGACTGACGCAGAGGCACTTCTGCTCGGTTTCCAGCACTGAGTTGGCATAGGCGATAAGGCCGGTCTTGTCCACATAGATGGCGGAATTGACCGATTGCCTGAACCCTGCATTGCCCGGATTCAAATAGATGCCCATGCCGGCTCCTCTCTTGGTGAGACCAGTATAGCATCAGGGAAGCGCCGATCAGTTCATTGGCCGCCAGATGGCGCACGAGCAATTAATCGGCGCTTCCCCAGAGCCGTCCTCTTGTCTTTTTCAGAGCTGCGCCGCCGCCTTTCCGGCGAGGCGGCCGAAGGTGACGCTGCGGCCTGCGGCGTCGCCGGCCAGGAGGTTGACGTAGCTGATGCCGTAGTAGCCGCCCGAGCAGTCGCCTGCGGCGTAGAGGCCTTCGATGGGCTTGCCTGCCGCGTCCAGCACGCGCATGCCCGTGTCGATCCTGACCCCGTCGAGCGTGGTGATAAAGTAGCCGCCGCGCTGCCTCACGCCGTAGAAGGGGGCGGTGTCAAGGTGCGAGAGGCGATGCGCCTCCTTGCCGAAGTCGCTGTCTGCGCCGGTGTCCGCGAGCTCGTTGTAGCGGGCGACGGTGGCGGCAAAGGCGGTGGCAGGGATGTTGAGCCTCTCGGCGAGCTCCTCGACGGTGCCGGCCTCGACGATGACTCCGGCGGCCGCAAGCTCTGCGTTCATGCCCGCGACGACCGGGTCGAGGGGCATGACGGGCAGGGCGCCGTTGTTGTAGGGGTACAGGCGCGAGCAGCCATGGGTCTCGAAGCGGAGGATGTCGGCCGCATAGTTCGAGTCCCAGACGGTGCAATAGGTCTTCTCCCTGATGCCGTTGGCGGTGTGGAGGATAAAGTCGTAGGGGCCGCTCTCGTTGGTGAAGCGGTTGCCGTCGAGGTCCACCTTGAGGAAGGGCTGCGAGCCCATCCAGAAGAAGTTGCCGTCGGCGACGTCGGTGGAATCAGGCGGTATGGCCCCGCGGTCGAAGATCATCCCCGCATGTACCGGATCCATGGCGGCGCCGGCCCAGAGCATGGCCTTGATGCCGTCGCCGGTACAGGACGGAAAGGCGAAGTGCACGCTGGCCATGTCGAGCGTGCCCGGCTGCAGGGCCTCGAGCATCTCGGTGTTGGCGGCATAGCCGCCTGTGCAGACGATGACGCCCTTGCTGGCGCGGTAGCGCACGACGCCCTCCTCGGTCTCTGCGTACAGGCCGGTGACGCGTTCGCCTTCCTGGGAAAGCTGGAGCATCGTGGTGCCCATATGCGCCTCGAGCCCCAGCCTCTTGCCGTAGTCCAGCAAGAACCCGCCGGTCATGGTGAAGCTTCCGACATTGGGGTCGGCAGGATCCGACCATTGCAGGGAGTGCCCCACGTCGTAATGGGGCGTGTTGAGCGTGCCCAGCGTGGATGTCTCGAACTTGAACTCGTAGCCGTTCTCGGCCAGACGCTCGGTGTACCAGTCGATGGCCTCGCCGGAGTGGTCCGCCCACACCTTGTAGAGGCGCTCGTCGCCATAGCCGGAGGAGTGGCGCGTCATCTCGTTGATGACGGTGAAGGCGTCGGGGTTGTCGCCCGTCTCCTGCTGCTGCGTGGAGTTGAGCGCGGCCAAGGTGTCGCGGACGCCGTTGCCGATCTCCGGTTGCTTGTCGATGAGGACGGTCTGCGCCCCCTCTTCGACGGCCGCGCAGGCGGCAAAGCACCCGGCGGTGCCGGCACCGACCACGAGGACCTCTGTCTCGACCGTCCTCACAACATCACCCTCGGCGATCTCTTGAGGGGCGCCCAGCCAATCGGCAGCGGCCCTGTTGCCGCCCGCGCCGCCGCCCTCGCCTGCGGCGGGCGTCTCTGGTGCGCTTGAAGCGGGGGCGCACCCCGCAAGTATCCCCGCGCCTGCTCCCAGCACACCTGCGCCGGCGGCAGCTACGAGAAAGCCACGCCTCGACAGGCCCTCGCTGAACAGGCCCTCGCCGGTCTCCCTGTTCCGTTCTTGTTCTTTGTTCATGTGTGGCTCTCTTTCTTCCCGGTTTGTTTGCACTCCTGCTTTCGCACGGAGTGTGCGTGCTCTCTGCCCTGCAGGGCATCTACAGGATAGAGGCAAAGGAAGCCCGCATCCTCACGTGTTTCCGGGTATTGTGTCTTGTGTGCGGGTGGATTGGGCACAAATACCCGATAATGGGTGAGGAGAGGGCAGCCGCAGCATGCGAGCATGTACGTGAAGAGAGGGTCCAAGAGAGGGCCCAAGAGAGGGTTCAAGAGAGGGCACGTCACACATGAACAGACCGGTTCCACTCTATCATTTCGGCTGGGCGTTCTTGCTCGCTTGGGTGTTCTGCGTGTTTTATGTCCAGGTGGTGGAGGGATACACGAGCGCGATGCCCGCAGTTCTCGGGGCATACGACAGGTTGACCACGCTGCTCCTCGTCGGCCTGCCTGTCCTGTCGTCCGTGGCGACCCTTCTTGCAATCGTGGGACTTGAGAGACGCTTCGGTTCGCCAGCCGTGCATCCGGTGCTCTTTTGGCTCGCCCCGCTCGCCACCGCTTTCTCGTGCCCGCTTCTGTTCATCCAGTACGAGAGCTTCGAGCTCACCTTGCTCCTCTTTACCGTAGGGGCCCTGCTCACCGGCTCAGGCAGCGGCTTTATGTGGGTGATGTGGGGAGAGTGCTATTCGAGGATCCCTCAGGACGAGGTCGAGCACATCGCACCCGTCTCCACGGCGGTTGCCGCAGTGCTGGTCTTGCTGGTGTCGTCCATGAGCGGATGGGCCCCGCTCCTCGTCGTCATGTGCTTCCCCCTGGCAAGCGGCGCGTGCCTGCTGCTTTCGCGGCGCGACGGCGCTGGCCGGGGAGCCTCGGTGGCATATGCGGGCGGGGCGGCAGGGCATCTGGCCGTGAGGAGCACACCTCCCCAGGTCGCCTCGACTCCCTGGGACGCCCTGCGCACTATGGGACGCACAGGGTTCGGCATTTTGACTGCGTGCCTGTTCGTATGCCTGCTCGGCAGCTTTTGGGAGGCCCAGTCCGGCGAGCTCTACCTCCACCAGGCAGTCATCGTGGCAAGCATCCTGTTCACGATTGTCGTAGCCCTCGTCTCCACGAAGGGCCCGCGCAGGATATCGGTGACCTATCTCTTGCGGTGGATGTGCCCGGTGCTGGTGCTGGGCTTTGTGTCGGTCATCATCTGGGGGCCGAATGTCGGCAGCTATGTCGCCTACCTCATCGCCATCGCCTCGCGCTTCGCGTTCTGCCTCATCACGCAGATGTTCTTTGCGCGCTTCGCCGCATGCGGGCGCACCACCGCCGTGCAGGCCTACGGCTTCGGCTGGGCCTTTGTGCACCTGGGGGACTTCGTCGGCGTGGTGGCCATCGTGGTGCTCGGTGCCTTGAGAACGGAGGGCGTGGTGGCCACAAACGAGACCGCCGCCGCATCCATCGCCGTGCTCACCGTCCTCACGATGTTTCTGATCGGCAGCACCAAGGGCTCTTCCCTCGACCGCGCCGTACAGGCCGGGGAGCCCTCGGATGCAGGGACGCTCGGGCAGATGCTTGCCGGGAAAGCCGGGGCGGTGCGGAGCGAGGGCGAGGGCGAGGGCGAGGGCGAGGGCGAGGGCCTTGAGGGCAGGATCCGCACTCTCTCCCGGTCCCATGCCCTCACCCCCCGCGAGACGGAGGTGTTCGGGCTGCTCGCCCGGGGGCGCTCGGTGCCCTTCATCCGCGACGCCCTCGTGATATCGCGTGAGACGGCAGCAACCCACGTAAAGCACGTCTACGTCAAACTCGACGTGCACTCACGCCAGGAGCTCATCGACCTCGTGTACGGCGAAGGCACCTGAGCGGCTCGGCACAAGGATCCAAGGTTTCGGTGCAGAAGTTACGCTGGCCGTTCAGTCGTTGATGGCCTCGATGCCCAGGTGCTTCATCTCGTCGAGGTTCTCCCTCATGGTGCGCAGTTCCTCCGGGGTGTGGCCGGCCCAGTCGGAAACCTCGCCGACGATGCGGAGGGGTTCCCTCGAGCGGTAGGACCTTGTGACGTTGCCAGGGAACTTCTTGTCGGTCAGGTTGGGGTCGTCCTCGAACCCGCCTGTGGGCTCTACGACATAGACCCGTCCCTTGCCGTCTCCCTCGGCAAGCTCTGCCGCCCAGGCCACCCCGTCGGGCAGCGAGGTGAAGTAGATGTAGTTTGCCTTTTCTCCTTCGCCGTAGTTGGATCTGTGGCCCGGTGACAGCAGGTCCCCGACGGACAGGTCCGCTTTCGTGCCGTGGTAGAACGGCCCCTTGTCGTCGATTCCCCGTGCCACCCGTATCTGTAGGCCTGCCATGACGTCGAGCGCCGCCTGATGCAGCTTCGGGTCGTGGCTCGCGGTGCACCTCGCATCGACGACGATCGGTGTCTCCGGCTGCGCCGTCTTCGCGAGGACGGCGTTCGAGATGACGCAGATGTTCGAGACGAGGCCGACGAGCTCGATTCGCTCGAACGGTGTCGCCTTCAGATACTCGAACAGCTCGTCGGAGCCGAACGCGCCTTTACAAAAGCGCATGTCGTCTTCCTGGAGCAGTTTCGCCGTCTCGCCGTAAAGGTCGTGCCCGAAAGTCCCTTCGACGCAGTGCGGCACGGCAAGGCACTTCCCCTCCTGCGTCTTCAGGTAGTCCGCACCGTGCGTGTCGAACGTGAACATGACGGTGTCGCCGTCTGCGCGGTACCTCTCGATCTTCTCCGCAATCAGAGAGTCCAGGAGCTCTGCGCCCGGAAACCCGAGCGAGCCTGACACGAAGTCGTTCTGATAATCGACCACAATCAAGCATCTTTGCATCCTCGTTATCCCTTCCCTCATCCTCGGGCATCCGGATCCCGGTGCTCCCTGTCGTCGAGCAGCGGGTTTTCAACCATACATCATGCGCTTCTTCCGCACTCGCCTGTGCGCGGCACAGGCGAGTGGCGCCTCGAATGCCGACCCCTCCATTATAACGGTAGCGCCGCGCAGCTCGTGCTCATGGCCGGCGTCCTTGTGACGGCAGGCTTCGAATGGGAGGTCTCCCTGAGCCCGGCGCTGCTCTTCTCGGCATCTTTCCTGCTCTACATGGTCCAGGGGACAAGCTACCTTCTGCTCGAGGGGAGGGGGGCGCGACCCGATGCCGAGGCTGAGAACTGAGCTGAGGCGCTTCCGCCAGGAGCGCGGCATGCGCCAGGAGGAGCTGGCCGAGCTGGTGGGGGTCCGCCGAGAGACGGTCCTGCGCCTCGAGAAGGGCCTCTACAACCCCTCGCTGAGGCTCGCGATGGACGTCGCAAAGGTGTTCGGCGTGAGCGTTGAGGAGATGTTCTCGTTCGAGGAGTGAGAGGCGCTGTGCTCTGGGCAACCACTTTAGCGAAATCCCTCGTGTCAGTTCGGAGTACACATCTCCGCTTCCATTTTTGTTCAAGCGGCGATAAGGGGGTTTTAGCGGGGACTCAATGATACAATGACTGCATGTCGTTTCTTCGACCCGGCTTTGAAGGCAAAAGCTCACGAATCGACCGAATGGAAACCCTCAATGGAGTTTTTCTTTAAATAGAACTTTCCCAATGAGTGAGACTATACCACTTGTTTTCGCGGCCTGCCCCGCTTCCTCTTCGGCGGCTCCTCCGCCTTGGGGATCAGGCCTAGGCTTTGGAGCACGAGCTCATG
>JAISGJ010000047.1 GCA_031263105.1 Coriobacteriales bacterium
TTCGTCGCGACGAGTGGTGATTTACAAGGGTACGGTGAGCGGCTATACTGGAAAAGGTTTTTGTTCGAAAAATGTCAATTCAATGGTATGATATGCCTTTGAGGTGGTATCATAAGGCCTTGGTGTGCGTGGAAGGTATGCGTGGACTGGGGCAGTAGCAGGGGGTACCGAGTGGGTTCATCTAACGATATAACGCCGCGGCAGGATGACGCGCCACAGTCAGCGGACGTCGGTCGCCGCCCCTCTGGGTCCCCCGGGCAGAAGCCGACATCCGCACACCCCTCTTCCCAGATAACAACCCGTGCCCGCCATGCCGCGAGCACCAGCGAGCCCCAACACGGCCGTCCTCGCGCCCGCCGCGCCAAGGCAGGCGCAGCCGGCACCGCTGCCAACAACGACTCCCGCACCGGCAGCGGCGCAGGCACCAAGCCCACGTCCGCGCCGGCCTCCCTCCGCGCGGCCTTTACCCGCATGTCTCCGCGCACGCGAATCGTTGCCGCTGCGCTCTCCCTCGTCCTGGTCGCCGCCGTGTCCACTGCCGCCATCGCAACGGCCCTCTCCACGCGGGACAGCCTGGCCGCGACCGGCCCCCTGACCGCCGTCACGGTTTTTGCCCCTGGGGAGGAGATCGGCACGTCCGGCGACGAGGCCTCCGACCCCGCCGCCGTCGGCTCCGATCCCGCCACCGACCCCGCCCTCGCCGACCCGGCCGACCCGGCCGCAACCGACCCCGCCGCCGACCCGGCCGCAACAGACCCCGACACCCCCGCCGACCCGGCCGACCCCGACCCCGCCGCCGACGACCCCGACGCCCGCGACCCCGATGCCCCCGTTCTCGACCTTGCGGACAGCGGATCGCAGGCAGCGGGCACGGACGTCCCCGAGCAGCTCGAGGACCAGCTCAATGCGCTGGTCGAGGAGAAGCGTGAGGAGAAGGTCAAGACCCAGACGGAGTATGGCGACATCGAGAGCATGCTCGCCTACGTCACCGAGAACGGCACGCAGGAGGAGATCGACCGCTACACGAACCTCCTGAACGAGTACGCGCAGAAGCTCACGAAGCTCGACGAGGACATCGAGCTGTACACGCAGTAGAGTATCCGGCTCCGAGGCCGGCCCTGTCGGCTTCGGAGCATTCTCAACGGCCCCTGCTTCAGGGGGCCGATAGCAGGACCCGGCTCCGGTACCAGGGGGCCGGCCGCACGACCCGGCTCCGGTACAAAGGGGCCGGCCGCACCACCCGGCTTCCCGGAGTCGGCCTCGACCCCAAACGGGGTCGGTGCCACCGCTTCGCCGGTAGCAACACCGCCCGGCACGTCGGCCCATGCCGACGCAAACCCTGGACCCGCCAACGCCAACCGGTAGGGGAGAGGGGGCCGGGGCCGGTGGAGCCCCCGGAAGTCGGCAACAGTGCCCAGCAGCGCCGGGATACCACCCTTCCCCCCCGGCAGTGTTGGGGTGTTACCCAGCAGCGCCGGGATTGCTCCTTTCTCCTTGGCCTGCTGGGCGGCGCCACCCAGCAGTGCCATCCATCCTCGTCACTGCTGGGGGAGCGCCACCCCTCCCGGTCTTGCTGGGGGCCGCTGTTGCCGCCCCCAGCGAGCCACCCCCTCCCAGCTCCGTCGGGAGCCGCTCCGGCGACTCCCGGCGGGGCCCCCCCGCGTTACCGCACCACCCCGCACCACCCCGCACCACCCGCACCACCCGGCCCGCCCCAGCGGGCGGCCCGGCCACCGCATCGTCCGCATCACCCGGCCCCGGCCGGTAGCACTGCCCGGCGGCCCCTGGGGCCCGCAGAGGAAAAGGAGTGTCCCGTGTTACTCAAATCAAGGAGCGTCCTCGTAATCATCGCCCTCGCGCTGGTGGCTGCCATCGCGGGGACCGTCATCGTCCTCAACACGGGCAAGACGGCCACCACCTTCCCGGAGGACGGCTACGTCTTTGCCGAGCCCCAGGAGGGCGAGGAGGGCGGCTACACGTCGCCGCAGATCCGCTTCAAGGCGGGCAGCGCCTACGAGAACAACTTTGAGCAGGACCTCGTCTTCACGGGTGAGGAGGGCCAGAAAGAGGCCCTTGCGGACTACGGCTTCGTCCATTACACGAGCGGCGCGATCTCCACGCTGAAGCCCGGCGTCGTCATGAGCCTCTCCAACCTCGACAACGAGGGCTTCACGGGCTACTCGGTCACCCCCGCCAACGTCATCGAGAAGGCGGGCAACGGCTACGCGATCAGCCACTTCGACAGCAGCATCCCCTTCGAGTCCCTCGTCGTGAAGCTCAACGAGGGCCAGTACCTCTTCGCGGGCGCCAGCCTCGAGGTCAACCAGGGCGAGTCCGAGACGCCGGTGCCCAACGGCTTCGTCGAGGTCAACTACATCGACAACGGCGTCATCGAGATCGTCTCCGACGAGCAGACCATCCTCACGGTCGCCAACGACACGAGGCTCACGATCAACGACGACATCGTGGTGGACCTGAGCAAGCGGGAGATAGAATCGGGCGAGACGGGCCTGGGGCTCTCCCAGATCGTCGTGGACGGGACGGACAACATCGAGGTCACCGAGGTCGCTGCCAACGAGGTCACGGGCGTCAAGCTCCCCACCTTCACGGTGATCGACGGCACGGACGGCTCGGCAGGCTCGGCGGGCACCTCCGGCACCTCGGGCACGGGCGGCGCGGACGGCGCCGAGGGCAGCTCCGGCGGCGGCGGCACGGCGGGCAGCGCCGGCCAGGCCGGCCAGGTGGGCGCGCCCGGCGCGGACGGCATCTACGGCGTCGACGGCGCCTCGGGTGCGGACGGCGCGGGCGGCACGGGCTACGAGGACCCTGACGACCCCGGCACGGGCGACGACCCGGGCGACACGCCCACCCCCGTCAAGCCGAACATCCCCAACTACGAGCTGCCGGTGTTCACGCTGGCCAGCTGGGACGTGACGGCCATCACG
Organism: Coriobacteriales bacterium; assembly: GCA_031263105.1. Lineage (GTDB taxonomy): Bacteria > Actinomycetota > Coriobacteriia > Coriobacteriales > UBA8131 > JAISGJ01. The sequence goes on from JAISGJ010000047.1 coordinate 2,946, forward strand.
GCGCGCGGCAGCATCGCGCTCGACGACCAGGGCAAGGTCCAGCTCGACGGCGACCCCACGCTCACGATCCTCAACACGGCGACGGGCCAGCCGCTCACGGGCGTGACCTTCTCGCCGGGCGGCGACGGCTACATCGTCTCGACGGACAGCCTGGTGCCGGGGCAGTCCTACCAGCTCATCGTCGAGGGCAGCTACACGATAGACGGCATCTCCTACAACCGCCAGTTCCTCACGAAGAACTTCATCGCAGACAACATCGGCCTCTCGCTGCTCTACGACAGCGCGACGGACAGCGAGATAACCGTCAACGCCTACAAGGAGGCCTACTCATACGCCAAGAGCGTCAAGGTGAGCATCTTCGACGTGAAGACCGGTCTGGAGGTGGGCTCGGACACGGTCTCCCTCGACGCGGGGGACAACCTGGTCACCTTCTACGGCCTCAACAACGTCGAGCAGTACCGCATCCAGATGAGCGACCTCGTCTACGAGACGGCGGAGGGCGACACGATCACCCAGCCGGTGGGCACGGCCTACGGGGACGCGGTCGTCGCCTCGACCGTCCAGAACCTCACCTCCATCATGGTGGCGACCCCCAACTTCAACACGGACCGCACGGCCTCGACCTTCACGCTGTGGCCTGGCACGACCTCGGGCCTTGAGATGAACCGCATCCAGGCCTACCGCTACGAGTACTACCAAGGGGATCCCTCCGCGCCGGGAAGTGCACAGAACCAGCTTGTCTTCGATGCTAACGGCGTGGTAACGGGGATAAAACCGAACGAGACGGCCGTGAAGGTCGTCACGAGCAACACGCGCTCGGCCACGATCACCGACGTGAGTCCCGTCGCCCAGGCCGACAGGTCCAACCTCACGTGGAACACCCAGTACTATGCGCGCGTCGTCGTCGAGTACAGCGACGGCCAGTACCTCCACGACCTTGCGAGCCCCTTCACGAGCCTCATCCAGCTCACGGGCTCCAGCATGCCCCTCATCAAGTGGATGCCCATGTACCTGCCGGGCCAGTTGGTGGCCGCAGAGTACTACGATCGCGTGGTGGGCAACATCGAGGTCACGAAGAACGGCGCGACCGTCGAGCCGGGCCAGCCCTTCACCATCAAGTTCGAGAACACGGAGATTGACCATATCCTCGGGATACCCGTCAACGGCAACCCGTCCGCGAGCGCGGACGCGAAGATGGAGATGAGCAACTTCGACGACACCACGGTGCTGAAGTTCGACATCATAGTCAACACGCCCAAGCTCGCGCAGGACGACCCCTACGTCATCAGCGTCTGGGGTTCGGTTGATCTCCATGACGGCAAGGGCTACCGCCTCATGTCCCTCGGCCGCATCCCTGTCAACACGACGGAATCCCAGGTGCTCGCCGTTGCCATGCAGGAGCTGGACTCCGCCGTCCCAGGCGAGATGTTCACCTTCAACACCTGGATGACGGACGTCGCCAACGGGGCCGACGCGAGCTACGAGGGCAGCAACCTCGCGAAGGTCACCTACAAGCTCTACTCAGGCTACGGCGACCCCGACGTGGACACGCTGCTCGGCGAGTACACGGTCAACAGCACGACGGGCACCCAGGGCAAGCCCGAGATGAGCAGCCTCCCGGGCCCCTACTACAAGGGCGTCTACACGGACGACCTCAGCACCCTCACGGATCCCGACCCTGCCAAGCAGACGGCGCTTCGGACCCCGTGGCAGATCAGCAACAGCGACTTCTCGGTGACGAACGCCGAGCTTGCGAACCACCCTGTGGTGACGGTCGTGGTGGACAAGCACGAAGGTGCCGTGGACTACACCTCGGGCCTTGGCACCTCCAACATCTTCGTCAACAAGTTCGAGCTCCAAGACGCCGACCCTGCGAAGCAGGGCACGGCCCAAGAGCTCAAGCTCGAGCTGACCGTGGCACAGACGGCCCCCACCCCGCCCGAGAAGGGCAAGAACGCCCTCACGACGGTCGTGCTCACGGAGGGCACAGCCAAAAACTACGTCCCCACCTATGCCATGCGCGAGGGCGTTGACCCCGACACGGTGGTGGGCTTCCAGATCAGGGCAGACTTCGCGGCACCGGAGCTGGCGCTCCAGGTGAACTACTACCTGCGCCAGAACAAGCTGCACTACACCCTCGCGGGCGAGGTGGACAACCCCGTGGCGGACATCCAGGACCCCCTGCCCCACAGCGCGGCGACCTCGGAGCTCGTCGCGGGCAACGTCAACCAGATAGAGCTCTCCCCCACGGCTTCCGACCCCTCTGACAGGGAGAAGATCACGCTGCCCGTGCGCCGCAACGCACAGAACCAGGCGACGATTCCCACGCTCGTCCTCATGTTCGGCAAGGGCCTGGACATCCTGCCGGGGGACGGCGGCTCGGGCGACGCCACGGACACCACCACCTTCTACAAGTACCTCGCCAACGACGACACGTCACTCCCCTCGAATCCCACCTTGGCAGAGCTCCTTGCGTCCGAGGCGCGCTGGCGCGGCTGGACCTACTACGCCACCTATACGGCCCTCCTCACCCTCACCCCTCCGGGCGGGGTCGTCGGCGACCCCTACCTCTATCCCTTCAACTTCGATGCCTCGGGCTGGCGGGCCGACTCTGCGGACGGCACCAACCCTGAGAACCTGCTCTACTCCCGGCGCATGGTCGCCCGTAAGGTGGCGGCGGCCTTCGAGCGCTACGCCTCCGTCTCGGACGCAGGCTCCGAGACCTGGAAGTTCCGCCTGAAGGACCCCGACGGCGTGATCCCGGAGAGCTCGGCAGACAAGTTCGAGCTCACGGTGACGAGCGACCCCGAGGCCAGCCAGCCGGGCAGCCCCGTCGTCGGCACCGTCGAGGTGGGCATCCCCGCCGACGAGACCGCGTGGGAATCGATGGAGCTGCGGCCCGGCGCAGGCGTCGACCTCGTGGCGGACGCGACCTACAAGACCTCCTACCAGCAGAGCCTGTGGAACCCAGCCATCACCCAGAACATGGCCGGCCTCTCCACGGAGGCGACCCAGGAGTTCATGCCGCGCTACCACCAGCTGGTCATAGACGACGCCACGATGAAGGGCACCGGATATATCGGCGACGCCGGGACCGGAAACTGGGCGATCGTCTCGGACCTCTCGCGCAACGCCGTCTTCTTCACGCTGCACAGCCTCGGAGACAACACTACCGAGGGCCTCAAGAAGTTCAACCGCGTGGCGGCCCTGAAGGTGACGACGACAGGCTCCATAACCAGCACCCCCAAGACCTTCATCGTGCCCTTTGTCAAGGACACCGTCAACAACGCCGAGGAGCCCTGCGTGTCGATAGGCTACGCGGCCCTTGCTGCCGCAGGCTATATCGGCGGCGAGAAGATCACGTGCAGCGTGGAGGTCGTCTTCGACACCGGCCTGCGCGGCCTTGGTCTGGGCACGGGCTTCGACGCCTTCGCCCTCCAGACGATAGGGGAGAACAACGTGACCCCCAACGTCCCGGGCAAGTACTACCTCCTCAACGCAGGCGGCGACTTCCTGCCGCGCGGGCCCGCCAACGCGCCGAGCGGCCAGTACTACGACACGGCCAACAGCGGCTTCACCCCCGGTGCGACCTTCAGGGCCATCGGCACCTTGGCCTATCAAAGCGTCGCCAACAGCGCCGACGGCCTGGCGCACAACTCCACGCGGGCCCTGGCGGCAAGCGCCGACGGCCCGCGCCTCGGGGCGGAGTACCCGGCCTTCAAGGTCCTGGACACGGTGAAGCTCTCCCAGCACGCGACTTTGAGCGAAGACCAGTTCGACATGGAGACCGTGGTGCCCGAGGTGCGCAACGTGACCACGGCGACCGGCCTCACCGACGCCACGATACGCTTCGACGTCTTCGGCGGCAACGCCCTCGACCAGGTGGACGGCCTGCTCGGGGACACCAACTATTCTAGCCCCGAGAATCACACGGGGGATGCCGACTACCCCGACCTCACCGCAGGCACCCTCGGCAGCCCCACGATCTTCACGGCCCCGGACACCTTCACGAAGCTGACCACCGCCGGGTACAACGGCAAGAGGTGGATCCTCGTCAACGTCACCAAGAGGAGGACGAACGGCACGACGCTTGACCGCGAGGTGGACGGCTCCCCCTTCCTGCTCGAATGGGTCAACCAGCCGGTCACGAACACCAACAGCTACACGCTCCCGCTCGCGAACCTCGACCAGGAGCGGACCTACCAGTTCACCATCAAGGGCGTGGTGACGGGCAAGGGCAATCCCGGCGACTTCTCGGGCAACACCGCAGTCGACGACGGCGGCGTCATCTCGCCCTTGCTCACCATCACGAGCCGCGCGGATATGTACTTCCTCGACCAGGCCATAGGGAGCACGGGGCGCCGCTACACCTTCTCGACGAGCAAGGCGCTCGGCGTCGGCACGGTGGACAACCCCGTGAGGCTCACCTACACGGCCACCGACTACTACACCAAGAACCTGCGCATCGACTACGGCATCACCCAGGCAGGCTCCTTCCTCGTCGAGTACGTGTTCACGGACACCACGTCCGGCCTGACGAACGGCCAGACCTACACCTACACGAGCCTGAAGAGCGTGCAGACGACCTCCATGACGGACACCATACCGCTGCCTCTGGGGATAGACGACGACATCAACGACGGCGATCCCCTGACACTGCCCAACAACCCCTTCTGGTACTATGACAACCACACCTACACGGTCGAGGTGGTGTTCCGGGACAAGGGCATCGTCGGCAACCCGGAGCTGGCGCGCTCGGCCGCCACGGCCTTCACGATGCGCAGGCTCAACGTGCCGCAGTTCGTCGTGGCTGCCACGCCTGACGAGAACAGCGCCGCCGTCACCTTCGCCATCTCCCCCATCGACAACGACAAGGTGGTCGTGGACGGCACGTACATGCTGCGCCTCATCAATGCTGCGGGCACGGACGTCACCTCGGGCATCACGATCGCCGCAGGCTCCGGCGCCTACTCGGGCCAGCTCCTGAGGGACGCGGCCTTCACCTTCAGCGACCTCAACAAGATCCAGACCATCGTGCTGCCGGAGGCCTCGGGCTACCCCGGGACGCCCGGCACCGACGGCCTGCTTCGAGGCACGGACTACTTCCTCCAGCTCTACGCGGTCAACGACATCGTCGATTCTTCGGTGCCACCTGGCACCTTTGGCAACACCGGCGCCCTGCCGAACGTCTTTGAGCTCTACGAGAACGGCGGCGGGGCCAACCCCAAGGTCGATGTGGGCGACCCGCTCTTCGACGCCACCTTCCAGCGCACGCTGCGCGTCACCACCCTGGGTCCCGACATCGTGAGCTTTGGCGACGCGTGGACGCAGACCGCTGCGAACAACACCATCCGCGTGAACTTCGAGGGCGCGAAGAACCTCGGTCAGGCGACACAGGTCCGCTACACGGTCTACTCCAGCAACGCGTCCTTCACCTGGACCACGCCTGCCCCGATCGCCTTCAACCGGCAGACGGACAACAGCGTCAGCCCCTCGATGGACTACGTCGTGCTCATGGAGCCCAACCTTGCCTCCAAGGGCCTGTACTACATCACGATGCAGTTCTACGACGGCTCGGGCAACGCCAAGGGCGAGGTTTCGACGACCTACCGCTTCAGCTGATAACGAAAGGGAAGCAACAATGGCAACTCGTAAGCTCAACGGAAAGACGATCTTCTCCTTCAATATCTTCGGAGCGGTCGTCCTCGCCATCGTCGCGCTCATCGTGGCTGCGGCGGTGATGGTCTCACGTGCCGAGGCCTCGGTCCTCTCGGTGGCGCCCGGGACCATCGTCTACGACAAGAACAGCCAGCCCATCACCACCGTCAACCCCGGGCGCATCAACGCCGCGCCGGACGACGCCTGGCTGCTCAGCATCGACGGCTCGGAGCAGAGCTTCGAGCTGGGGCAGACGCCCGTGGTCTACAACACCACCACGGGCGCCCTCACGCTCTACGGCCACGACTCCTACCAGGTCTTCAACGATGCCAGCGTGCGCAGGCTCAACCCCCAGACGGTGCTGGAGAGCTTCGACACGCCTGCCCTCTACAAGCTTGCGGATCTCAAGTACGTGCTCTGCGGCACGTCCATCACCAGCGAGAACGGCAAGGTGGACACGACCGGCTGGCTGCTCATCAACCTCGACCACCTGGGCAACGCCACCTCGCAGAACGACAAGGTGAGCCTCAAGATCCTGGAGCCCACGGTGCTCGTCAGCGGCGACGTGCGCTTCAACCTTGCCCAGGAGTACCTCCAGATAGGTGACGACACCATAGACCTCAAGCGCATCCTCGGCTCGACGAACGGCTACGCCCCCAGTGCGGACGAGGTCGCAGAAGACGGCAACGTCTACGACGAGAACGGCAACATCGTCATCCGGGGCGGCAACGGCGGCTCCGGCGGCGTGGGCGGCACGGGCGGCAACGGCGGCCTCGGCGGCAACGGCGGCAACGGCGGCAACGGCGGCACGGGCGGCTCCGGCGGCTCCGGCGGCTTCGGCGGCTTCGGCGGCGCGGGCGGCCTCGGCGGCGGCGGCGGCCTCGGCGGCGCAGGCGGCGCAGGCGGCTCCGGCGGCAACGGCGGCGCGGGCTCGGGCCTCGGCGGCGGCAACTTCACCCTCGACTCGAGCCTGCGCTCGCAGATGATGCTCACGGGCGTGAGCCCCAGCCTCACCACGCTCGACGTCGGCTACGCGGTGGACGACCCCTTCAGCCTCATCGGCGAGCCCTTCCTGGCCTACGCGCCCACGATGAGCGACCCCGGCGTGAACGACATCACGAAGATCACCTTGGATCCTGCGGCCTACAGCACCACGGTCTACGGCCTCCAGCCGGGCACCATGTACACGGTCTACTTCGGCTACAAGGACTACAACGGCACGGCGGACGGCACGGTGGTCGACGTGGTGAAGGTCACCACGAAGCCTCTGAGCTACAGCCTCACGACGACGCTCATCGGCCTTGACGGCATCCACTTCAACCTCAAGCTCAACAAGGCGGACGGCGTGGACACGGGCAACACCTCGGCGAAGGTGGTCCTCTACACGGGCGCCAACTCCCTGCCGGACACCTCCCCCGTGAGCATGACCACCGCGATCTACAACGCAGCCTTCTCGGACGCCGGCTACGACGGCGTGATCGTCCCCGACACCGTGCTCGGCACCGCGACCTTCCGCCTCGAGCTGGAGGGCTTCACCATCAACGGCAACCCCGTGAACGTCCGCCCCGACACCTCGACCTCCCCCCTCTACGCCCAAAGCGTCTACCAGGCGGCCCCCGTCCAGGTCCAACAGGCCCCTATAGCCCCCACCGAGGAGCCTGCGAAGGAGACCCCCGCCAAAGAGGCCCCCGCCAAGACCACCCCCGCCTCCGAACCCGAGGCTGAAGCCCCCGCCACCGATGCGCCTCCCACCGAGGACGCGGCATCCGAGGAGTAACCACCGGCACCACACGCCCCCTGCGGCGTTGCACCACACAGCACGAGGCGTCAAGGAGAGACGAAAGGACTACCATGGATTTGATCTTGTCACAGACGATACAGGCAATAGGGGTTATGTTGGGCCTGGCCTTCCTCGGAGTGGGCATAGGGCTCGGCATCCTGGGCTCGAAGGTCGCCGAGGCGGTAGGGCGCAACCCGGAGACCAAGAGCGACGTCATCCAGTCCGTCATGGTGGTCGCCGTGGCGCTGACGGTCCTGCTCCTGCTCCTGTTCGCGTTCGTGTTCATCCTCCTGTTCTTCAACCCGCTGGTCTAGGCCCGGCGGCGTATGAAAGGACAGGTGCCTTGGATACCATAGGCATATTCATCGCGGTCGTGGTGATACTCCTGGTGATGGACGGCTTCTTCTTCCTCGCCTTCCGTGGCATCGTCGCCACGGTGGGCCGCTTCGCGCAGAACAACGTGCTGCGCCAGGCGGGCATCCTGGACGAGCTGATCTACAAGAAGGAGGAGACGCTGCTGAACCTGCAGCACGAGCTCGACGAGCGGCAGGCCCGCGTCGACGAGTTCGACGAGCTGGCGGCCCCCACCCAGGGCCCGCGCACGGCCGCCCCCGACTACCAGACGGTGTCCCAGGGCACGTACAAGGACGCCGACTTCGTGCGCGAGTACCGCGAGATACGCAGCAACTTCGTCTTCGACAGCGGCCAGGTGGCGCGCGAGACGCTCGAACGTCTCCCCACCGAGCGCGACCCCAGGGTCGCCGCCGCACGGCGCATACTCGACGAGGTGGACCTCGAGGTCACCTACGGCCTCATGACGCTCTCGGGCGAGGAGCAGCAGACGCTGCTCGCCGAGCTCTTCGAGGGCGAGCAGAGGGCCCTGCTCGACGAGTACGCAGAGAGAAGCGGCTACTTCGAGATATACGACTTCCTGGGCTGGCTCAAGCAGTACGTCTTCGCCAACGACGTAGAGGTCAGCATCCGCACGAGCCGCCCCGGGGAGAACTTCGACAGTCTGGACGAGCGCGTCCAGACGAGCTATGACGATACGCTGTGCGAGGGCATCAGCATAGTGTCGGCGGGAAAGCTGTATGACTTTTCCATTCGGAACAGGGAGATCATTGGATGAGTACGAAACTGAACGACTCCATCAGCGAGAAGGTCGCCGCCATCAAGGAGGGCAGGAACGTCTACCAGGTGGGCCGTGTCACGAGGATGCGCAACTACATCATCGAGGTCTCAGGCCTTGAGGAGGCAGGCTACTTCGAGCGCGTCACGGTCGCGGACAAGGCCGAGGGCTACGTCAGCCGCATCGGCAAGTACACCGTGACCATCGAGCTGGTGAAGGTCAACGGCCCCATCCATGTGGGCGACGAGGTGATAGCGACGGGCAAGCCCTTCGGCGCCTGGTTCTCGCCCGACTCCATCGGCAAGGTGGTGGACATGTTCGCGGAGGACAAGCTCACGGGCCTCATGTTCAAGGACCGCCAGCCCATCCCCGCCGTCGCCCCTCCCATCCCCATCATCGACCGCACACAGGTCAACCGCCCGCTGTACACGGGCCTCGCGAGCATCGACCTCATGTACCCCATAGGGCGCGGCCAGCGCCAGCTCATCCTGGGCGACAAGAAGACGGGCAAGACCCAGATAGCCCTCGACGCCATCGCCAACCAGAAGGGCCAGGGCGTCATCTGCCTGTACGTGGCGCTCGGCAAGACGAAGAAGGCCGTCAAGGAGATCTACGCCGAGCTCATGTCCCGTGGCGTCATGGACTACACCATCGTCCTCGCCGCTTTCCAGGACGACGGCGCGCCGGCCCTCTACATGACGCCGCAGGTGGGCGCCTCCATCGCGAACATCTACATGCGCCAGGGCTCCGACGTGCTCATGGTGCTCGACGACCTCACGCTCCACGCGAACATCTACCGCGAGATCAGCCTGCTCGTCGGCAAGGTGCCCGGCCGCGACGCCTACCCGCCGGACATCTTCTTCGTGCACGCGAGCCTGCTCGAGCAGGGCTGCCAGCACAAGGACGGCGGCTCGATCACCATCCTTCCCATCGCGGAGACGCGCGGCGGCGACATCACGGACTACATCACGACGAACATCATATCCATCACGGACGGGCAGATCGTGCTCTCGGCCAAGGAGTTCGAGAAGGGCCAGAAGCCGGCCATCAACTTCGGCCTCTCCGTCTCGCGCCTCGGCGGCCAGGTCCAGGACAAGAGCCTCAAGCAGATAGGCGCCGACATCCGCCGCGAGCTGCTCTCCTACCTGGAGCGCCGCGAGGTCTTCGAGCTTGCGAACATCGACGAGATGAGCGTCGAGATGCGCACGCAGATCATACGCGGCCGCGAGATACTCAAGCGCATGAACCAGTACAAGTTCACGCCGCTTGCGCCCGACGACATGCCCCCGCGCTTCGCGGACCTCGTGGGGGCCTGAGCATGAGGATAAAGAACATCGTCAAGGTGATGAACTTCCATGCGCTGCTGCATATCGACGAGGCGCGGCGCATGACGGAGAAGTACATCCGCATGGAGTCCGAGATCTCGAAGATCATCGACATCATCATCAACAACCGCAACTTCGTCTTGGACAAGATAACGCTCACGCCCAACGAGAGCGCCGCGCCGCTCAACATCTTCATCGGCTCGGACCTGAGCTTCTCGGGCTCGCTCAACAGCCAGGTGAACGGCGTCATGCTGAACGACGACGAGTCCGAGAAGGTCGTCGTCGGCCGCAAGCTGCGCCAGGGCTCGGCGAGCAACGTCCGTATCGCGATGAGCCGCGACGAGTTCGACGAGGAGTTCTTCCGCGTGGAGGAGATCATCGAGGACAGCATCTTCCACCTGCGGCACTCCTCCATCAACGTCGTCTACAACCACTACTACTACGCGGGGCGCATCGCCCTGCGCGAGAAGAGGATATTCCCCATCTCGGTGGCGAGCGACCCTGAGAGCTACACGGAGGACTTCGTCATCGAGGGCAATCCCGACCGGCTGCTGCGGAGCCTCACGAGCACGTTCAGCAGCTACGAGGTGCGCCTCGCGGCCATCTCGAGCTTCGCGTCCGAGAACGTCGTGCGACAGAACACCACCACGGAATCCTTGAAGAAGATCGACGAGATCGAGGAGGAGGAGCGGCGCATCCTGCGCAAGGCCCAGAAGGCCAAGGCGTTCGAGAAGGTGCTCGACAGCTACATAAAGAAGACTGCCAACAGGGAGGCCCGGCAATGAAAATCGGAAAGTTGATGACCATCTCGAACATGAGCGTCTCCATCCTCTTGAGCGAGGAGGAGGTCACGGTGCGTGACGTCGTCTGGGCGGACTCGAAGGAGGGCAGGGTCTCCTTCGAGATAGCGAACGTCTACGGCTCCGTTGCCAACGCCGTCCCGCTCGGCTCGATCTACGGCCTCCAGAAGGGCCTCGACGTGCACCTCCAGGAGGGCGGCCTCCAGATAGAGTACAGCGACGCGCTGCTCGGCCGCGTCTTCGGCTCCTACGGGCAGCCCATCGACGGCCTGCCGCCCGTCGAGAACCCCCACACGAGGAACATCTACGACAAGAACCTCTCGATGGCCGAGATAAACATCAAGGGAGAGATCCTCTGGACGGGCCTCAAGGCGCTCGACTTCTTCGCCCCCATGCAGAAGGGCTTCAAGATGGGCCTCATGGGCGGCGCGGGCGTGGGCAAGACGGTGCTCATCAAGGAGCTCATCAACAACGTCTACAAGGCGCGGCAGTCCAACTCGGTGTTCGTGGGGATAGGGGAGCGCTCCCGCGAGGGCCGTGAGCTCCTCGACGAGATGGTGGAGGGCGACCTGCTCTCCAAGCTCGGCATCGTCTTCGGCCAGATGGGCGACAACCCCGTGAGCCGTTCGCGCGCCGCGCAGAGCGGCCTGACGCTGGCCGAGTACCTGCGCGACGAGAGGGACCAGGACGTCCTGCTGTTCATCGACAACATCTACCGCTTCCTGCAGGCCAACAGCGAGATAAGCGCCGAGCTGGGCAACATGCCCATCGAGAGCGGCTACTCCACCACCTTGCTGACGGAGATAAGCGAGGTCATGGAGCGCATCAACTCCACGGACTCGGGCTCCATCACGTCGTTCCAGGCCATCTTCATCCCCGCCGACGACCTCACGGACCTCGCGGTCAACGCCATCATGACGCACATGGACGGCCAGGTGGTCCTGAGCCGCAAGGTGGCCGAGAAGGGCATCTACCCCGCGATCGACGTCTTCAACACCAAGAGCAAGCTCATCTCCGTGGAGGGCGTGGGCGAGCGCCACTTCGACCTCGTCGAGCGCGCGACGGCGTACTTCTCCCGCTATCAGGAGCTGGAGGAGTTCGTGGCCGTCCTCGGCATCGACGAGCTCTCCGAGGAGGACAGCAACATCTTCTTCCGCACGCGCAAGCTGCGCAACTACTTTACCCAGCCCATGTTCGTCTCCGAGCAGTACACGGGCATCCCCGGCGAGTTCGTCGCGATCGACGACGTCTTGAACGACGTGGAGTCGATCCTCTCCGGCGACTTCGACCCCAACGACGAGTCCGAGTTCTACTACATCGGCAAAGTGAAGCGGTAGGCGCCCCCCATGGCCCAGACGACCATAGCACCGCCGCGTGACGCGGCCCTCGACCCCAACGCACCGTCCTCACAGGTGCGCGAGTACCTTGCATCCAGCACCAGCAGGATACAGGTGCAGATATCGTCGTTCGCCGAGGGCCTGCAGGTGATCCGCGACGTCTCCATCGTGCGCGTGCGCGGCAGGGAGTCGCGCCTGCTCATCATGGAGGACTACATGCCCATCATCGGCGAGATCGACGGGGCCATCGACGTCATAGGCAAGGACTTCTACCAGACCTTCGAGCCCATCCAGGGCTTCTTCTGCCACGAGCACAACGTCTTCTTCCTCCTGCTGCGCGAGCAGCAGATACGCGGCGACGGCAAGCTCCTCATCTCCCGCGACCCCGACGTAGCCGCCGCCGACATCGAAACCGTAGCCGCCTTGGAGCGTGACTAGATGCCTGCGGCTGCAAACTACCGTCGCGCACTGCGTGCGCTCTCTATGCAGTCGGGCGCTGCCGCGCCCGACAGGCACTCACTGTCTGCCGCGCCCGACAGGCACTCACTGTCATTCCGAGCGGAGGGGCGAAGCCCCGCAGCCGAGGAATCTTCGACCGCGCCAGCGGTCGACCGTGGCCGAAAGGCGCTTCTGCCTGCGATCGGCTGCCCCGCAGCCGAGGATTCCTCGGCTGCGGGGCTTCGCCCCGGAGCCTGTCCTGAGCGCAGCCGAAGGACTCGGAATGACAGGAATGACAGAAAGGAAGAGCTGCCACAAGCAGCCGAGCAGGCGGACAGATAGACGAACAGACAGACTGCGTTTCAGGAAGAAGGAACGATATGGCTCCCCTTGACAACCTGGCATCCAGCAAGGTGCCCGACCATCGATTCAAAGAACTCGCCCAACGCATCGCGGGACTCCGCGACGCCTGTGGCTACTCCCTCGAGGAATTCGCCGACAAGCTGGGCGTGAGCCGCGAGGCCTATCGCGCCTATGAGGAAACGGGGTTCGACGTCCCGGCAAGCCTGCTCATGCATATTGCCCACGTCTGCAACGTAGACATGGCCGTCCTTCTCACCGGCGGTTCCACCCATTTGGACACCTATCAGGTCGTGCGTGCAGGCAAGGGGCAGGTCGTCGACCGCTTCCCGGGCTATCACTTCCAGGACCTCGCCTACGCCTATACCGGCAAGGTCATGCAGCCGCTCCTCGTCACGCTGGATCCCGGCGACGAGGCCGCAGGACTCGTTGCCCACGCAGGCCAGGAGTTCAACTACGTGACGCAGGGCACGGTGATCCTCGTGTTCGCCGACCGCGAGATCGAGCTGAATGTGGGCGACAGCGTCTACTTCAACCCCCAGATCCCGCATGGCCAGCGCTGCGGTTCGGATGGGCCGGCGGTATTCGTGACCATGATCACAGAATGACCCCCACCACGGCACAGTCCCGGCACAGCCCCGCCGACCCTCTGCAAAGGAAGTAGCATGAACCATATTCTCAAACAGTATTGCCCTCGCATCGACTTCACGTCCTATGAGGACTTCTTCGAGAACTTCAGGATAGACGTGCCCGCAGACTTCAACTTCGCCTATGACGTCGTCGACGAGTGGGCGCGCGTCGAGCCGGACAAGAGGGCGCTCGTCTGGTGCGACGACGCGGACGACGAGCGCATCCTCACATTCACCGACGTCTCGCGGCTTTCTGACCGGCTCGCCAACGCACTGTGGGACATCGGCCTTCGCAAGGGCGACATCGTCATGGTCGCCCTGCGTCAACGCTGGGAATACTGGGTCACAGCGACGGCGCTCTGCAAGCTAGGGGCGATCGTTATCCCTGCGACGACCCAGCTCACACAAAAAGACATCGTCTACCGCCTCAACGCCTCCGGCGCCAAAGCCGTCATCGCCCTGGACGACGAGTACGTGCGTGCACAGATGGAGCTCGCCCTCCCCTCCTGCCCCGAGATCGAGTGGCGGATACTCGTGAACGGAACGCCCGCCGAGGGGGCTGCCGCTGCTGGGGCGCCCGCCGTCGAAGGCTCTGGGGAGAACATCGGGGGAGACGCCGCCGGAACGTCCGCCGGGGGAAGCGCCCGCCCAGAAACCGACGGCTGGCTCTCCTTCGAGCGGATGCTCGCGGGTGCCTCCGAGGACTGGACCCGTCCCACGGGCGAGGCGGCAACGCGCAACGACGACATCATGCTCATCTACTTCACTTCCGGCACCACGGGGCCGGCCAAGATGTGCGAGCACAACTTCGTGCATCCTCTCGGGCACATCATCACCGCAAAGTACTGGCAGCAGGTTCAGGAGAACAGGCTGCATTGCAGCGTGAGCGACAGCGGCTGGGCGAAGTTCGGCTGGGGCAAGATATACGGCCAGTGGATCGCAGGGGCGACGGTCTTCGCCTATGACGCAATCCGCTTCAACCCGCTTGAGCTGCTCAGGCGCATCGAACGCTACCAGGTGTGCACCTTCTGCGTGCCGCCGACGATGTACCGCTTCATGCTGCAGGAGGATCTCTCCTCCATCGACCTGAGCAGCGTCGAGAACTACACGACCGCCGGCGAGCCGCTCAATGCCGACGTCACCAAACGCTGGTACGAGACGACCGGCAAGATGATACGGGAGGGCTTCGGGCAGTCGGAGGGGCCGGTGCTTCTCGCCACCTTCCCCTGGGTCGAGCCGCGCCCCGGCTCCATGGGCAGGCCCTCGCCCCTGCTCAACATCCAGCTGCTCGATGCCGAGGGCGCACCCGTCGCGGACGGCGACGAGGGGAGCATCTGCGTCACCCGCCTCAAGGAGGCCTACCCGCCAGGGCTCTTCGTCGGCTACTACCGCAACCCCGAAGCCACCGAGACGGCCGTCGGCGGCACCCACTACGACCTGCACGACGTCGCCTGGCGCGACCCCGACGGCTACTACACCTTCGTGGGGCGCAACGACGACGTCATCAAGTGCTCCGGGTATCGCATCGGACCCTTCGAGGTGGAGAGCGCGCTCGTCGCCCATCCCGCCGTCCTCGAATGCGCCGTCACCGCCGCCCCCGACGAGGTGCGCGGCAGCGTGGTGAAGGCGAGCATCGTGCTCGCACGCGGCCTCACGCCCTCCGACGCCCTGGCCCACGAGCTCCAGGAGCACGTGAAAACCACCACGGCCCCCTACAAGTACCCGCGCATCGTCGAGTTCGTCGACGAACTCCCCAAGACCATCGGCGGCAAAATAAAGCGCGCCCAGATCCGCACCCTCGACGAAGGCGGCTCCTGGGAGGAGTGAGGCGAAGCAGGAGCGAGCAGGTTTGGTTAGGGCATAGGTGCTGCGGCAACGACCATGCCGCGTGGCCGCTGTCAGGTTACTATCACACCCACTGTCATTCCGAGCCCCGCGAGGAATCTTCAGCGCAAAAACCACCGTCCCCTTTGCGCTGTCTTTGCGCTCATAGTGACGCCCGCCCTGCTTCGCCGGACGGGCTGCTCGGCGGCTTCGCCGCCGTCAGTTCAGTAGGAGGACACAGCAGGAGGACACAGAGGGACAGACCGACACAGAGGGACGGTTCTTTTGTGCAGCCGGATTGCCCTCGACTCTCTTTCGGTAGCACAAAAGAACCGTCCCTCTGTGCGTCCACCGAAACCCTGTCAAGGCCGAGATCTGCGCGGCAGCGGGAGGCTGCCCGTGGAGCAGCTGTCCCGCCTACCTTGGAAAGGGAGGCGACCTGGTGGAGACCGGCTTCCTGCTCTCCCTCCGAGGACGACGACAGGGCGCTTGGGCTGTTTCAGGAACTCATGGACGAGTACGGCGACGTATTGCCCATACTATGAGTAGTCGGACCACGCGCTCCTTCGCTGTCGTCGCTGTAGCCCTTAGCATGCTCATACATTCCAATCGACAGCTTAGGATTTTGTCGATCGTCTTGATCGGCATACGCTGCCGTCGGCACCGACACCATCGTAACCACCATTGCGATGGCCACTATTGTTGCCACACACAGCTTGAACAGTCGCCTGCTCGTGGTTGATGACACCACCATAGCTATCACTTCTTTCTTTTGAACGAGCTTCGGTGACAACCACCGACAGTTTATGTCGATTTCGGCACTGAGGTTTTGCAATGGGGCAGCCATTGTCAAAAAGTGTACCTTCTGACAGTGCGCTGGTGCTCCTCAGGCAGCGCCTGGCTATATAATGGCAGAGTCGCATTTCCCAAGCCGAGCGAATCGAGGAGACCGTGCACAGCATCCCCGAAATCTCAAAGATCGTATCGCCCGTGGCTCGCTCCTACGGCATCGACCGCCTGTCGGTGTTTGGCTCCTACGCGCGTGGAGAGGCGACGTCTGACAGCGACATCGACTTCCGCATCGTCGAGGACGGCAGCCTTCGCGGCCTGATCAAGCTGGCCGGGTTTTGCCGTGAGCTGGAAGCCAGCCTTGGAACGCCCGTGGACGTGCTGACCAACGACGCCGTCGACGACGGCTTCCTGCGTCGCATCAAGGACGAGGAGGTCATCGTGTATGGGTAACGGCCAAAAGAACACCGAAATCCTCAAAAGGATCATAGAGTACTGCAACCGCATCGATGCGACAAAGGCACGGTATGGAAACTCGGTCGAGGCGCTGGAGAATGACTACGACTACACAG
>JAISGJ010000157.1 GCA_031263105.1 Coriobacteriales bacterium
CGACCGCGCCAGCGGTCGACTGTAGGGTGAAGGGTCTTTCGACCTGCGGTCGACCGCTGGCGCGGTCGAAGATTCCGCGACAGGTTCGGAATGACAGTGGGGGCGTGTCCAGCAACCCACCACTCGCGCCGACCGCACCGACCGCTGGGGCCTGCACTGGTAGCGCTCCCTGCTTTCCTATACAATCGTATGCCATGTCTGCCGTAGCAAAGAACAAGCTCATCATAGCGCTCTCCCTCGCGATGTTCCTCGCGGCGGTCGAGGGCACCATCGTGACGCTCGCGACCCCGACCATCGTCAAGGACCTCGCGGGCTTCGACCTCATCAGCCACGTCTTCTCCGTCTACCTGCTCACGGGCGCCTTGGCCTCGCCCGTCTACGGGAAGCTCAGCGACCTCTACGGTCGCAAGAGGACCCTCATGGTCGGCATCGCGGTGTTCCTTGCGGGCAGCGCGCTCTGCGGCCTTGCGCAGGGCATGGGCATGCTCATCGCCTTCCGCGCCCTGCAGGGCATCGGCGCCGGGGCCATCTACACGGTGCCGATGATACTGGTCGGCGACGTCTTCCCCCTCCGGGAGCGCGGCAAGGTGCAGGGCTCCCTGAGCATGGTCTGGGGGATAGCGGGGCTGTTCGGCCCCTTCCTCGGCGGGCTGCTCATAGACCTCTTGTCGTGGCATTGGATATTCTTCATCAACATCCCCTTCGGCATCCTCACGCTCGTCATCCTGCAGACGAGCCTCCATGAGGAGGCCCGCCACGAGAGGCGCCACATCGACTTCCCGGGCATCGTTGCACTGACCGGCGCGATGCTGGCTTTCCTCGCCATATTCCTGTTCGGGGAGACGGGCGGCACGCTCCTCACCGTGCGCAACGCCCTGCTGCTCCTCTCCTCCCTCGTGCTCCTGTTCGTCTTCTGGCGCATCGAGAGGCGTTCGCCCGAGCCGCTCGTCCCCCTCGACGTGCTCACGAGGTCGAGCGTGTTCGTGAACGTCATCTCGCTGTTCTTCATGGCCGCGCTCATCGGGATAGACGTCTATGCTCCCATCTATCTGCAGAACATCAAGGGCCTCACCCCTCTTCTCGCGGGGCTTGTGCTGCTGCCCATGTCGCTCTCCTGGATGTTGGCGTCGATCCCCGTCGGGCGCTTCATCGTGCGGTTCGGCGGAAAGCCCGTGCTCGGCGTCGGCACGGCCCTCGCGCTGGTGGGCATCGTGCCGCTCCTGTTCCTTACGAGCTCCAGCCCCGTCCCTCTGCTTGTCGCGCTCGTGTTCTTCCTGGGGATAGGCTTCAGCGTCTCCATGTCGACCCAGATGATGATAATCCAGGACTCGGTGGGCTTCGAGAAGCGCGGCTCGGCGGTCGCGGTGAACTCGCTGGTGCGCAACCTCGGCCAGACCGTCGGCATCAGCGTCTTCGGCGCGCTCTTCAACCTGGGCATAGTCCGAGGCTTCGAGGCGGGAGGCATCGTCACCTACGACCTCGGCAACCTCTATGACCTGGGCTCCTATCAGCTGGGGGTGACCTGGGACCAGGTCGTCGTGGTGCTCACCGATGCGGTCCATGTGGTCTTTGCCGTCTTTGCCGCCGTCGTGGCGCTGTGCCTCCTCCTTGCGCTCGTCATGCCGAGGCCGGTCCTGGTGAGCCAGCCGAAGGGCGCGCCTCCTCTTCCCGAGGGGCCTGACGGGCCCAGGGCGGCCGAGGCGCCGGAAGCGCAGTAAGCCCGCTGCCCCACACCCGTGCCCCTTTGGCGTACAATGGGCAGGGACGGCCTTGGTGTCGCAGGGTCGCCGCCTCTGCACACATCAGACATAAGGGGGTTTCCCATGCCGACACTTTCCCTGTACTACTCGCCGACCTGTCCCTTTTCCCTCAAGGTGCTCCGCTTTATGGAGAAGAGCGGCATCGTGCTCGACCTCAAGAGCACGACGGAGCCTGAGAACCTCAAGGTACTGCTCGAAGTGGGGAAGAAGAACCAGGTCCCCTGCCTCTTCGTGGACGGCAAGCCCCTGTACGAGAGCGACGACATCATCTCCTACCTCACGCAGAACTTCGCAGTCCGCTGAGCACGGCACCGGCGAGGAGGAAAGCGGCGGTTTGGCAACGGAACGAGGGCGGTTCCGTTGACAGGGGCCGCCTTTAAGGTTTTTTTAAGGAGCGGATGGTATCGTTTCCCTATTCGTATTGGCGCAACGACACACAATGAGGTGAGATCATGACTGATACCAACAGGGAGGACTCCGGTTCCCCTTCGACGTCGTTCCTTGACAGCTCCGGGCAGCCCCTGCCGCAGGAGACGGTGCAGACGCAGGGGGCCCAGGAGTCCCAGGCACAGGGATCACCGGAGCCCGTGCTTGAGGTGCTGCCCGTGCTGGAGGTGGTGCCCGGGCAGCCGCAGGAGCCGCAGCCGCAGGAGGCCGTGCAGCCGCAGGAGCCGCAGCCGCAGGTGCAGGAGGCCGTGCAGCAGCCGCCCTTCTCCGTGCAGCCGCAGCCCGCGCCTGAGCCGCAACCCGCGCAGGATTCATGGCCGCAGCCGGTGCAGGCGTCGCAGCCGCAGCCGTCCTTCTTCGCGCAGTCGGCGCAGGAGCAGCAGCCGGCGCAGGAGCAGGCGTCGCAGCCGCAGCCGTATGCACGGTCGCAGCAGCCGCAGCCCTCCGTGTCGTCGCAGCCGTATCCCACGCAACAGGCCCAGCCGCAGCCACAGGTGTCGTCCCAGGCCCAGCCACAGGCGTCGTTGCAGCCGCAGGCGCAGCCCTACACGCCGCCGCAGGCCCAGCAGCAGGGCGGCTACTTCCAGCCGCCCCAGGCGCAGCAGCAGTACCAGGGCCGTCACGCCGACCCCTATGCGGCCGCGCGTCCACAGCAGGGCACGGCCTCCGCGTCCTCGCGTCAGGCGAAGGGCCCCTCCAAGGTGCTGCCCCTCGTCATGGGACTCGTCGGGGTGCTGGTGGGAGCGGGGCTGAGCGCCGCGCTCTTCTTCGCCCTCCTCGTTCCCAACGTCGGCCAAGCGCCTGCGCCCGCCCCGACGCAGGGCACCGACACCGGCACCACGTCCCTCACGATCGCCCCGGCCCAGGAGGACGCCTCCCTCGCCGAGGTCGTCGCGGCGAAGGTCCTCCCCTCCGTCGTCAACATCGACGTCTATGCGTCGTTCGGGGGAGGCTACTTCGGCGACTACGGCAGCGGCGGGACGGGGGACAGCAGCGGCGCCCTAGAGGAGTACGGCCTGGGCTCCGGTGTCGTCATCAGCGACGACGGCTATATCCTCACCAACTACCACGTCGTCGAGGGCGGCAGCGAGTACCTCGTCCGCTTCGACCAGGACCACCAGTACAAGGCCACCGTGGTGGGCCAGGACGCAAGCTCCGACCTCGCCGTCCTCAAGGTCGATGCCACGGGGCTCACGCCCATCGAGATCGGCGACTCGAGCAAGGTCGCCATCGGCGAGTGGGTCATGGCGCTCGGGAGCCCCTTCGGCCTTGAGAAGTCGGTCTCCACGGGGATAGTCTCGGCGCTCTTCCGCTCGACGACCATGTCGTCGACCACCGGCGTCAACTTCTATGCGAACATGATCCAGACGGACGCCGCCATCAACCCCGGCAACTCGGGCGGTGCGCTGGTGGACGCCGAGGGCAAGCTCATCGGCATCAACACGCTCATAAGCTCGAACTCGGGGACCTCCTCGGGCGTGGGCTTCGCCATCCCGAGCAACTACGCGATGAACGTTGCCCGGCAGATAATGGACGGCAAGGAGGTCGAGCACGCCTATCTCGGCATCCAGCTGCAGACCATCGACGCCGGCAACGCGTCCCGCTTCAACTCCTCGGTCGACAGCGGCGCCTACATCGACCGGGTCGTCCCGGACTCGCCTGCGGACGAGGCCGGCCTCAAGGAAGGCGACATCGTCACCGCCATGGACGGCGTGTCGATCTCGTCTGCCGCCGAACTGGTCATCAACGTGCGCGGCCACCTTGTCGGAGACACGGTGACCCTCCAGGTGCAGCGCGACGGCTCCTCCCAGTCCGTCTCCGTGACCCTGGGCTCCGACAAGGGCTGAGCCGCCGGCTCCCGGCCCGTCTTGGGCAGAGGGAAGCGCCAGAGAGAACTGCCAGAGGGACGGGGCCGCGATATCGGCCCCGTCCCTTTTTTGCTGTCAGCGTGGAACCCCACTGTCATTCTGAGCGGAGCGCCTGCAAGAGGCCTTGAGCATCCGTGTCTTCTGCTGACGGTCGGAAACCCACTGTCATTCTGAGCGAAGCGCCCGCAAGGTGGATTCCGCGTACCAATCTGCGAGAGCGTCCCGAGAAACCCACTGTCATTCCGAGCGGAGCGCCCGCAAGGAAGGTCCTCACGCTGCGCTCAGGATAAACTCCGCGTGAGAATCCTTGGCCACGCAGGGACCAACGGCAGGTCGCAGGGCCCTTCGGCCTGCGGTCGACCGCTGGCGCGGTCGAGGATCCCTCGGCAGGCTCGGGGTGACAGCACACCCTCACTGTCATTCCGAGCGCAGCCGAGGAATCTTTGGACACGCAGTGTCCAACTGGCCCGTCTGGGTGCTGACGAGCTTAAGGATTCCTCGGTTGCGGCGCTGCCTCCGGCAGCGCCTCCGCTCGGAATGACAGTGGAGTGTGAGTAACTGTACGCCCGCCGCCGTGACAGGGCAGAAAAGGGCGACTCCCGCCGCTGCGACTCCCGTCGGCTACATGCCCTTCATCGTGTCCATGGGCGCTGCGCCTCCGCCCCCGGCGTCTGGCGGGACGATGCCGCCGCCGTCCATGGCGCCGCCTCCTGCGGCGAGCAACTCGGG
Source organism: Coriobacteriales bacterium (assembly GCA_031263105.1). Taxonomy (GTDB): domain Bacteria; phylum Actinomycetota; class Coriobacteriia; order Coriobacteriales; family UBA8131; genus JAISGJ01. The sequence goes on from JAISGJ010000157.1 coordinate 4,805, forward strand.
GTCGAGCATCCCGAAGATCATCGCGACGTGGGCGACGACGAGGAAGACGGAGACGAGGACGGCATGGAGCCGCAGGCGCCCCTCGGGCGAGAGCTTCCTGCCGATGACGTTGAGCTCAAGCAGGGTCAGTCCGACGTAGGGCACGACGCCGAGGAGGTAGAAGCCCACGGCGACCACGTCGAAGGGGCCGCGCCACCCCGCGCCGCCCGTCAGGGGGATCACCGCCGTGACGAAGAGGTAGACGAAGACCACCAGGAAATAGGGTCCGGCGACGAGGCCAGCTATGCGGTTGAGCAGCCGGAGCGTGCCGTCGAGCTTGCGTGTGAGCAGGATGAAGAACTCCGTGATGGCCAAGGCCTCCGCGAAGATGACCGGGATCGCCATGAACAGGATCAGGTTCCACGGCTGGTTGGTCGCAAGGAGCTCCATATAGTGCGTCATCGGCATGGATTCCATAGGGTCGTCCCCTTTCGAGCGTTCGAACAGTGTCTCCCTCTTAGGATAGTCCCCGCCGCCACTTCTGCAAGTACGCACAAAATAGTGCCTGAGTACCCTTGAGGGTAGGTTGCGCGTCGGGGGGGGGGGGGGGGGGGGGGGGGGGGGGGGGGGGGGGGCGGGCGGGGGGGGGGGGGGGGCCCCCCGAGTCGCCTGCCACGGCGCCGCCGCGGGTGGTGGCGGCGGCTAGGCGCACCTGTTCGAGGATCTCCGCTGTTGAGAGGTTGCGGATCAGGCCGAGGCCGCCCGTGGCGCAGAAGGGGCAGCCGATCCCGCAGCCCGCCTGGGCCGAGACGCACAAGGTGGTCCTGTCCGGATAGGCCATGAGGACGGTCTCGATCAGGGCACCTCCGGCGAGGCGCCACAGGGACTTCAGGGTGGTCCCGGCATCGGCCCGGCGTTCGCGGACTGAGGTGAGAAGAGGCGGGAAGACCGTGGTGACCAGGGCTTCGCGCCCGGCGGCGGGCAGGTCGGTCATCGCGGCCGGGTCCGTGGTCAGGGACG
>JAISGJ010000176.1 GCA_031263105.1 Coriobacteriales bacterium
TTCGACATCCAGGTGGTGGCCTTCGGGGCCGTGGAGGCGGGGTTCACTATGGCGTAGTACAGGTTCTGGTAGTAGGCGTTCGTGTCCTGGTTGACCGACGTGGCCCAGATCGCGAGGCCGGCGCCCGCGACGCCGGCCAGCTGGGCGGGCGTCGTGCCCGTGTACTGGTCGGGCGAGGTGATGGGCCCGCCCGTGAAGTCGAAGTTGGTGTTGGTTATCCCCAGGAAGTCCGGCCCCGCGCTGCCGTCGCGCACGCCGTAGGTCTTCAGCAGCTTGGGGTCGACGGTCTTCGCGGCGGCGGGCGTCGACCAGTGGGGCACCGAGGGGGCCGCGGACGCCGTCCCCGCGCCCGCGAGGGCGAGCGAGGAGGCGAGGAGGCAGGCCAGCGCCGCCCTCCCGATGCGGCCGGGGGTCGAGCTCCGTTGCTGCTTCATGCGCCCCTTCGCGCCTGCGCGCTCCTTCGTGCCCATGCGCCCTGCCCCTTCCCGTTGTCTCCGTCCGAGGACAATCGTGCCGCCTGTCCAGTATGGGACTTGCCTCAGGTGAATGCAAGGGGGGCCCTTTTTGACACGGCGTGCATGTCGGGCGAACAGCTACAGTTCACACCCCCACTGTCATCCCGAGGCTCGCCGAGGGATCCTCGGGTCCGGGAGCCCGGGAAACAGTCCGGCGGACTGGGAAACAGTCCAGTGGGCTGTTTCCGGGCGAAGCTGTGTATGAGCCCCTGAGCGGGTGAGCCCATGGAACCGGAAGGCCCACGGGACGCGAAGCAGCCGACCGCAGGCCGAAGGGGCTTCCACCGCGACCGGCCGCTGGCGCGGCCGGGGATCCCTCGGCAGGCTCGGGATGACAGTGGGGTGCGAGCAGTAACCTCCCGGTCGCCCGCTCGACCGGCTTGTCAATGTTTGTGGGCTTTCACAAACCAGAAGGCTCTGATACACTGGGTAAGGAACAAGGTAAGGATTCGGAGGCGCAGCATGGCAAGTGCCACGGTCACCAGCAAGGGGCAGGTCACCATCCCCGTCGACGTCAGGCGCGACATGGGCATAACCGCCGGCACGCGCCTGGACTTCATCCCGAACGGCGACGGCTCGTACCGGGTCGCCCGTAAGGCGGGCTCGGTCATGGACATGTTCGGAATGCTCAGGCACGACGGGCCGCCCGTCCCGGTCGAGGAGATGGACGAGGCGATCGCGGCAGCGTTGGCCGAGAGGCACGATCGAATCTCCCGCGAGCACCTATGATCGGCATAGACACGAACGTCCTTGTCCGGCTGGCAACGGCGGACGACGACGGACAGACCGAAAAGGCCCGGAGGCTCTACTCCTCGTTGAGCGCCTCCGATCAGGGCTATCTGGGCCTTGTCGCGTTGGCGGAGGCCTACTGGGTCTTGAGATCCGTCTATCAGAAGCCGAAAGCCGAGATTCTGACGTTTATCGACAGGCTGACCGAGACCAAGGAAGTCGCCATCCAGGATGCCGAGGTCGTCCAGCTTGCCCTTGAGGCCAGCGCAGGGGGCGCAGACTTCGCCGATGCGCTGATAGCCTGCTCCTGCAAGGCGAAAGGCTGCTCAAGGACCGTCACCTTCGACCAACGCGCCGCAAGGTCATTGGGCATGGAACTGCTGTGACGGTGCAGGGCAAGGCATGCGAGCCTCGCGCCCTTCATTCGTAATGGCCCCACATGCTCAGCACCTTCACGGTGCGCTCCTGCTCCAATACCTGGTACACCAGCCTGTGCTGTATGTTGATCCGTCGCGACAGGGCACCTCTGAAGTCCCCTGTCAGCCTCTCGTAGTTCGGCGGCGTCTTGTACGGATCCTCTTTCAGGAGGGCGACGAGCGACCTCGCCTTTCCGGCGTAGGGGCTTCCCTCTATGCGTGCACGGTCCTTCAGCGCATCCCGCGTCCAGGCGATGTCCCAGGCCGGCACGGCCCTCACCACTCGTTGTCCACTGTGCACTCGTCGAGGGGGGTCTCCATCCCGCGCAGCACCTTGTCCCGCATCCCCGGGACAGAGGACAGGTAGAGCGTCTCCTGGAGCGCGTTGTAGTCGCTCTCGCTCATGACCACGGCGTTGCCTTCCCTTGTGGTGACGAGCAGGGGGCTCGAGTCCCTGATGGTCTCTGAGAGCAGCGAGAATATGTCTTTCCTGAACCTTGTGGCGCTGACCGTCGGCACGGGCTCCTCCGTTCTCTGTAAGCGTACATCATAGCGTACATAAATGCGCAGGACAAGGCCTCGCCGCCGCAGGGCAGGACGATGCGATGTAGGCTTTCGTCCACTCCGCGTCTGCCCTCTGGCACGAAAGGTCGTGAGCACAATGGCGCGTGCGCCCCGCAGGCTGAACTCAACCGGAATCTACCATGTCCTCATCAGGGGCATCAACCGGCAACGGATATTTGAAGACGACGAGGACTGTCTCCGGTTTCTTGACGACCTGCGTGTCGCCAAGGATCGCTCCGGCACCCACGTGCTCGCATATTGCCTGATGGGAAACCACGCGCACCTCGTCGTCGGACAGGGCGACGGGACGCCCGGGCGGGCCATGGAGCGCCTGTCCGTGCGCTATGCGGCTCGGCTTAACACGAAATGCGCGCGGGTCGGGCGCCTGTCTCAGGACAGGTTCAGGAGCGAGACGACCGAGGCGGATCCCTGCCTTGTCGCCGTCTTGCGCCACCTCCACCGAAACCCGGTGAAGGCCGGCCTGTGCGAGCGTTCGCAGGATTACCGCCGGAGCAGTCGCCGCCTGCCGGGAAAGACGGGCGACCTGATCGACATCGGCAGGCTCGCAGAGCTTTGCGACATCGAAGACCTTGTGCGAACGGAGGGAGAAGACGCGGACGCCCGCGCCCTCGAAGCGGATGAGGGCCCAAGACGCGGCAAGACCGATGCCGAGGCCGTGCGAGGCATGCGCAACGCGAGCGGGGCAGACACCTCCTCATGGCAGCCTGTGGTCGCGCTCATGAGTCGAACGCGCTCTCGATGCGCGCCAAGTGGGGCCTTGCGGCCTCGCCCAGGGCTGCGGCCGTCGCCTCGTCCATCAGGTAGCCGTGCCGATACAGCGAAAACGTCGGGGACTTGACCTGGGCATGGAAGTCAACGTCCTCGGTGATGACGCTGAACGTGTACTCGTAGTTGCTGTAGATGTCCCGCACGGGCGCCGACCCCGTCGCGTAGCGCTCCTTGACCGCGATCCCTTCCAACAGCTCGATGAACACGGCCGCCTCTTCGGGGTCGTCCAAGACGTACACCTCCCCAAAGCGGTTGCCGAACTGCACCCCCTGTATCCCATCCGTCAGCAGGACGTCGAAGGGCCTGTCGCCCGGCTCAAAGACGACCTCGGCAAAACCCGTCATGAGGGCGTTGTTGGCAAAGCGCCTCATCGCAGAGCCGGAAAGGGAGTCGGAGCGGTAGCTCGCGCCGTCGATGCTCAGGTGCCCGGCGAACGAGAAGACGACGCGTTCTTTCCCGTCCTTCATCCGCAAGGTGTATGCCACCGACTGGCCTGCCATGCCCTCTGGCGGCTCGCCTTGCTCGTAGGTCCTTGCCTTTTGCAGGATGCCCACCATCTCCGCTATTGCCCCCTCGTCTTCAATGACCTTGCTCCCTCCCGGCTGCAGCAGGATGTCGACACTTGCCACCTCGTCGGCAGCCAAAGCTGCGAAGGGGGCCTCGCCCTCGGCAGCCAGAACCGCAAAGCCGGCCTCGCCGCCGCCCAGCATCTTGCACGACGCCAGCAGCAGGGCAGTGCCCACGGCAAGGCAAAGCACTGCCAAGAGAAGATGCTCCCGTGCAACCGACCGCCCCTGCCCACCGGGCGCCTTGGGCTTTTGTGCCATGTCTTTTCTCCGCCCTTTCACCTTCCCAGCACCTCAAGGCAGTCTATCTTCTCTCTCTTCGCGCTGATCGTCCCGTCCATGGCGTCGACCGCGCGGTTGTCGACGATGTAGAGGTACAGCCTGCCGGTCTTGAAGACATAGCCGTAGTACTCCGAGTACTCCAGCTGGGTCGTGCCCGTCCCGTCCGGCCACATCGAGGCCTTCGTGCGCTCGATCGCCTCCCCGCTCGCGGGGCTGGCCTCGAAGTCGGCCCTCTGCTGCCTCGCCTGCCCCACCTCGGCGGCGGTGGGGTGGTAGAGACCCGTGATGTTCACGCGCTGGATGTCGCTGCCGTCGATAGTGACGTAGCAGCTCGACGACGTCTTGATGTCGTCGACGTAAAGCGTCACCCATACATCGCCGTGGTCGGAGACACCGTTCTCGTCCTGATGGGAGACGTGTTCCTCCACCCTGTACCCTTCGGGGTCGAAATCCGGGTCGGCGCTTCTGATGGCCGCGATTATCGCCGCATACCCGTCCGCGCTCTCGGAGAGGTCGAGCTCCCTGCCCTCGGGGACGCTCCCCAATGCGAACTCCCCTGATGCCGGGTGGACGCCCGGCAGGTCCAGCAGCGACGGCGGGGGCGCGTCCGGGTCGGCGAGGCCCTCCCCTGCCTCTGCCCGAACCTCCCCTTCGGCGGCAGGCGGGTCCGGCTGCGGAGGGGCCGCGTCCGGGTCGGCGCTGCCGTCCCCGGCATCGTCCTCGGCGACGGGCGAGACCCTGCCCTCCGGCCCGTTCGGCGGCACCTTGAGCGGAGCCGTGCTTTTCGGCGGCGCCTCGAGCGGCGCCTTGCTCGTCGGCGGCGCGGGCGCGAAGAAGAGAAACGCCGCCGCTGCGGCAGCGAGCAGCACGACCAGCCCTGCGATCAGCGCCGCGAGCCCCGCCTTCCGCCTTTTCCTGTCTCCCATTCCTGTCGGCTCCTTCCTGCGAGGCCGTGCCGTGCCCAGCCCTTCGATCAGGCGGGGGCTATCGTCACCGTCGTGTCCCCAAGAACCTTGGCGTACTGCACCAAGTTCACAGGCACTAATTCGCCGTGCTCGTCGGCATAGGCTTTCGCGCAAGTATTCGCATAATCGACCGCCCCTTGGACGGTGTAGCCGAACGCCAGGCCGTCGTTGTACTTCTGCTTCCAGTGCAGCCCCGCCGGGGTCAGCCCGTCTATCGAGCCGGTGAAGCCCAGGACGGCCTGTGCGCCGCAGTCCCGCGCGGCCTCGCAGAGGTTGTCGCCGAAGTGGTCGTCCCCGTCGTCGTCGCCCTCCAGGTAGCCTGCCGTGTTGCAGCCGACGAAGGAGATGAGCCTCGTGGCCGAGAGGTCCCTGCCCAGCAGCCCGGCGTAGTTGACCAGGGTGTCCGCGGACTGCCCGTCGCCGCCGCACCAGACGCCGCACATGTACGGGGACCCCGTGGGCTCGTCGCCGAACAGGGACGCGTACTCGTAGTCGCCGCAGACCAGGCTCATGTAGTTGGCGTGCCCGTCCAGGTAGACGACGTCGCTCCCGAGCCTGTCCGCCCCGGCCGGGTTCTGCCCCTTCAGATAGCTGTCCGTCGGCTTGAGGTTGTAGTAGCTCTCGTAGCCCAGCTCCCCGTAGGTGTCGGCGGCGTAAAGGATGCTTGGGGTCAGGTCGCCGCCCAGGTCCTCCCTTCTCGCGACCCAGACGTTCCACCAGCTGACCCCCTTGAAGTCGCACCCTATGGAGTAGGCGTACTTAGGGGGCGAGGCGGGCGGGCCGGTGTCCACCCACCAGAACTGCGAGGGCGCGAGGATGCCGACGATGTCCGTCTCCTCCTCGCTACAGGGGTCGTCCGAGTAGTAGGACGCGCGCGAGGAGCCGTTGTAGTACGCGAACTGCGACCAGTAGGGGTCGGCGGAGCCTGTGGCGTCCCACCACGCACGGCCCGCCGCGAAGCACGCCTCGAGGAAGGCGGCGGTGGCGGCGCCGTAGGTGACCGTGCCGGTCTTGTTGAGCATGTACTGCGCGACCGTCGGCACGTCGGCGAGGTTCACGTGGTAGACCCTGTCCACCCAGTAGCAGTAGGTGGCGTCGGGGTTGCCGCCGTAGAGCGCGGGGTAGACCCGCGCGAAGGCCCAGGCCGCCTTGGCGCTCTTGTCGGCGGTGTAGTTGCGCTGGCAGTACAGCAGGGGCGACATGCCGTCCGCCGTCGTGTCGACGAGGCCGAAGCCCTGGTTGGAGCTCGTGCCGAAGTCGTCGCCCGCTATGACGGCGCTGGCGGCGGGCAGGCCGTGGGCGGCGAGCCAGTTGGGCACGAAGCTGGGGACCCGGTAGTTCGCGTTGATGCCCACGCCGGAGGTGTTCCTGCCGCCGGTGGTGCCCGAGAGGTCGGTGAGCACGGTGGCGTTGTAGACGACGGCGTCCACGTTGGCGAGCGCGCCCGGGCTGCTGGCGGGCACTATGCAGGCGGGGTTGGACCTGACGATGTCCTCCACCTGCATGGAGATGCCGCCGACGAAGGGGATGCCGGAGTCGAAGGTGTCGGTGACGAGGGGCAGCGTGGCGCGGTAGCCGTAGCCGATGGTGCCGTTGTTGGCGGCGTAGCAGGCGGCGGAGGCGGGGGGCGCGCCCGTGTCGTCGCCTGCGAGCAGGCCCGAGGCCTGGGGGGTGAGGAAGTAGCCCACGCCGGCCTGGTCGATGGAGTAGAGGTAGGCGACGGTCTTCCTCCGGGCGTTGCCGAGGTCTATCTGGGAGGCCACCCAGAGCAGGTTGCCCCTGATGGCCTTCTCGTAGTCCACGGCCGCGGCCACGGCGTCGTTGCCGTAGCGGGTCTCCTTGTCCTGCTCCACGGCCTTGACGCCCTCGGCGACCTCGGCGAGCCGGCCCATCGTGTAGACCTGGGCCCAGATGTTCGTGGCGTCGTTGCTCGTGAAGGCGGGTTCGTAGCCCGGCTCGGCGCCGCCCGACAGGTAGCTGTAGGTCTCGGTCTGCGAGTTCGAGCCGTCCGGCAGCTCGTCCTGCCAGTTGGTGTAGTGGTTCGCCCCGAAGAGGATGTCGGGGTCGTACTCGAGGCCCGCGACGGTGGGGGCGCCGCCGGCCGCGTTGCCCTTGGTGCTGGCGGTCCCGTTGGAGTCGCCCCAGGAGGCGAAGGGGTTGGACATCCAGGTGGTGGCGTGCAGGGGGGTCGGGACGGGGGCGAGCGCTATGTTGTAGTACAGGTTCTGGTAGTAGGCGTTCGTCTCCTCGTTGACCGACGTGGCCCAGATCGCGAGCCCCGCGCCCACGTAGGTGGCCAGCTGGCCGGCCGTCGTACCCGTGTACTGCTGGGGCGAGTCGGCCGGCCCCGCCGTGAAGTCGAAGTTCGTGTTGCTGATCCCCAGGAAGTCCGGCCCCGCGCTGCCGTCGCGCACGCCGAAGGTCGTGAGGAAGTCGGGGTCGACGGCCTTCGCGCTCGTGGGCGTCGACCAGTAGGGCACCGAGGGGGCCGCGAGGGCCGTGCCCGCGCCCGTGAGGGCGAGCGAGGCCGCGAGGAGGCAGGCCAGCGCCGCCCTCCCGATGCGGCCGGGGGTTGAGCTCCGTTGCTGCTTCATGCTCCCCTTCGCGCCCGTGCGCTCCTTCATGTCCATGCGCCCTGCCCCTTCCCACTGTCGCCATACGAGGATAATCGCGTCACCTACTCAGTATGGGATTTACCTCGGGTGAATGCAAGGGGTTCTTTTTCACGCGATGCGCAGATGCGCCCATCCGGTGCACGCGCGGTGCATCGGGCGGGGCAGGATGGACGCGCATGCGTGTCAGGTGGACAGGGTCGGTCGGCAGCGCCCTTGCGCAGGGAGGGCTGTCAGGGCTTGCCCCCGCATTCAGGGCACTTGCCCCCGCATTCCCAATGACGCGGAGGGCACGGTTTCACAAAATGAGTTGCTGAATATCCATAAATCGAGTAGTGTATGGCTATCAAATTGAGTAACGCTACAGAGAGGGACAGGGTTTCACGCATGGGAGACGACCAGTATATCAGGCGCATAGTCGATGTGGAGCTTGCAGAGCAGTTGGAGGCTATGGGCGCCGTTCTTGTCGAAGGGCCAAAATGGTGCGGCAAAACGCGCACTTCGCTGGAGGCGTCAAAGAGCGCCTTTTATGTGTCACGGCAAAGGGCCCTGGCGATGGATCTGCCTGACGTGGCGCTGAGCGGTGAGACTCCTCGCCTGATCGATGAGTGGCAACTGGTGCCCAAGCTGTGGGATCATGCCCGTGCGATTATCGACGAGCGGTCTGAGCCGGGACAATTCGTCTTTACAGGCTCGGTGGTTCCCGAAGACGCGAAGCCGGTGCACAGCGGGGCGGGTCGATTCGCGCGAGTCACAATGCGCGCGCTGTCGCTCTATGAGTCCGGCGAGTCCAACGGCACGGTATCTCTTGCCGCATTGTTCGATGGCGATTCTGTTGCGCCACAGGAAACCGCATTGCCCGCTATCAGCGACCTGGCATGGGCGTTGGTGCGCGGCGGATGGCCAGCGTCATTGAGGCTGTCCAAGGATGCGGCTGCTCGTATCCCGCGCAATTACCTCGATGCCATAGAGAACGCGGACGTGGAGTTCATAGAAGACGAGAGCATTGCATGGGACAAGATCAAAATCAGGCTGCTCCTGCGCTCCCTGGCAAGGGTCTCGGGTCAAGGCGTCAATCTGTCGAAAACCGTGGAAGACGTGCGCTCCCAGACAGGCATCCTGACTCGAAAGACCGCAGCATATTATGTCAACGCGCTTAAGCGTCTGTTTGTCATTGAGGACCAGCCTGTCTGGAGGGCATCATTGCGGTCCAGGGCGATACTCCGAGAAACGCCGAAGCGACATTTCATAGACCCGTCCCTTGCCGCTGCTGCCCTGGGCGCGTCTGCCGGCAGGCTCTTGCAAGACCACGCAACCCTGGGACTGCTGTTTGAGACACTTTGTTATCGGGATTTAAATGTCTACGCCCAACCCATAGGAGGGCAGCTGTATCACTATAAAGACAGTTCGGGGCATGAGATCGATAACATAGTCGTGCTCCCCGACGGCAGATGGGCGGCGATTGAGGTCAAGCTGGGGGACACGTTCTTGGAGAATGCGGCGGCAAACCTCGCCTCTGTCAAAGAGCGCATCAATGCCGAATCCGTCGGCGACCTCGCTTTTATGGCCATCCTGTACGCAGGCAGATATGCCTATATGCGACGCGACGGCATACAGGTAGTGCCCATAGGTTGCCTTGGGCCGTAGTTCACGGAAAGCCTGCATCTCGTCAATCCGCCCTTGCGTGGACGGGAGCGGCATGATCGCCGATGTGCGAGTGGGGCGACAAGGAGGGGCGGGCGGGGCGTTGACGGTCGTGCAGCCCCTTTGTCAGTTCGCACCCGGCCGCCCGTCCCCCTGGGCGGAGGAGGGGGCCTTCGCCTTGCGGCGCCTCGCGCACAGGGCGAGGGCCGCAGCGAGGGCCGCGACGGCTGCGAGGGCGATGGCGGCGGGGAGGAGGGCGGGGGGCGGGGCGGGCGCGTCTTGCGGGGGCGGGGCGGGATCCTGCGCCGCGCCGCCGGGGGGCGGAGGGGCGGAGGCGCCCGGCGTGTCGGCTGAGGCGGGGCCGACCGCCGCGTCCGTGCCCGAGGGGGACGACGGCCCGCCGGGCGGAGAGGAGGAGGGGCTTTCCGCGCCTGTGGTCGCGGGCTCTTGGCCTGTCTGGCCCCCGGGTGTCGTGGCCGCCGGCTCGTCGGCGGTCTTCTCCGGGGGCAGGGAATCGACCTTCTCCTTGACGTACCCATAGTCGAAGACGAACTCGGCGTCCTCGCTTGGCCTCTCGATGCCGAGGGCCTCCCAGGGGGCGGTGGCGGGGTGGATGACGGTCATGGTGCCGAGGTTGCCCTCGTCGTCGGGGTAGATGGCGACCGGGGAGTGGAAGTAGGGCAGGCCGCCCACCAAAAGGGGGATGCGGTCGTAGATGCCGGTGCGCTCGGCGGCTACGGCGTAGTAGTCAAGGTGCCTGTCCTCGAAAAGGTACGAGCCTTCCGCATACCACTGCCCGACGCGGCTTTCCTGAAGGGACAGCCACTCCGTGTTGGCGAGCAGCTCTTCGCCGATTTTTGAATAGTCGAGCGGCTCGCCCTTGCTGACATTGACGCACACAGTGTCATTGCCGATATAAACCGGCACCTCGAGGATGTACCCGCCTGCCTCCAGTGCCTGCTGAACTTCCTCAAAACCGCTCTCTTGAAGGCTGAAGATGTCCGTCGTGTTATAGAACTTGAACGACTTGGCGAGATCGATGTCGGCAGCAGTCGCGGGCCTCTCGATCTCGCTTCCCCAAAGGTTCACCTCATAGACGCTCTGCTCGGTTATCTCCTCCTGGTTCAAGTCCGTCGGCAGTCCGGCATCGTATTCCATGCCATACGAGGCGCTCGGGCCCTGGAGCAGCAGGGCCGCCAGCAGGGCCGCCAGCAGACACGGGATGCCTCGCTTATGTCTCATGCAGGAACCCCCTAACCCGCTATCCAGACGCTGTGTGTGTAGACGGCGCCGTTGCCGCTTTGGATGTTCCATCCGCCTCCGGTGAGGCTGTAGTACGGAAACAATGCGGTGCCGCAGTCGTACCAAGGGTCAACGAAGGTCACGCGGGGGCTTGCCGTGTTCGCGTCGCTGTACCCCTTCACCACCACGGCGTGCGCGCCGCCGCCCGCCCATTCCACGAAGGCGACCACGGGCTGGCCCGAGTCTATCTCGGCACAGTGCGAGGACAGGGACAGAACGGCCCCCGAGCCTGCGCTCACCGTGCCATGGGCGACGTGCTCGATGCCCGTGGCGATGTCCGTGAGGGTGCCCCCCTCGTCCAGCGCCCATTCTGCGTCTATGCCGACGCCGAGCAGGAAGTCGTAGACGTAGCCGTAGGCGCGGTTGAGGAGCTGGTCGTGCCAGGCAGTGACGCCGGCCCTGTCGAACACCACGTCCCACTGCGTCCTGTAGGTCTGCGGGTACAGACGCTTGCCCACCATCTCGGCGGAGGCGGCCCAGCACCACTTGTCCATCTCCTGCTCGACGCGCGTGACCGAGACGCTGTTCGACGAGGGCGGCGGTGGGGGCTGCGGGGGGCTGGTGTCCACCCACCAGAAGACCGAGGGGGCGAGGATGCCGACGGCGTCCACCTCCTCCTCGCTCTCGGGGTCGTCCGAGTAGTAGGACGCGCGAGAGGAGCCGCTATAGTGGGCGAACTGCGACCAGTAGGGGTCGGCGGAGCCGGTGGCCTCCCACCACTGGCGGCCCGCCGCGAAGCACGCCTCGAGGAAGGCGGCGGTGGTCTGGCTGTAGGTGACGCCGCCGCTCTTGTTGAGCATGTACTGCGCGACCGCCGGCACGTCGGCGAGGTTCACGTGGTAGACCCTGTCCACCCAGTAGGCGTAGGTGGCGTCGGGGTTGTCCCGGTAGAGCGCGGGGTAGACCCGCGCGAAGGCCCAGGCCGCCTTGGCGTTCTTGTCGGCGGTGTAGTTGCGCTGGCAGTACAGCAGGGGCGACATGCCGTCCGCCGTCGTGTCGACGAGGCCGAAGCCCTGGTTGGAGCTCGTGGCGAAGTCGTCGCCCGCTATGACGGCGCTGGTGGCGGGGAGGCCGTGGGCGGTGAGCCAGTTGGACACGAAGCCGGGGACCTGGTAGCTCGAGTTGATGCCCACGCCGGAGGTGTTCCTGCCGCCGGTGGTGCCCGAGAGGTCGGTGAGCACGGTGGCGTTGTAGATGACGGCGTCCACGTTGGCGAGCGCGCCCGGGCTGCTGGCGGACACTATGCAGGCGGGGTTGGACTTGACGATGTCCTCCACCTGCATGGAGATGCCGCCCAAGAAGGTGGCGCCGGAGTCGAAGGTGTCGGTGACGAGGGGCAGGGTCGCGCGGTAGCCGTAGCCGATGGTGCCGTTGTTGGCGGCGTAGCAGGCGGCGGAGGCGGGGGGCGCGCCCGTGTCGTTGCCTGTGAGCATGTTCTGGGCGGTGGGCGTGAAGAAGTAGCCCACGCCGGCCTGGTCGATGGAGTAGAGGTAGGCGACGGTCTTCTTCTGGGCGATCCCGAAGTCGATCTGGGAGGCTATGTAGAGCAGGTTGCCCCTGATGGCCTTCTCGTAGTCCACGGCCGCGGCTATGGCGTCGTTGCCGTAGCGGGTCTCCTTGTCCTCGTCGTCGGCCTTGACGCCCTCGGCGACCTCGGCCAGGCGGCCCATCGTGTACACCTGGGCCCAGATGTTGGTGGCGTCGTTGCTCGTGAAGACGGGCTCGTAGCCCGGCTCGTCGCCGCCCGACAGGTAGCTGTAGGTCTCGGTCTGCGAGTTCGAGCCGTCCGGCAGCTCGTTCTGCCAGTTGGTATAGTGGTTCGCCCCGAAGAGGATGTCGGGGTCGTACTCCAGGCCCGCGACGGTGGGGGCTCCCGTGGCGACGTTGCCCTTGTGGCTCGCGGTCCCGTTGGAGTCGCCCCAGGACGCGAAGGGGTTCGACATCCAGGTGGTGGCGTGCACAGGGGTCGGGATCGGGGCGAGCGCTATGCTGTAGTACAGGTTCTGGTAGTAGGCGTTCGTCTCCTCGTTGGCCGGCGTGGCCCAGATCGCGAGCCCCGCGCCCACGTAGCCGGCCAGCTGGCCGGCCGTCGTGGCCGTGTACTGCTGGGGCGAGTCGATGCTCCCCAACGTGAAGTCGAAGTTCGTGTTGGAGATGCCCAGGAAGTCCGGGCCCGCGCTGCCGTCGCGCACGCCGAAGGTCTTGAGGAGGTCGGGGTCGACGGCCTTCGCGGCGGCGGGCGCCGACCAGTGGGGCACCGGGGGGGCCGCGAGGGCCGTCCCCGCGCCCGCGAGGGCGAGCGAGGCTGCGAGGAGGCAGGCCAGCGCCGCCCTCCCGATGCAAGCTGGGGGCCTGCCCCGCCCCCGCCCCGTGCGCCCCTTCGCGCCCGCGCACTCCTTCGTGTCCATGCGCCCTGCCCCTTCCCGTTGTCTCCGTCCGAGGACAATCGTGCCGCCCGTCCAGTATGGGGCTTGCCTCAGGTGAATGCAAGGGGCCCTTTTTCACGCGACGTGCGTATCGGGCGAACAGTTACACCCCACCGTCATTCCGAGGCTCGCCGAGGAATCCTCGGCTGCGAAGCAGCCGACCGCAGGCCGAAGGGCCTTCCACTGCGGTCGACCGCTGACGCGGTCGAAGATTCCTCGGCGAGCCTCGGAATGTCAGTGGGGTTGTGAAGAGGGGCGGTCGGCAGCGCTCCGTTGCGAAAGAGATCTACCGCCCCTCGCCTCCGGCGTCGCTGACGTCCCCATCCCCGGCATCACCGTCGCCGACCTCCTTGAAGCCCCCGCCGTCGCCCGCACGTCCCGCACGCCTGCGCGGGAGCAACGACAGCAGCTGCCGTGCGTGCAGGGCCACGTGCAGGACGAGGAGGGCGAGGAGCAGCTTGGCGGAGACGGCGTGGAGGGGCTCCCAGACGAAGTAGCCCTGCGCCACGAGGCCGAGGGACGGGAGCACGTGGCGCGACACGAAGAGGCCGGACACCGTGACCGCCATGAAGCACAGGAGCAGGGCGACATCGAGCACGAGGCCGAGCACGGAGGAGGCGGCACGCCTCCGAAGCGCGCCGACGACGGCATCGGCGTTGACGGCGCAGTGGACGACGAAGGCCACGACGACGCCGAGCGACAGCCACTCGTGGACGGCGAGGCCGCTGAGGGAGGGGTTCGCGGCGACGAGGTAGAGCAGCGTCGCCGCGAGGTCGATGACGGCCTTGGCGCGTGACGACACGAGCGCCCTCCTTCCTTACAGCTTCCTGACCAGCGCGACCAGGCCGACGACGAGGACGACTGGCGCGAGTATCCAGAGGTTCATGCTGGCGTCGCTCGGCTTGCCGCGCAGGGCGCCCGCCTCGATGCGCTCCCAGGCGTGGCAGGCCACGTCGGTGCAGCCTGCGACCTGCGGGCACTGCATCGTGAGGCTGCCGTCGGGCTCAGGCGCGGGCGCGGCGGCATGGCAGGCGCCGTCGGGCTGCACACAGCCCGCGACGGGACAGGGCGTCGTGGCGGCGATGCGCTGCGGCAGGCCGACCTCCGGCGACGCGCTGAGGGCGACGCCGGAGTACACCAGCGCCCCGACGAGGGCGAAGAGCGCCGACGTCGCCACGAGCCTCTTTGTCAGAGAGGGGCGCACGCACTCAGCCCTTCGTGTCCGGGAACGCATCTGCCACAGCCGTTATGAGGGACGCCCGCACGCGCTCAGGCCTTCGGCGAAAGCGGCAGGACGCGGAGGCCGAGCAGCAGCAGGAAGGCACCGAGGGCGAGCACTCCCACGACGACCCCGAGCTCCAAGGGCGAGGGGACGTAGACCAACTGGCCCCCGAGCGCGGCCAGGCCCGCCCCTGCATCGCTCAGCGGAGGACCCGTCGTGACGCCCGCGTTCGTGATGTTCTCGATCTGGAAGCCGCCGACGAGCAGCTGCACGCGCTTGCAGAAGATGGCGAGGACGGAGAGCGCTGCAGCGAGCACGACAAGGCCCGGCCGCCTGAGCGAGGGGCTGAACGCGATGAGCATAGTGAGGATGCCGGCGACGACCTCGCACCAGAAGAAGGCCGCCAAGGGCCCGCTCACGAGCATCGCCACCACCTCGCCGCCCCCTGCCGCCGGGAACCCCGTGGTGAGGAGGTCGCAGGCGAAGAAGTACAGGTCGATGGCCGTGAACACGCCGAGCAGCTTGAGCATCTTCACAAGCGACGACTCCTCGAGCGCAAGGTAGCCGCTCTTCCGCAGCACGACGACGACGAGCAGCACGAGCGCAAGGCCGCTGAGGAGGGCCGAGGACACGAACCAGGGGCCGAGCAGCGCGGTGTACCAGAACTCGTGGGCGTTCTGCAGCCCGAATATCCACGCGGTGACGGTATGGACCATGACCGCGCAGACGAGCGCGACGACGGAAAGGACGCGCAGGCCCGTCTCCGAGCCCTTGCCGGACTCCGCCCTCAGCGTCGCCCACAGGTATATGAGGGAGACGACGAGGTAGAGGGAGAGCACGATGATGTCCCACATGAGCGGCGAGCTCATGTTCGCGTAGGCGAACAGGTGCCAGAGCCGGGCAGGCCCGCCGAGGTCCACCACGACGAAGCCCACGGCCAGAACCGTGCAGCAGACGGAGACCCAGATGGCGACCTTCGATATGCCCCCGAAGCCCGCGATGCCGAAGGCCCTGGGGACCGAGGAGATGATGAGCCCCCCGGCGGAAAGCCCCACGAAGAGCATGAACATGACGAGGTAGATGCCCCATGCATCGAGGTTGCGCATGTTGGTGTTGACCATGCCGCCGCCCAGCTGGAACATCCACAGCCCTATGCCGACGAGCGCGAGCACGGCCGCCGCCACGATGGCGACGAGCTGCGCCTTGGAGCGCGGGGCGGCAGGTGCGGCGGACGCCGCAGCGGACATGCCGGCCTCCGTGGCCCCCGTGGCCCCCTCGACCTTCTCGCCCTGCCCGACCTTCCCGGCATGCCCGGTATTCTCGGTATTCTCGGTATTCCCAGTCATTTCTTCCTCCTCACATGCCTACACGAGATAGTAGATGGACGGCTCCGTGCCCTTTTCCGGCAGGAGGCGGCGATGCTCGCGCTCGAGGACGAGGCGGGACACCTCGGACTCGGCGTCGTTGAGGTCGCCGAAATGGCGCGCGTCGGCGGGGCAGGCGTTGGCGCAGGCCGGCTCCTCCCCACGGGCCAGGCGATGTGCGCAGAGCGTGCACTTCTCCACGACATGCTTCTGGTGCGCGGGGGCGTCGATGTCGCCGACGGAGTAGTCCATGGCGTACTTGGGCTCCTCCCAGTTGAAGCTCCTCACCCCCGTGTAGGGGCAGGCCGCGATGCACATGCGGCAGCCGATGCACTTGCCGTAGTCCTGGAAGACCACGCCGTCCTCCTCGCGCTTGTAGGTCGCCCCCACGGGGCAGACGCGCGTGCAGGCGGGGTTCGCGCAGTGCTGGCAGGCGATGGTGACGTACTCGCGCTTGACCTTGGGATACACGCCGCTCGGGGCGTCCTGCGCCGGGCCGCCCTCGGTCGTGGTGCGGTTCCACCAGGTGCCGTCCGGCAGGTTGTTCTCCACCTTGCAGGCCACCGCGCAGGTATGGCAGCCGACGCAGCGGCTCAGGTCTATGGCCATTCCCCATTGCTTCTCAGGCATCGTCACGCCTCCTCGTTCCACGGACGGATATCGCATACGGCATCGAAGTACGAGTCGTTCACTCCCACGGGGTCGAAGGCCGAGTTGTGCAGCGCGCCCCAGCAGCCGGACTTGAACTGGTAGATCTGCCAGCCCTTGGGGTACTTGACGACGCCTGGGCGCATCTCCTCGGAGAGGCGGGCGAGCGCCACCGCATGGCCGCGCGCGTTGAAGACCTCCACGTAGTCGCCTTCCTCTATCCCCCGCGCCTCGGCGTCGGCGGGGTTCATGCGTATGATGGGCTCGGGCTCGATCTCGCGCAGCCAGGTCGCCTCGTGGTCCTGCGTGTGGTAGCGGTTGCGCGCGCGCTCGGACATGAAGACCAGCGGGTACTCCTTCATCACCTCGTGCTCGTGCCATGCCTCTGTGGGCGGGAACCAGCGGGGCATGTGCTCGGCGTCGAAATCGATCTCCTGCCCGTAGTCGAGGCGCGGGAAGGGCGCATCGACGTATATCTCCATGCGGCCCGTGCCCGTCGGCCACTGGCGCTCGGCCACGTAGCCCTCGGGCAAAAAGCGGATGCAGCGGTCGCGTTTGAGGTTCTCGACGGTCAGGCCGACGGCCCTCATGGACTCGGAGTCGAGCGCCTCGTGGAGGAACTCGTCGTCGGACATCTCGAAGTACTCCCCCGCCCCCAGCGCCTTCGCCAGCTCGATGGCTATCTGGCCGTCGGTCCTGCATTCGAAGGCCGGCTCGACCGCCCGCTCCATGTACAGGACGTAGAGGTCGGAGCCGAAGATGTCCTCCTGCTCGTAGTTGTGGGTCACGGGCAGCAGGAGGTCGGCGTACTTCGCGGAGTCGTTGAAGGTGAGGTCGGCCGCGACGATGAACTCGACCTTCTCCAGGTTGCGCACCACGCGGTTGGTGTCCAGGAAGCCGCCGACGATGGAGGAGCCGGACATGAACAGCGACTTGACGGGGAAGGGCTCGCCCTTGAACTCGCCGGTCTCCAGCACGTCGAAGCACAGGGCGAGCTTGGCGATGGCCATGGAGTTGAAGCCGGTGGGGTAGGTGTAGGCCAGGTTGTAGGTGGGGCCGTGCCAGCCCGAGCCCGTGCCCGCCCCCGGCTTGCCCGTGTTGCCGGTGACGGCCCCGAGAAGGGCCAGGGCATGGCCGTTCTGCACGCCGTTGTTGTAGGACTGCGAGCCGTAGCCCGTGTGATGGAAGACGGGGCCGGAGCAGATGACGTCCGCCAGCTCGTGTATCGTCTCGACGGGGACGTCGCAGACCTCGGCGGCCTTCTCGGGCGGGTACTCGTCGACGACCTCGAGCAGCATGTCCCAGGCCGTCCGGGTCTGGATGCCGTTGACGGTGCGACTGCCGCTGAGGGGCGGGTCGGCCACCGCGCCCAAGGCGCCGGGGGCGGAGGCCGCGTTGTCCCAGACAACCGGCGGGTCGATGACGGTGGGCTGCCCGGTCATGGGGTCGATGGGCCCTTCGGTGGGCGCCACGCCCAGGTCGCTCATGCGCAGGAACATCTTGGTCTTCTGGTTGACGAGCACCGGCGCCACCGTGAAGTCGCGCAGGAAGTCCTTGTCGTGGCGGTCGGTCGCGACGATGTGCGAGGTCAGGGCGAACTGCAGGACGGTGTCGGTGCCCGGACGGGGCCGCACCCAGAGGTCGGCCTTCTGGGCGGTGCCCGTGTAGTTGGGGTCAACGACGACGAACTTCATGCCGTGCCTCTCGCGGTTCTCGGCGACGCCCCGCCAGTTCTGGGTGTTCGCCACCGTGAGGTTGCCCGACCAGGTTATCATGGCCACGGAATTCTCCAACTGCACCCAGTCGAAGGGCGGGAAGCCCCAGGTGTTCAGTGCCGGGCCGAAGACCTTGTTGAGGCCCTTTGCCATGGCCATGTCGTCGCAGGAGGCGCTCTCGGTGAAGCCGACGATGTTGCGCAGCCGGGTGAGCAGGTAGCTGTTGAGGTAGCCGCCGCTCTTCGCGCCGCTGCCCTCGAAGACTATCGACTGCGGTCCGAAGTCCTTGATGTAGCCGCCCCACTTCTCGCCGATCTCGGCCATGGCCTCGTCCCAGCCGATCTGCTCCCACTGGCCTGCGCCGCGCTCGCCCGCTCGCCGCATGGGGTACTTGATGCGGTCGGGGCTGTAGATGCGCTGCAGGTGGGCGCGGCCTCGCAGGCAGGGCTTGTGGTGACGCGGATCCTCGGGCCAGGTGTTGATGGAGACGACCTTGTTGTCGCGCACCTTGACGAGCCCCTGGCACGAATAGCACCCTGCATACTGGCAGCCGGAGATGACGACTTTCTCCTCACCGCTGGGCGTGCCGTCGGCGGGGCCGAGGGAGCCGCAGCCCCCGAGGCCGCCTCCCAAGGCCGCCGTCCCTGCGACGAGCGCGGTGGCCTTGAGGAACCCGCGCCGCGTCAGGCCCGTCGGCGCCCTGCCGCCCCCTTCGCTGCCATTGCCGGCCCGGCCGTCCCGGCCGTCGCCCTTGCTTCTCGCCATAGCTCCTCCATTCTCTCACCTTGTTCCTTGTTGCTTCGTGGACAACGGTAGGCGACGGGATAGGAGTAGGCAATTACCATAGCGGGGTAGTGGCTTATGTATTTTATGAATGATTTGATGTAGAGGACTGTGCAGGAGAGGACGACGGGGGCGAGAAGGAGGGCGCGGATGCGGTGGACGGGAAGCCGGACTGGAAGTAGAGGATGAGCTGTGCGCGGGAGTGCACGGAGAGCTTGGCGTAGAGGTTGGCGATGTGCTTGCGCACCGTCTGGCGCGATATCCCCAAGCGCTCGGCGATGTCGGCCGAACGGTAGCCCGAGATGAGCAGATAGGCGATGTCGCTCTCGCGCGTGGTGAGGGTGGAAGGGGCCTCGCCCTGGGCCATGCCCATGTCGCCCTGGGCGATGCGCGAGAGCTGGCTGAACAGCAGTTGGCAGAAGTCCCGGAGCCCGGGCGGGCATTCCCGCATCGACTCCCGCATCAGGCGGTCGAGGACGGGCAGGAGGGCGCAGTGCTCGTTGACGAACAGCTGGGTCATCTGCTCGGGCTGGGCCAAGGACAAGGCCTCGAGCAGGGCGTCCTCGGCAGCTGCGGAGTTACCGGCCTGCTCCTCGGCGATGCACAGGAGCAGGCGCGCATGGACGGCATCGATGCGGCGGGCCGGCTCGACCTCGGCGACAAGGGCGCGAAGCCCCGACAGGCACCCGTCGTCACCCTGGAGGACGCCCCACGAGAGGGCCAGGCGCCGCCAGAAGAGGCTCTCGCCGTACTCGGCGGCCGTGTCTGCGAGGAACGCTGCGACGTCCAGGGTGCCGCCCTCCTGCAGGCAGCGGAGGAAGCCTGTCGGCAAAGGCTTCGTCAAAAGGCCGTAGGGCGTGAGGGAGACCGCCTGGGCGGCCAGCTCGCAGGCCTGCTCGCGGTCGCCGCGCAGGTAATGGAAGAGCGCGTCGAAGGCGATGGCGGAAGAGAGTTCGCGGGCGGCGAAACCCTCCCGTGAGACGTCCTGGTAGAGCTTGCGGTGCAGCTCGGCCTCGCCCAGGGCGCTGCGGTGATAGGCCGCGTTGACCCGTGCGATGTACAGGTTCATGAAGGTGGGACGCAAAGGGTTGAGGCTCCGCTCGACGGCCATGGCCTTCTCCCCATAGGCCTGGGAGCTCCGGAAGTTGCCGAGGTAGCCCTCGGCGGCGGCCAGGAAGGCGTAGTGGTTGGCGACATAGCCACGCTTGCCATGTGCCATGACCTCGGGCAGGAACTCCAGCATGGCGTCGCGGTACTGGAGCCAGTCGGGCACGACGGGCGCAAGGAGCAGGGCCTGGGTCGCCGCAGCCCGCAGGTAGTAGTCGTCCAAAGGCAGGAGGGCGAGGGCCGTCCGGGCGTCCTCCTGCGCCTGCCCGGGGTCTCGCACGAGGGTCCCCAGCTGGGCGCGCAGGGTCAGGGCCTCGGCATAGAAGGGCTGGCCGGGATCGACGTAGTGCCTCCGTGCCACGTCGGCGCAGAGCGCGCTCAGGGCCGTGTCCTCGCAGATCCTGGCCGCCAGCGACACCAGGCTGGCGACCTGCGGGTTGCCCACAAGCATCTCGTCTGGCAGCATGCTGGCCCAAGAGTAGAACATGAAGAGATGGTCCTCCGCGAACATCTCCCGCCAGTGCGCGCACATGATGTGTGCGATGCGTGCGAAGTCGCGGATCCGTTGGGCGCAGCGCACCGCAAGGTTGTGGTTGCCGTTGCACTCGTACCAAAGCGAGGCCTTCTCCAGGAGCGGCCGCTGTTGCACCTGCGCCGAACGCTGTGCGCTGTGCCGCAGGGCGAGGGAGAAGGGCTGCCGGTAGCTGTACCACGGGTCGCCGTGCGCCTTGGGTATGGTCTCCAGGAAGACCTGGGCATCGACGAGCCGGTCGAGGATGCGGGCCACGTCCGTCCGATCGAGGCCCGTGAGCTCCTGTGCCAGGTCGGCGCAGAAGACGTCCAGCAGGCCCGTGGCCAGAAGGAAGTCACGCTCCTGCGCGGAGACCTGCCGGAAGACCTCCTCCGAGGTGTAGTCCGCTATCGCATGCAGCAGGCTCTGGGGCAGCCAGGCGTCGCCGTCCGCCGGGTCCTGGCCAGCTGTGTGCGGGACCGCAGACGCCGCCGCTGGGGCTGCTGGCGCCGCAGGGTCGTCGAAGACCTCAAGCAGGCGCACCGCCGCAGGCCAGCCGCCGGTGAACTCCCGGATGCGCTGGGCACGGGGCAGGGCGAGATGCCGATGCGCCAGGCCGAAGACGGCAACGACCTCGTCCGGGCTGAAGCGCAGGTCCTCGCTTGTGAGCAGATGCAGCTGCCCCTCCATCAGCAGACGGGTGAGCCCCAGATGGAGCGATGCACGGCTGAGCAGCAGCAGGTGCAGGCCCTTCGGCTGATGGGCGACAAGGTAGGCCAGCAGTCCGTGCGCCCCGCTCCCCTCCTCCAAAAGCTGGCAGTCGTCCAAGACGAGGATGTGGCGGGGGCCGGTCGTGCTGCGGCCGTCCTCGGGTTCTAGGCCGCCCTCCAGAGCACCTATCAGTGCGTCCATGTCAGGACTCGACCTACCCAGGACGGCCTTCGAGAGATAGGCCAGGAAGCGCTCGGGGTCGTTGTCTGCGGCATCGAGGCCGAGCCAGGCGACGGGCGGACAGGAGCGGTCGCACGGATCGCGCGAGGGGCGCCCCTGCGTCTGCCGCAGCGCCCATTGGGAGACCAGCGTGGTCTTCCCGAATCCCGCAGGGGCCACCAGGAGGGTCGCCCGGACATCGTGCGAGGCACGGGTGAGCCTCGCCGCCAGCTCGGCACGCCAAAGCGCATCGGCCGGAGGCGACGGGACGACGGACTTGCCTTTGAGCAGAAGAGGCTTCCTGGGCGGCATGTGTGTTACACCATTCAGACGGGTGACTACCTCAGACACTACCTCACAAGAATAGCACTCTACCCCACTGCCTGCCTGCAAGACAGAGACCCACTGTCATCCCGAGCCTGTCGAGAGGTTGCTGTACACACCCCCACTGTCATCCCGAGCCCCCACTGTCATCCCGAGCCCCCACTGTCATCCCGAGCCCCCACTGTCATCCCGAGCCCCCACTGTCATCCCGAGCCCCCACTGTCATCCCGAGC
>JAISGJ010000213.1 GCA_031263105.1 Coriobacteriales bacterium
GGGCCCCCACTGTCATTCCGAGCGTGCCGAGGAATCTTTGGACACGCAGTGTCCAACGGCAGGTCGGGGGGCCCCTTCGGCCTGCGGTCGACCGCTGGCGCGGTCGAGGATTCCTCGGCAGGCTCGGAATGACAGTGGGGGCCCGGGATGGCAGTGGGGCCCGGGATGGCAGTGGGGCCCGGGATGGCAGTGGGGCCCGGGATGGCAGTGGGGGCAGGGATGGCAGTGGGGCCCGGGATGGCAGTGGGGGTGTGACGTGTAACATCGTACCGTCCTTTTGTCGGCTTTTCCACGCGCTCCCTTGACGTATGTAAGAGAATGTAAGAAGAAATAAGAGCTTCTTAGAGAAAGTGAGAGGCATGGCTTCGGAAGCGGTTTTCTTGCCCGCGTTCGGTAATCGCCCGTCCCATCTTGTCGGGCGGGACGAAATCGTGGACGGCTTTGTCAGAGGGCTGCGGAGTCCCGTTGGCAATCCTGAACGCGCAACGCTGCTCATCGGACGACGGGGCATGGGCAAGACCGCATTGCTGCTTGCCTTTGCAGAAAGCGCCGAGAGCCAAGGCTTCCTCGTTGCGCGCGTAACGGCCGGAGACGAAATGCTCGCAGACATTGTCGGCACCATACAGCGGAAGGGCACGCCCTACATCAAGAAAAATCCCCAAGTCAAAGGTGTTTCGGCGGGAGCGCTCGGCTTTGCCTTCGGTCTGACCTTTTCCGACGAGGTAGAGAGAAGCTTCAGCTTCCTGAACAAGATGGCCCTGCTCTGCGACGCACTGGAGAAACACGACAAGGGAATAGTGCTCCTCGTCGATGAGATTCAGGCACACACGCCTTCCCTGCGGATCTTGACCACTACCTACCAGCATCTGGTGGGCGAAGGCAAGAACGTCGTTATCGCAATGGCCGGGCTGCCCCACGCCATCTCATCGTTGCTGAATGACGAGGTTCTGACGTTTCTCAACCGTGCCAGGAAGAACAGGCTCGGACCGCTTTCCCTCAGCGCCGTCAGCCTCTACTATTCGAGTGTGTTCGACGGCCTGGGGAAGTCCATCTCACCTGAGAACTTGGCACGGGCAGTCGAGGCGACCCGGGGGTATCCCTATCTCCTGCAACTGATCGGGTATTATCTCCTTGAGTATTCTGGGAACTCCAAGGGAATCACAGGCGACCAGACAGAGCAAGCCTTGGCGAGCGCAAAACACGATTTGACCGAGAACATCTATGCCCCCGTTTTGAAGCCGCTGTCTGCCAGAGACCGACAGTTCTTGCAGGCGATGTCCAAGACCAAAGGGCCGGTCAGAGTGACAGATATCGAGAAGCGGATGAGAACAACGCGCGGCAACGTCCAGGCGTACCGCAGACGGCTGATGGACGCGGGGGTCATTGCCTCGGAGCAGCGCGGAGAACTGGAGCTGGTAATCCCCTATCTCGGAGAATATCTGCGCAGAGAGTTTTAGGGGGAGGAGAGCGCCACCGAGATAGACCGCCTTACCGACACCTTCCTGTTCGCCGCAGACATTATCGAGCCACACGAGATAGCGCACTCCGTCCGCGATAGCAAAGACGACCCGATTTTGGCGTTGCTTGTTGAGTCGAAGGCGGAAGCCCTGATAGCGGGCGACAAGGATCTACTGATTCTTGCCGACAGATATCCGATTCTCGCCCCAGCAGAGTTCTGGACACGATACGGGCTTTCATAAGAAGCACCTGCGCACTTCCGCCGGTCGCCCCGCTGCCGCGTTTTCCGGGCGCTCGGACCCAAGGATCCCTCGGCAGGCTCGGGATGACAGTGGGGGCAGGCTCGGGATGACAGTGGGGGCAGGCTCGGGATGACAGTGGGGGCAGGCTCGGGATGACAGTGGGGGTGTGAACTGTAACCTGTCAGGGAACAGGGGGCAGGTTTTAGGGAAGCGCCTCCTTCATGCTCCGGGCGTAGGCGGTAAGGGCAGCAGGGGCACCCTCTGGATCGGCGGCTATCATGCGCACGATGGCGCTGCCGACTATCACGCCGTCGGCATCGGCCACCTGGGCGATGTCGTGCGCCTGCTCGGGCGTATGCACGCCGAAGCCCACGGCGACGGGCACGTCGGTCGCCTCGCGCACGAGGCCGACCATGGCAGCAATCCCTGATGACGGGTCTATCTCACTGCGCACTCCCGTGACGCCCAAAGAGGACACGAGATAGAGGTAGCCCGTCGCGTCGGCGGCGATGGCGGCGACGCGCTCGGCGGAGGTCGGCGCGATGAGGCTGATGACGTCGATGCCGTTCGCCGCCGCTTCGCCGGAGAGCTCGCCCTTCTCCTCATAGGGCAGGTCGGGGACGATGATGCCGTCGACCCCCGCCTCGGCGCAGGCTGCGAAGAAGCGCCGATAACCGTAGTGGTGCACGGGGTTGAGATAGGTGAGCAGCACGATGGGCACCTGCAGGGGGGCCTGCGCCTCGCGCCCCTGCTGCGCCCCGTGCCCCTGCCCTCGCGCGTTCTGCGCCCCGTGCCCCTGCTGCACCTGCGCCCCGTGCCCCTGCCGCAGCGAGCGCACGAGCCCGAAGATGCCATCCAGCGTGGTGCCCGCCGCGAGCGCGCGCAGGTTCGCCTCTTGGATGACAGGGCCCTCCGCGATGGGGTCGGAGAAGGGAACACCGATCTCGATGAGGTCGGCACCGCCTTCGACAAGGGCGCGGATGTAGCGCTCGCTGTACTCCAATGACGGGTCGCCGCCCGTCACGAAGGCGATGAAGGCTTTGCTGCGGGCGGGCGGGGCGGGCAGCGGGACGTCGAGGACGCCGTCCCCTGCGGATGCGGGCACAGCATCCACAGTCGCCCGCACCTCGCCGCCGCCCGCCCCGCCGCCCGCGACCGCCGCACCGCTCCCAAATGCTGCCGCTATTCTACTCATGGACACTCACTCCTCGATATCGCGCGATGGCGGCCACGTCCTTGTCGCCACGACCGCTCAGGCAGATGATGACGTTCTCCTCGGGACCCAGCGTAGGCACCAGCTTGCACGCGTGCGCCACGGCATGAGCGCTCTCGATGGCACAGATGATGCCCTCCGTGCGGCTCAGGCACTCGAAGGCGCAGACTGCCTCCTCGTCGGTGACCGGCACGTACTCGGCGCGCCCGATGCTGTGCAGGTAGGCGTGCTCGGGGCCGATGCCGGGGTAGTCGAGGCCGGCGCTGATGCTGTAGACCGGCGCGATCTGCCCCTGCTCGTCCTGGCAGAAGTACGACTTCATGCCGTGGAAGACCCCCAGCTCGCCGGCGGCTATGGTGGCGGCGTGCTGGCCGGTCGCGATCCCGCGCCCCGCCGCCTCGCAGCCGATGAGCCGCACGCCCTCGTCCCCCACAAAGTGATGGAACATGCCCATGGCGTTGCTGCCGCCCCCCACGCAGGCGACGACCGCAGCGGGCAGCCTCCCCTCGCGCTCAAGCACCTGCTCGCGCGCCTCGGCGCTGATGACCGCCTGAAAGTCGCGCACCATGAGAGGAAAGGGGTGTGGCCCCATCACCGAGCCCAGCAGGTAATGGGTGTCCTCCATGCGGCTCACCCACTCGCGCATGGCCTCGTTGACCGCATCCTTGAGGGTCTGCGTCCCCGTGGTCACGGTGTTGACCTTCGCGCCGAGCAGCTCCATGCGGTAGACGTTGAGGGACTGCCGCTCGGTGTCCTCGCGCCCCATGAAGACCTCGCACTCCATGTCGAGCAGCGCCGCCGCAGTCGCCGCCGCCACGCCGTGCTGCCCCGCGCCCGTCTCGGCGATCACCCGCGTCTTGCCGCGCCTCTTCGCAAGCAGGGCCTGCCCCAGCACGTTGTTGATCTTGTGCGAGCCCGTGTGGTTGAGGTCCTCCCGCTTGAGGTAGACCTTCGCGCCGCCCAGCTCGCGCGTCATCTTGGCCGCGTGATACAGCAGCGACGGCCGCCCCGCATACCCGTCGAGCAGATCGGCAAGCTCCGCTGCGAACGCCGGATCCTGCCGGTAGTGCTCATAGGCCGCCTCCAGCGCCAGCAGCTCGCTCATCAAAGTCTCGGGGATGTACTGCCCCCCAAACTCACCAAACCGTCCTCGTGTCATGCCTGCCTCACTCTCCTCACGAACTCGATGATCTTCCGTGCGTCCTTCAAGCCGTCGGTCTCGACCCCGCTGCTGACGTCAACGGCAAAGGGGGCAAGCGCAAGCGCCTCGTCGAGGTTCTCCCGCGTGACGCCGCCCGCCAGGAAGTAGGGCCGCTGCACCCCCTTGAGCAACCCCCAGTCGAAGCGCCTGCCGCTCCCCGGCCTCCGATAGTCGAACAGCAGGCAGTCGATGCCATGCGCAGTCGAGGTGTGTTCAACGGGGAGAAGTGCGGGGTCAAAGCCCTCGTCGACCGTCACGGCCCGGATTACCTCCAGACTCGCACCGCAACGCCGCTTGAGCTCGTCGATCTGCTCCGACAGGTAGGCCCCGTGGAGCTGCGCGTACTCGAAGAGCCCTTGGGCGTGCAGCTCGGCGATGCGCTCGATGCGCTCCTCGACGAACACCCCCACGGGCACGATGCGCCCGTCGAGCTGTGCCCGCAGACGCGCCGCCTCGTCCGGCGTGACCTGCCGCCTGCTCGGCGCGAACACGAAGCCCACGTAATCCGGCAGCGCGACGTTGACCGCCGCAACGTCCTCGTCACGGAACAGCCCGCATATCTTGACGCGTATCTCACTCATGACAGCCCCTTAGAGATACACCGTCATTGCGAGCGAAGCGAAGCAATCCAGTCGGAGGCTCGGAGATTACGGACTGGATTGCTTCGTCGCTTACGCTCCTCGCAATGACGGAAGTAGCCGTCGTCTCCTTGGCCGCCTCGCGCATGCGAGCGAGCAGGGCGGCTTTGTCCTCGGAGCGCATGAAGGTCTCGCCGACAAGCACGGCATCAATGCCGGCAGCGGTCAGCTGTGCCACGTCCTCCTCGCTGCGGATGCCGCTTTCCGCAACGTAGGGCACGCCGCTCGGCACCAGCTCCCGCAGCCTGACGCTGGTCAGCAGGTCCACCTCGAAGCTGTTCAGGTCGCGGTTGTTCACTCCCACGATGCGCGCGCCCGCTGCCAGTACGCGACGGACCTCGTCGGCGGTATGGGCCTCGGCCAGCACATCCAGGCCGAGCCGGTCGGCACAGGCGACGAAGGCCGCAAGCTCGTCGTCGGCGAGCAGCGCGGCTATGAGCAGAACCGCCTGTGCGCCGAGCAGCCGCGCCTCGGCTATCTGGTACTCGTCGATGACGAAGTCCTTGCGCAGCGTCGGCAACACGCAGGCGGCGGCGATGTCTTCGAGGAAGCGCGGCGAGCCCTTGAAGAAGGTCGGCTCCGTGAGGACGCTGACCGCGTCGGCGCCCGCCGCCTCGTAGTCGCGCGCGACCTGCAGGTGGTCGAAGTCCTCGGCGATGAGTCCCTTGGAGGGCGACGCCTGCTTCACCTCGCAGATGAAGGAGAGTCCCGGGGCTGCCAAGGCCTCGGCGAAGGAGGGGGATGCGAGCGGGGCGGGGGCTGCCTGCAGGGCGGGGGCGGCTGCCTGCAGGGCGGCGGGCGGGGCGGTGGGGGCTGCCCGCGGGGCGGAGGTCGCAGCGGATGCGGAAGCGGGACGTGTACGAGGGGTGAGCGTGCCGATCTTCTCCCAAAGCACATCAGGGGGCAGTTCCTGCTTTGCTGCGGCGACGCGGTGACGCGTGTCGGCGACTATCTGTTCGAGGATGCTGTGCATGGGGGGCCTTCCTGTCCTGTGCGCTATTCGTTCGACAAGGCGACGAAGCGGTCGAGCTGGGCGAGGGCGGCACCGCTGTCGATGACCTGCTCGGCCAGCTCGGCCGCCTGCGTGAGCGAAAGCTCTGGGCGGGCGATATAGATGGCGGCGGCCGAGTTCATGACGACGGCGTCGCGACGCGGGCCCCGTTGCCCTTCGAGGACGGCGCGGGTGATGAGCGCGTTCTCTGCAGGCGTGCCGCCTGTCAGCTCGTCTTTCGCGCAACGGGTGAAGCCGAAGTCCTCCGGGCGGATGTCGTAGGTCTTGAAGCGCCCGTTGCGCAGCTCGCAGACGCTGGTTGCCGCGCTCATCGACAGCTCGTCGAGGCTGTCCTGCCCATAGACCACCAGCGCGTCGGTGACGCCGAGATTGCTCAGCACCTGCGCCATCGGCTCCACGAGGTCCTCGTCGTAGACCCCGAGGAGCTCGCGCATCGCGCCGGCGGGGTTCACGAGCGGCCCCAAGATGTTGAAGATGGTGCGGATGCCCAGCTCTGTGCGGACGGGAGCGACATACCGCATCGCGAGGTGGTAGTTCTGCGCAAAAAGGAAGCAGAGGTCAATGCCGTTGAGCATCTCAAGGCTCTTCTCGGGCGAGACCGCGATGTCTGCCCCCAGCGCCTCGAGCACGTCGGCCGCCCCCGACCTTGACGTGGCGGCTCGGTTCCCATGCTTTGCCACGGGGATGCCCGCCGCGCTGATGACCATGGCCGAGGTCGTGGAGATGTTGAAGGAGTTGGAGCGGTCGCCACCCGTGCCCACGATCTCGAGCACGTCCCTATCGTGCAGCAGGCGGACGCAGTGCCTGCGCATACCGACGGCCGAACCGGTGATCTCGTCGATGGTCTCGCCCTTGACCGCCATTGCCGTGAGGTACGCCGCCATCTGTATCTCCGTGGCCTGCCCGCCCATGATCTGGTCCATCACCCGCTCCGCCAAGTCGTAGCCGATGTCCTCTTTACGTGCCGCCCTCTGTATCGCTTCCTTGATCATCGTCTTTATCCTTTCGTGTGGTCTGCCTCTAAGAAGACTGCTGTATTCAGACCCCCGCTGTCATCCCGGTCCCCCACTGTCAGCCCGGTCCCCCCCTGTCATCCCGGTCCCCCGCTGTCATCCCGGTCCCCCACTGTCATCCCGGTCCCCCACTGTCTTCCCGAGCCTGCCGAGGGATCTTCGGCTGCGAAGCAGCCGACCGCAGGTCGAGTCCCCATCTGACGGCGGTCG
>JAISGJ010000080.1 GCA_031263105.1 Coriobacteriales bacterium
TGACAGTGGGGGCTCGGGATGACAGTGGGGGCTCGGGATGACAGTGGGGGCTCGGGATGACAGTGGGGGCTCGGGATGACAGTGGGGGCTCGGGATGACAGTGGGGTGTGAGCAGTAACAATTTCTTTCGTCAGCAGAGAAATGCCGCAAACAGGGTCTTGACAAGCGCGGCACCATAGGGCACACTTCTTTATGTAGCAAACTTATATGTTTACTGTATTTTAGAATCACACAACCAGGAGCGGGAAAGGTGGGCACCATGATTGACCACGAAACGGGAGGGCGCCTCCATCGCCGCCATGCCTCAGCTCGAAAGAGCGTCGCGTCCGCATGCGTGCTCGTCCTCGTCCCCCTTCTGCTCCTGTCCCTCTTGGCGTTGGGTGCCTGCAGCGCCCCTGAGGGCGCAACGGCCCAGCAGGAGACACAGGAAAACGAGCCTGCCGACCAGCAAAGCCGACAACAGCCACAGGGCACAGACGAGGCGGAGGCGAGCACTGCCATCGGCATCACCTACACACCGGACTACCGCTATGCGGACCTCGATACCGGCATCCGCATCGCCTACGTCGAGCTGGGTGAGCTCTCGGCACCACCGGTGGTCTTTTTGCACGGTGCCACGGACAGCTATCTCTCGTGGTCACAGATCGCGCCGCGTGTGGCGGAGGGCGGCTACCATGTCATCGTTCCGGAGCTTCGCGGCCATGGGAGGAGCGACAAGCCGGAGACGGGTCCTTACACCGTGCAGGACCATGCGGCCGACATAGATGCCCTGCTCACGCAGCTTGATGTCGAGCAGGCGCATGTTGTGGGGCACTCGCTCGGCACCTTCGTCGCGCAACGCCTCGCGGCAGAGAACCCCGACAAGGTCAGGTCGCTCACGCTCATAGGCAGCGCGGCGACCGTCGAGGGCAACCCGACGCTCGACTGGCTCCTCAACGGCGACGGCGAATGGCCGGGCATCAACAACGAGCAGGAGCTGTCCGACGAGTTCCTCGTCGACTGGACGCTCTCGACCAACGGGGACCCCGCCTTCATCGAGGCGACCTACCAACATGCGAAAACCCTGCCCGTATACGTGTGGCGCAACATATTCAACGGCCTGAACGGCCCTGCCGCCGACCTCTCGAAGATCACGGTGCCCACCCAGATCATCTGGGGCACCGAGGACGGCTTCTTCTCCCGTGACGACGAGGACGCCCTTGTCTCCGGCTTGGGCACGAACCCGGCAGAGGTGGAGTTTATCGAGAAGCCCGGGGCAAGCCATAACACCCATTGGGAGGAACATGCCGACGAAGAGATCGCTGCCGACATCCTCCGCTTCATCGACGGCGCCTAGCCCCTGCCTGCGTCGCTGCCCCTGTCTGCGGCACTGCCTGGGCCCCTGCTCGCATCTCCCGCGAGCAGGTCGATGAAGACGTACTCGAACTCCTTGTGGTCGGCCTTCTTCAGCTCGCACTCCCAGATCACGAAGACCTTCCAGCCGAGTGCCTCGAGCTCCTTGACCTTTGACCGGTCGCGCTCCACGTTACGCTTGAACTTGGCCTCCCAGTAGTCCCGGTTCGCCTTGGGGAGGGGCAGGTCGCACCTCGGGCAGCGGTGCCAGAAGCAGCCGTTGACGAAGATGGCCACCTTGCGTCCCGGATACGCTATGTCGGGGCGCCCCGGGGCCTTCTTCCACTGGAGCCGGTAGCCGGGGAACCCCGCATCACGGAGCATCTTCCGCACCATGAGCTCCGGCTTGGTGTCCTTGCCCTTGTTGCCCTGCATGGACTTTCGAACCGCCGGTGTCGTTGCTGTTGGCGAACGCATGGCAGGCCCTACGCAGACAGCCTCAGTGCCCGGTCGTGGTGCCTACGGTATGGGTCGAGCATGTGCATAACGGCTCCAATCCGGGCCACCCGTTGCGAGGCAAAGGCTGTGCCCCGCGCCGTCCTCATTCCTCGCGCAGGAAGCGCTAAGCATAGGGGCAGGTGCGATGAGCATAGGGGCACGCGTCGCCCTCATTCCTCGCGCAGGAAGCGCTCGTAGAACGCGATCATGCGCCCGTAGTTCTCCACACTGAGGCACTCGTTGGTGCCGTGTATGTGCTGACGGTCCTCCTCCGTGATGTGTATCGGCGTGAAGCGCAGCACGTCGTCCGAGAGGGCGCAGAACTGCCGCGAGTCGGTGCCTCCCATCACCAGATAGGGCACGACCAGCGCCGAGGGGTAGAACTCGGAGGCCAGACGCTCGACGGAGCGGTAGAACGCCGAGTCGTCCGGCGAGACCGGCGAGGGGTCCTGCGCAAGGAGCGGCCCGACCGTGGCGTCAAGCCCCGCACGCGCTATCAGCCCTTCGAAGTGCCGCTGCACGTCCTGCGTCGTCTCGCCGGGCAGGATGCGCACGTTGACGTTGAAGCTCGAGGCCTGCGGCAGCACGTTGCAGGCATCGGATGCGGCGGCCATCGTCACGGCGGAGGTCGTGCGCACCATGGCATTGGTCGTGGGGCTGCCGGCGAGTATCCTCAGCAGCAGCGGGCGGAAGAGCCAGAGGTTCGCCACCGCCATACGGGTCACAAAGCCCATCTGGCCGCAGAGCCTGCGCAACATCCCCTCGACCGGCACGGTGAGCCGCAGGGGCAAGGGCTGCCGCTCGATGAGCGCAATGAGCCTCGCAGCCAGGCCCAACGAGGTGCTCTTCGGCGGCATCGAGGAGTGCCCGCCGGTGCCCCTCACCCTGAACTGGTAGTTGCTGATGCCCTTCTCCGCCACGCCGATCAGGCCGATGGGCACGCCGACGCCGGACAGGGCGCCGGTGACCACCAGCCCGCCCTCGTCCAGCACGCCCGCGAAGCGCACGCCGCGCTCCTTGAGCCGCTCGACGATCAGCTCCGCGCCCTGTTCGCCGCCGACCTCCTCGTCGTGCCCGTAGCAGAAATAGATGTCGCGTTTGGGGACAAAATCGGTGCGCATCAGGTTCTCGGCCGCCTCGAGATGGGCCATGAGCTGGCTCTTGATGTCCAGCGTCCCCCGGCCCCAGACCACACCGTCGACCAGTGCGCCGGAGAAGGGCGGCTGCTCCCAGTCCTGCTCCGTGCCCTCCTCGACCGGCACCACGTCGTAATGCGCCATCAGGGCCACGGGAAGCAGGGCGGCAGGGGGGCGGGGGGCCGCGTTTGGGCCGCCCGCCGGGGCCGGGGCCGCCGCGCTCGGGGCCGCCGCGCCGCCGCCCGCGCATGGCCAACGGTAGATCAGCGCGTGACCGTTGACCACCTCGAGCTCGCAGCGCTCATGGAACAGGGGGAACCGGTCGGCCAAGAACCCTTGGAACGCCTCAAAAGGAGCGAAGTCGGTCGCCTCGTACTCGAGGGTGCTTATGGTGGGGATGCGAATCGCCGCGCCCAGCCGCTCGATCGCCTCCGGCGCGACAGGGCCGGGGTCGAGGTCCGGGGCACCCTGCGCAGGCGCGACGGGAGGACGGAAGCCGAAGGTGCGCACCAGCACCACGGCAACCAACGCGACGACGACTGCAAGCACTACAAGAAGTGCGACCTGCATGAGAACCTCCGGTCCCGGCGAGAGGGCGGCCCTGCGCAGCGTGGGCAGTTTGCACAGCTTGCGCAGCGTGGGCAGCGTGGGCACCGAGGCCCCCGCGCACCCTGTGCGCCTAGACCCCTATGCACCTTGAGGCCCCTACGCTCCTTGGAACCCCTACGGCCCGTCCTTGTCGCCATAGCACTGATACGGCACCTGCGCCTTCTGAGGCACACGGCTGCTTACAGTGTACACGCCCCCTCCCGTCATTGCCATCAGGAAGTTCCGACGCCTTCGGAACAATCCTCTGCGCCGTTACTGTGGTCACACACCCACTGTCATTCCGAGCCTGCCGAGGAATCTTCGACTGCGAAGCAGTCGACCGCTGACCCATTGTCATTCCGAGCGCAGCGAAGGTCCTTCTCTACGCTCAGGATAAACTCCGCCGAGGAATCTTCGACTGCGAAGCAGTCGACCGCTGACGCGGTCGAAGATCCCTCGGCAGGCTCGGGATGACAGCGGGGGGCCGGGACGGCAGCGGGGGGCCGGGACGGCAGCGGGTGGCCGGGACGGCAGCGGGGGTGTGAACGGTAACTCACAGGGCCGCAGCGTTTTTGAGGTAGCGCTCAAGCGCCTCGCCCACGATGGCGTTCAACTTCTTGCCTGACGCCTCAGCTCGGAGCACGAGGTCGCGATGCGTCTCCGATGGAACTCTGACCTGGAATAAGCCGGAATACTCCCTTTCTGGCGTAAGGGATCCCTCTTCGCAGAGCGCCAGATAGTCGTCGACGCTCGCGCGAAAGGCGGCCTCGATTGAAACGGCATCGATGCCTTCATAGGTAACGAGGGCGCGAATGCCCAGAACCTTGCCGTGCAGGCATTTGTCGGATGCGCTGTACTCCACGCTGCCGTGGTACCCCTTGTATTCCAGTGCGTTGTCCATCATATCAACCCTTCGTCCTCCAAAAACTGTGTCACGTCTTTTATCACGTAGGCCTTCACCTCGTTGCCCGGATGGGGCCTATGCAGGCTGATGGGCGGATGCGTAGCGCTCATGAACCGTATCCTTGACCCGGATGTCTTGCCGCCGATAAGCTCCGAATATCCCAAGTGTTTGAGTACCTTCTTCATATCCTGGTACTTGAAGGCGTCGGGCCTCGTCTTGAGCTGCTCTATCAGCTTTTCAATCTGGCTCATGCAGTCTCCGTAATTGTAATTGAATATCAGTTACATAATACTACGAAAGCGGGATCTGTCAAGGCGTTACTGTTCGCAGGATGCCGATTCCCCTTTGCCCCTTACCTGCTCATGAGGGGGATGACCAGCGGGGTGGCGCTTATGGGGTCGGTGATGATGGTGTTGGCGAGGCCGAAGGCCTGCTCGATGAGCTCGCTGGTCACCACCTGCGCGGGCTCGCCCTCGACGAGTATCCGGCCCTCGGACATGACCACGAGGTTGGTGGCGTAGCGGAACGCGAGGTTGAGGTCGTGCAGGACCGCGACCACGGTGCGCCCCTGCCGGTAGAGCGCCCAGGCGAGGTCGAGCACCTCGACCTGGTGGGCGATGTCGAGATAGGTGGTCGGCTCGTCGAGCAGCAGGATGGGGGTCTGCTGGGCGAGCGCCATCGCTATCCACACACGCTGGCGCTGCCCGCCGGAGAGCGCGTCGAGCGTGCGCTCGGCAAGGCCCTCGACCTGCGCGTCACAAAGCGCCGCCCAGACCGCCTCCTCGTCGGCGACCGACCACTGCCGCACAAGGCTCTGGTGGGGATAGCGCCCGCGCGCCACGAGGTCGAAGGCCGTGATGCCGTCGGGCGCGTGCGGGTTCTGCGGCAGGAGCCCTATGAGCCGGGCGACCTCCTTGGGCCTGAAGCTACGGACGTCCTTGCCGTCGAGCACGATCCTCCCCTCTTTGAGCGGGAGCATCCGCGCAAAGCATTTGAGCAGCGTGGACTTGCCGCAGGCGTTCGGTCCGATGATGACGGTGAAGCCCCCGTCGGGCACGCTCAGGCTCACGTCGTGCAGCACGTCGAGCCCGCCGCCGTAGGAGACGCGCAGCCGCTCCGCGTACAGGCGGGACGCGTATTCCGAGTCACTCCCCACTGTCATTCCGAGTCACTCCCCACTGTCATTCCGAGTCACTCCCCTCTGTCATTCCGACTCACTCCCCACTGTCATTCAGAGTCACTCCCCACTGACAATCCGACGGAACG
>JAISGJ010000094.1 GCA_031263105.1 Coriobacteriales bacterium
CCCCCCCCGCGCCGCGACGGCCGCTGCCCGCCCCCCCCCCCCCGCCCCCCCCCCCCCCCCCCCCCCCCCCCCCCCCCCCCCCCCCCCCCCCCCCCCCCCCCCCCCCCCCCCGGGGGGGGGGGGTCCTCGATAGTGGGGTTCCCTCTCTGCGCTTATGAATGCGATTCTTGGGGTCGGGCGTACTTGTCGTGGTGGACGCGGGGGGCGTCCTGACGGGGCGGGGGCGCTATGACGAGAGTGACCTCGCCTTTGAGCGGGTTGCCGTCGCCCTCGCGCTCGGCAAGCTGGCGCGCCAGGTCGGGAGCGGGCGCACGCAGCACCTCCTCGTGCAGCTTGGTGAGCTCGCGGGCCAGGACGACCTCCCTCCCGGCAAAGACCTCGGCGATGGCGGCGAGAGAAGCGGCGGCGCGGCGCGGCGACTCGAAGAACACGAGGGCCGCATCGAGCTGCGCCAGGCCCTCAAGGGTCTTCATGATCTGTGCCCGCTTGCGTGGCAAAAAGCCGCCGAAGTAGAAGGAACGCGCCACAAAGCCGCTCGCGACCAGCGCGGTGGGGACGGCGCTCGAACCGGGCAGCACCTCAAAGGGCAGCCCTGCCTCACGCACGGCGGCGACGAGGTGTGCGCCGGGGTCGGCAATGCCGGGCATGCCTGCGTCTGAGACGAGGGCGACCCTGCTCCCCTGCCGGATGCGCTCGATGATCCCAGGGCTGCGCTGGCGGATGGTGTTCTCGTCACAGCGCTCCAGCTTTGTGCGGACGCCCAGATGGCTGAGGAGGCCGTGCGCGACACGGGTGTCCTCCGCAAGGACGAGGTCTGCGGCTCTCAGCGCTTCGATGACCCGCAGCGTCAGGTCCCCCAGATTGCCTATGGGAGTAGCACATATGGAGAGGATGCCGGAAGCGGAGGCCGCGCACGTGTGACAGGGGGACGTATAATCTGTCACACGGCTCTCCTCCCTCACCCGCCCGCAAGCGACGCCCTCGCGCGTGACCGGCATCCCGTCGGCGAGCACATGTCCGGGCGCGACGTCGAGCAGAGGCGTCACCACGAAGTCGCGCTCCAAGGCACGCGGATGGGGCAGCAGCAGCTCGGGGTCGGCGCTCGTCACGCCCTCGAAGTCGACGATGTCCACGTCAAGGGTGCGCGGCCCGTTCGGCACCGTGCGGACGCGTCCGAACTCGTGCTCCAGCGCCTGCAACACATGAAGCAGGTCATAGGGCCCAAGCGCAGGGTCTACCTCGGCCCACAGCACCGCATTGCAGAATTCCGCCTGCTCCTCGAGATAGGCGGGCTCGGAACGATAGAGGGGGCTCAGCTCCCAGGCGAGGATGCCAGGTGTACGCCCGATCCGCTCCGCAGCCGCCACGACCGCCGCCGCCGCATCGCCCACATTGGAGCCGAGCGCCATGAGGACGCACCGGCCGAGACGCAGATCCGGCCCGGCAGGCTGCGGGCTCGGGCCCACGACCTCCATCGGCCGGGCGGCCCCCCTCGTCTCCCTGGCGTCTTTCATGGGACTCGCTCCAGGGCCTCAAGGGCCTTGAGCGCCTCGACGGTGGGCGCAACGTCGTGCACCCTGAGCACGTGGGCACCGCGACGGGCGGCGTAGAGTGCCACCACGACGGAGCCGACGACGCGTTCGGACGCCTTCTCGACACCCGTCAGCTCGCCGACAAAACGCTTGCGGGAGTAGGCGGCCATGAGCGGATAGCCGAGCGAGGCGAACACGGAGGTCTGGCGCAGCAGCTCCAGGTTGTGCCCGAAGTCCTTGCCGAAGCCCGGCCCCGGGTCGATGCAGATGCGCTCGGAGGCGACCCCTGCCGTCTCGAGCATATGCGCCTGTGCGAGCAGATAGTCGCGCACCTCTGAGGCGACGTCCTCGTACCAGGGGTCTGCCTGCATGTCCTTGGGCTCGCCGAGCATGTGCATGACGACGAGGCCCGCATCGCAGCCCACCGCGACATCGACCATCGTCCGGTCGCGAAAGCCCGAGACGTCGTTGATGACGACGGCACCCGCCTCGACGCAGGCCTGCGCGACCGCTGCATGCCGTGTGTCGATCGAGACGGGCACGCCCTCGTCGGCAAGCTGCTCGACGACCGGCAGGGCCCGTGCGAGCTCTTCTGCGACCGGCACCTCGTCGGAGCCGGGGCGGGTGGACTCCCCTCCCACGTCGATGAGGTCCGCCCCCTGCGCCACAAGCAGCCGGGCATGCGCGCAGGCGGCCTGCACCGTGTTGTGGCTGCCGCCGTCCGAGAACGAGTCCGACGTCACGTTGACGATGCCCATGACAAGGGGCCTGCCGAGGTCAAGCAGGTGGTCTGCGCACTGCCAGCGCCGCGCCCTCGTCCCGCGTTCAGCCGAAAATGAGGGAGAGGGCCTCATCGCGTGTCCTTTGGGAGTCCTTGAATGCGCCGCGCACCGCAGAGGTGGTGGTGCGGGAGCCGGGCTTCTTGACACCGCGCATGGACATGCAGAGGTGCTCGGCCTCGATGACGACTATCACGCCCTGGGGGTCGAGCTGCGAGACGATCGTGTCGGCGACCTGCGAGGTAAGGCGCTCCTGCACCTGCGGGCGGCGGGCGAACAGGTCGAGCAGCCGCGCCAGCTTGGAGAGGCCGCAGATACGGCCCTCCTTGCTAGGAATGTAACCGACATGCGCCATGCCGAAGAAGGGAACGAGATGATGCTCGCAGATGGAGTAGAACGGGATGTCCTTCACGAGCACCAGCTCGGTGTGGTTCTCGGCAAAGCTCTTCTCGAAAAGCCCTGTGGGGTCCGCGCCCAGGCCCGAGAACACCTCCTCGTACATCTTGGCGACCCGTCGCGGCGTGTCGAGCAGGCCTTCCCGGCCCAGATCCTCCCCCACGCCTTCGAGAATCAGACGGACGCCCTGCTCTATCTTCTCGCGATCCACGAAAGCCCCTTAATCCTTCTTTTCCGTCGGGGACTCGGGGGCGGAGGCGGGGGCGGACTCGGGGGCGGGCGGCTCGACCTCGGAAGGCTGCGGAGGAGACGCGGGCACAACAGGGGCAGAGGCGGGCTCGGGGGCCTGCGGCACGGAACCCGGTGCAGGCCCGGGAGCCGAGGCGTTCCCCTGCCCGAAGTGCTGCCCGAACGCATCCCAAGGCGTCTGCCCCGGCGGCGGCCAGTCCTGCATGGGCAGCTGCCCTGTCTGCTGCGCCTGCTCCTGCGAGGCGGCCATCTGCGCCTGACGCTCACGCTCCTCGGCTGCGTGGCGCTCGTCCTCCTCTATCTGCTTGCGCTCGTCCTCGGCCTTCTTCGCCAGTATCTCGTCCTCATGGGCGATGTACTCGTCCCAGCCGTTCTCAAGCAGCGCCTCGAGGGCCTGGCCCTCCACGGTCTCGCGGTCGAGCAGCACCCGTACCATGAGGTCGATCTGCTCCCTGCGCTCTATGAGGGTCTGGTAGGCGACGTCGTGCGCCTTGTTCATGATGCGGGCGACCTCCTGGTCGATGCGCTCGGCGGTCGCCTCGCTGTAATCCGGGGTCGCCGAGTAGTCGCGGCCGAGGAACACCTCGTGGTTCGCCTCGCCATAGACCTGCGTCCCCAGCGCCTCGGTCATGCCGTAGCGGGTCACCATCTGCCGCGCCATCTTCGTCGCGCGCTCAAGGTCGTTGGACGCGCCCGTCGTGACGTCGTCGCAGAATATCTCCTCGGCGACCCTCCCGCCCATGAAGACGGCGAGGTCGTCGTACATTTCGTTCCGCGACGAGAGGAAGCGGTCCTCGGAAGGCAGCGACAGCGTATAGCCCAAGGCCTGCCCTCGGCTGATGATGGATATCTTGTGCACAGGGTCGGAGTTCTCAAGGATATGCCCCACGAGCGCATGCCCCGACTCGTGGTACGCGATGGTGCGCTTCTCCTTCTCCGTCATGATGCGGCTCTTGCGCTCGGGTCCGGCGATCTCGCGCTCCATCGCCTCCTCGAGCTCGTTCATCGTGATGAGCTTCCTGCCCTTGCGTGCCGTGAGGAGGGCCGCCTCGTTCATGAGGTTGGCGAGGTCGGCACCCGTGAACCCGGGGGTCATGCGCGCAAGGTGCTCGAGGTCGACGCTGTGCGCAAGCGGCTTGCCCTCGGAATGGACCTTCAGTATCTGCTCGCGTCCCTTGAGGTCGGGCCGCATGACCACTATCTGCCGGTCGAAGCGGCCTGGGCGCAGCAATGCGGGGTCGAGGATGTCCACGCGGTTGGTGGCCGCGATAAGGATGACGCTCTGGTGGTCGTCGAAGCCGTCCATCTCGACGAGCAGCTGGTTGAGGGTCTGCTCGCGCTCGTCGTGGCCGCCGCCGAGACCCGCGCCGCGCTGGCGCCCCACGGCATCGATCTCGTCGATGAAGACGATGGCGGGGGCGGCCTGCTTCGCCTGCTCGAACAGGTCGCGCACGCGCGAGGCGCCGACACCGACGAACATCTCCACGAAATCCGAGCCGGATATGGAGAAGAACGGCACGCCTGCCTCGCCGGCCACCGCACGCGCAAGCAGGGTCTTGCCCGTCCCCGGAGGGCCGACGAGCAGCACGCCGCGCGGGATCTTCGCGCCCAGGTCGATGAAGCGCTCGGGGCTCGTGAGGAACTCCTTGATCTCCTGCAGCTCCTCGACCGCCTCGTCGATGCCGGCAACGTCCGTGAACTTGGTGGTGGGGCGCTCCTCATGCGCCTTCTTCGCCTTCGTCTTGCCGAACTGCATCTGCTTGTTGTTCGCGTTGTTGAACTGCGAGAACATGAACCAGACCAGCGCACCGATCAAAAGCAGCGGCAGGAAGCTCGAGAGCACCGTCAGCCAGAGGTTGGGGTTCTCGGCATTCTGCATGTACTTCACGTCGGGATACCGCCCCAGCATCTCGTTGAGGGAGTCGGCGCCCTGATAGGTCGTGGTGAACAGGTGGGTGCTCCCCGCAGGGGCGCCCTTCGTATCGGCATAGCTGCCCGTCAGCGTCGCGCTGGCCACGTTATAGGTGACGTCGAGCACCTGGTCGTTCTTCAGCAGGGTGATGAACTCGTTGATGCTCAGTTCCTTGCGTTCCTCCCGATTGAGCAGCCCGCCGAACAGCTGCGTCGACAGCAGGCTGACAAGGACAACCAGCAGGACACCGTAGATTACCAAGGTCCTCGTGTTGCGTTTTGGTCTCACTGATTGCTCGCTTTCTGTTGCTCCCTGCCGACAGGCCCTGCCGGGATGCCTGCAAGGGTGCCGCCTGTGGGGGTGCCTTGGGAGGTGCCTGGGGAGATGCCGGCCGCCGGGCCGTCGTCCGTCGCCGGGCCGTCCACCGAGGTGCCGCTCATGAATACACCTTCGGGTCGAGTATGCCGATATAGGGAAGGTTGCGGTAACGCTCCGCATAATCGAGCCCGTAACCGACGACGAACTCGTCGGGGCAACGGAGGCCGACGTACTTGCACGTGACGTCGGTTTCCTGCTTGCCTTCCTTGAGCAGCAGGGTCGCCACCCCGACGGAAAGCGGGCCACGCGACTTGAGGTTCTTCGAGAGGTACCGGAGGGTCAGTCCGCTGTCGAGGATGTCCTCCACGATAAGGACGTGCCGCCCTTCGATGCTGCCCTCGAGGTCCTTGATGATACGGACGATGCCCGAGCTCTTCGCCTCGGCACCGTAGCTCGACACCGCCATGAAGTCGATCTCGACGTCGCCTTCGATGGCACGCACGAGGTCCGCCATGAACACGAAGGCGCCTTTCAGCACCGTTATCAGCAATACCTTCTCCCCCGCGAAGTCCGCGCTGATCTGCGCGCCCATACGCTTGACGCAGGCATCTATCTCCTCGGCACTGAACAGTATCTTAGTAACATCCTCATGCATCGTCCTGCTCCTTTGGTAGCTGAGATGCCTCGCTCAAGAAACCGACGCCCCACCGGTTGCCACGTCGGGACAGGGCCCGCACCAAGACCTGCGCTCAGGCATGCCCCGAATCGTGCATCGGGCGATGCCTCGGGTCGTGCCTTGGCTTCTCGGCAGCCGTTTTCCGACGAATGACCAGTGTACCGTAAACGTTACGTACCGTCACATCGCCGGGAATATCCGTTGCAAAACCGATATGCCGCCCTTCGGCGACGATGTTCTCGATATGCCCAAAGGTAAGGCGCGCCGCAGGCGGCATCACACGCTTGCAGGCCGTGCGCACCACACGCCTCGCAAGCACACGGTCCTCGTCCAGCAGCGCGACATCGATGCTGAGCGCACCGTCCTTTCCTTCTTCGACGAAGCGCTCCTCCAGCTCGTCGGCAAGCCCCGCAAGGAACGCGTCCTCCGCGCTCAGGACATCGAGCGAGCGCCCCACGCTCCGCAGCAGCTGCGGGTTGCGCGTCTGTAGGAGGGGGATAAGGTCGTGCCGCACGAAGGCCCTCAGCCGTCTCGTGTCCGCATTGCTGCCGTCCTCGCGCCACAGGGCGGGGGCGGGCGGGGCGGGGGCCGCGGCGAATGGGGCGGGGGCGGGGGGCTGCGGGTCGGCACTTGGGTCTGCGGTGGCGGTGGGCTGCGGATCGACCCCCAAGTCTGCCGGAGCAGCAAGCTGCGCGTCGGCACTTGAGGCGGCGAGGCCCCGCAGGTACGCGCGCAGCTCCTCCCGGGTGCAGTCAAGCAGCGGCCGTATGACCCTGCCGTTGACAAACGGAATGGATCCGAGCCCGCTGCCGCCCCCGCCGACCACGACGCGCATGAGGAAGGTCTCCACCCGGTCGTCGCGTGTATGGGCCGTGACGATGCGGCCCTGCCTGCCGTCGCAGCCCGCCTCTCGGCACAGGCGGTCGAGCAGTTCCTCGGCGGCCCGGTAGCGCACCTGCCTCCCCACATCCTCGACGTTCCCATTGACCTGCGCGGCAGCAAGCGCCGCGACATCGACGCGCCGCACCTCGCAGGCCAGCCCCCGTTCACGGGCAAGCCCCACGACGAAGCGCTCGTCGTCGTCCGCGTCCTGCCCACGCAACATATGGTTCACATGAAGAACGGTGTAGCGCCCCTGCGGATACCCCTGCGGCACCAGCCTCGCCAGCGCCACCGAGTCAGACCCCCCGCTCACCATAAGCACGACCGGCCCCGCCTCCGACAACATCCGGTGCGCTGCAACAGTCCTGCCTATACGCTCGATAAGACCCTGTTCGTCCATGCTGTCATTCTACCGCAGCGAACCGTCGTGTGTGTTCACACCCCCACTGCCATCCCGAGCCCCCACTGTCATTCCGAGCCCCGTCGAGGAATCTTCGGGTTACCGTTCACACCCCACCGTCATTCCGGGCCCCGTCGAGGAATCTTTGGACACGCAGTGTCCAACGGCAGGTCAGGAAGCCGTTCGACCGGCAGTCGACCGCTTGCGCGGTCGAGGATCCCTCGACGGACTCGGGATGGCAGTGGGGGCGCGGGATGACAGTGGGGGCTCGGGTAGATGACAGCAAGGGTGTCACAGTAACGAACCGTCTGCCGCAGGCACCGAAAAACAAAGAGACGGCTACCTGAGCAGTAGCCGTCTCCAAAATCCCAAGCACGCCCGTCACACACCTTCAACAGGAGCAGGCGCCGCAATTGAGGGAAGCGCCGATCAGTACATCCCTCCGCCTCCGCCGCCCATCATGCCGGCGAGCGCCGCAGGATCAAGCCCCTCCTTGGGGATCTCCGTGACCGTCGCCTCGGTGATGAGGATGAGCGCGGCAACGGACGCCGCGTTCTGCAGGGCGGTGCGGGTGACCTTGACGGGGTCGATGACGCCCATCTTGATCATGTCGCCGTACTCGCCTGTCACGGAGTTGAGGCCCTGGCCTGCCGAGAGGGTCTTGACCTTCTCCACGACGACGGAGCCCTCGTAGCCTGCGTTGTCCGCGATGACGCGCAGCGGTGCGGCCAGCGAGCTGCGGACGATGTTGATGCCGACCTGCTCCTCGTCGTCTGCGACCTTGATCTTGTCGAGGGCGGGCAGCGCGTCCAGGAACGCCACGCCGCCGCCGGCGACGATGCCCTCCTCGACAGCCGCACGGGTCGCCTGCAGGGCGTCCTCGATGCGGGCCTTGCGCTCCTTCAGCTCGACCTCGGTAGCCGCGCCGACCTTGATGACGGCAACGCCGCCCGCGAGCTTGGCAAGGCGCTCCTGCAGCTTCTCGCGGTCGAAGTCGCTGTCGGTGTTGTCGATCTCGGCCTTGATCTGCGCGACGCGCGCATCGATGTCGGCCTTGTTGCCCGCACCGTCCACGATGGTGGTGGTGTCCTTGG
This sequence comes from Coriobacteriales bacterium, assembly GCA_031263105.1. Taxonomy (GTDB): domain Bacteria; phylum Actinomycetota; class Coriobacteriia; order Coriobacteriales; family UBA8131; genus JAISGJ01. Next base: position 8,239 of record JAISGJ010000094.1, read on the forward strand.
TGACGCGCACGGTCTTGGCGCGACCGAGCTGGTCGAGGGTCGTCTGGTCGAGCTTCATGCCGAGGTCCTCGGTCACGACCTCGCCGCCGGTGACGATGGCGATGTCCTCGAGCATGCGCTTGCGGCGGTCGCCGAAGCCCGGCGCCTTGACCGCGACGCAGCTGAGGGTCCCGCGCAGACGGTTCAGCAGCACCGTCGCCAGCGCCTCGCCCTCGAAGTCCTCGCTGATGATGAGCAGCGGACGGCCTGCCTGCATGACGGACTCGAGGATGGGGAGGATGTCCTGGATGGAGGTGATCTTCTGGGAGGTGATGAGGATGTAGGGGTCCTTGAGCTCCGCCTCCATGCGGCTCATGTCCGTCGCCATGTACGGCGAGACATAGCCCTTGTCGAACTGCATGCCCTCGACGGTCTCGATGTCGATGCCGAAGGTCTGGCTCTCCTCGACGGTGATGACGCCGTCCTTGCCGACGACCTGCATGGCCTCGGCGATCTTGTCGCCGATGACCTGGTCGCCTGCGGAGATGGCGCCGACGTTGGCGATCTGCTTCTGGTCGTCGACCGTGTGGGCGGCGGACTTGACGCTCTCCACGACGGCCTCGACGGCCTGCTCGATGCCACGGCGGATGGCGAGCGGGTTCGCGCCGGCGGTGACGTTGCGCAGGCCCTCGTTGACGATGACCTGTGCGAGCAAGGTCGCGGTGGTGGTGCCGTCGCCGGCCACGTCGTTCGTCTTGACGGCGACCTCGCGCACCAGCTGCGCGCCCATGTTCTCGACCTTGTCCTCAAGCTCGATCTCCTTGGCGACGGTCACGCCGTCGTTGGTGATGAGCGGTGCGCCGTAGCTGCGCTCGAGCGCAACGTAGCGGCCCTTGGGGCCAAGGGTGACCTTCACTGCGTCGGCGAGCTTGCTGACGCCCACGGCAAGCGTTCCGCGCGCTGCCTCGTCGAATTTGATTTCCTTTGCCATATGCCCAGAGCCTCCTTAGTCTTCCAGAATCGCGTAGATGTCGTCGGCGCGGAGGATGAGCACATCCTCACCGTCCACCTTCACCTCGGTGCCGCCGTACTTGCTGTAGATGACGCTGTCACCCTCTTTTACCTGCGGCTTTATCAGGTTTCCCTGATTGTCCAACTTGCCTTCCCCGACGGCGATGACCTTCCCGCGCTGCGGCTTCTCCTGTGCGTTGCTTGCGAGCACAAGGCCTGACGCGGTGGTGGTCTCGGCCTCGTCCTGCTTGACGATGACCCGGTCTCCCAACGGTTTAAGACTCATGTACCTGACCTCCTTCTATCGACTTTGATTAGGTCCTTACGTAGACTTAGCACTCAAAGGGTCAGAGTGCTAAGGGGCGGAGAAGATGATACTGCAACGCCGCTTCTTTGCAAGGGGATATGGCCGCACGCCTCCCCCTTGTCACGTAACTGTAATCTTGATGCAGCAATCGTTTTCAGGGCTGTGCCCTCCGCACGGGGGGTGCAGGGGCGCAGGCGGGCGCGGCCTGCGGATGCCTGCGGATGCCGCTCTCAGGACTCGACGAGGGCGAGGAGGTCCTCCAAGGACTTCTTGCCGAAGGAGATGCGCTCGTCGTCGATGACGACGGCAGGGACGCTCATGATGTTCCAGCGGCTCTTGAACGCGGGGAAGTGCGCCACGTCGATCATCTCTGCGGTGACACACGGGCTGCGCAGCGCCATGAGCTGCGTGGCCGCCACCACGTCGGGACACAGGGTGCACGAGAGCGAGACGCCCACCTTGATGTCGACAGGGCGCTCAAGCGCTGCGATGCGTGTCGAAAGCGCCTCGTCGATGCCTTGGCCGGGCCCGCTCGCGTTGTAGAGCGCCAATACGAACGAGTTGATCTCATGGCCGGCGGGGACGCCGTGGAACTGCACGCCCAGGGGACGCCCTTCTCCGTCCGCCAAGGCCATGGCAGGCATGACGTGTATCCCGAACTCCTGTTCGCGGGCAGGGTCGGCGTCCTTGCGGAGGAAGGAGACCTCGACCTTGTCCGTCAGACGCGCGAACTCGGAGAGGAAGCGGCGCATCTCCCGCTCGAGGTCGCTGCTGCCGTCGAAGAAGGCGACCAGGCCGACCTTCCGCTCGAAGCGCTCAAGGACGGGGGCAAGCTGTTCGGCGAGGTCGTCGTCGAAGAAGGCGGGGTCTGCAAAGGCCGTGGGAGCGGCGGTGCCGGGAGCGGAGGAGGATGCCGCAGCGCCAAGGGCGGCACCGGAGGCCAAGGTGGCTCCGGGGGCCACAGCGCCAGAGGCACCGGTATCGGCACCGGCACCGGCGGCCCCTGCCTCGGCGCCGATCTCGGGCAGGCCGAGCCGGGCGCGCGTCTTCTCCACATACCGCTCTGCGTTCGTCGCGGCGATGGCCCCGTCGGCGACTGCGGTCACCAGCTGACGGAGCTCCTTGGGACGCACGTCCCCTGCCGCGTAGACGCCGTCGACGGTGGTGCGCATCTGCTCGTCGGTGACGATGTAGCCGTGCTCGTCGAGCCGCAGGGCATCGGCGTACTCGCCGCTCTGCGGGAGGTATCCCACGAACACGAAGACGCCGAAGCTCTCGCCCGAAGAAGCAACATCGTAGCGCCAGGTGCTGCCGTCCTTGTTGCTGCGGAAGACGGCGAAACGGGGGAGGTCGTCGCCGCCTACCTCGACGAGCTCCGTGTTGGGGCGCACCTCGACCTTGGGGTTCGCGGCCACCTTCTCCGCGATATGGCGCGGCACGCTGAGCTTGTCGCCACGCACGACGAGCGTGACCTTGCGGGCGAAGCGCGTGAGGAACAGCGACTCCTCGGCCGCAGCGAAGCCGCCCCCGACGACGAACACGTCCATGCCGCTGAAGAACTCGCCGTCGCAGGTGGCGCAGTACCCGATGCCCCGGCCCCGGTACTCCTCCTCGCCTTTGAACCCGAGCGTGCGGGGCACGGCGCCGGTGGCAACGACGACCGCAAGGGCCTCGTAGCAACCGTCCACCGTGCACACCCGCTTGATGGGGCCGGAGAAGTCGACGCGCTCGACGACCGCCTGGGCGAACGTGACGCCGAAGCCCTCCGCCTGCCTGCGCATGGTCTGGCTGAGCGCCTCGCCGGACACCTGGGGGACCCCGGGGTAGTTCTCGACCTCGCTGGTTATCTTGATCTGGCCGCCGGGCCGGTCGCGCTCAAGGACGAGGGTGACAAGCCGCGCCCGTCCCGCATAGATGGCGGCGCTCATGCCGGCACTGCCGGCTCCGATGACGACAAGGTCGTAGACCCTGCCGCCGAGCACCTCTTCGGAAAGGCTACAGACGGGTCCGGACGACGCATCGTCTGGGGAGATGGCCTGTGCTGCTGTGTCGTTCATGGCGTTCGAGACCCGCTTCCTACGCCCTACAGCTTGCCGACGAGGTCGAGGCTCGGCTTGAGTGTCGCAGCGCCCGGACGCCACTTGGCGGGGCACACCTGGTCGCCGTGCTCGGCAACGAACTGGGCCGCCTGCACCTTGCGCAGAAGCTCGCTTGCCTCGCGGCCGATGCTGTTCTCGTTGACCTCGTAGCAGACGATCTTGCCCTCGGGGTTGATGACGAAACTGCCCCGCAGCGCCATGCCCTCGTCCTCGATATAGACCTCGAAGTCCTTGGCGAGCGCCGCTGTGGGGTCGCCGAGCATCGTGTACTGGATCTTCCTGATGGTCTCCGACGCATCGTGCCATGCCTTGTGCACGAAGTGGCTGTCGCACGAGACCGAGTACACCTCGCAACCGACCGCCTTGAAGGCCTCGTAGTGGTCCGCCAGGTCGCCGAGCTCCGTGGGGCACACGAAGGTGAAGTCGGCGGGGTAGAACACGAACACGCTCCAAGTGCCCAAGAGGTCGGACTTCGTGACCTCTTTGAAGTCGCCGCCTACGAACGCCTGGACCTTGAAATCGCTGATTTCTTTACCGATAAGTGACATGGCCTATCCTTTCCTTTATGTTTGACATTGATTGTCCCTCTGAGTGCCGCTGTACCGCAAACGAGTGCGGCCTGTGGTGCAAGACCCACTCTGCCGCCGACACGAACCCCTGTCAAGGGCAGCGAAGAAGACGCTACGGTTTTGTCACCATGAACGGTTACCGTCCACACCCCATTGCCACTGCCCGCGCCTCACTGTCATTGCCATGATAGGCTTGCCCTATCGTGGCAACAAGGCCTGTCAAGGGTTCAAGCGAAGCGTCCCTTGACAGCGCCTTATTCCGAGCGTAGCGAAGCGCAGCCGACCGCAGGCCGAGGCGCCTTCCGGTCGCAGTTGGTCGCTTCGCGTTCCATGGGCCTGTCGGCCCGTTCTCGCTGAGAACAGTCCGCCGGACTGTTCTCCGGGCGCTCGAACCCAAAGATTCCTCGCTGCGCTCGGAGTAAGTATCCCCCGGCATAGCCGGGGGCTTTTATTAGGCCCTGGAAGGGCCAATACCGGCAGCGGCTAAAGCCGCGATGGCCCAGTGCATATCTTACCGGCTGCCCCTTAAAGGGGCCCTCGTGTCACTTTGATCTTCTGTCGTCTGTCTCCTGCCTCCTGATGTAGTCTTTTATCGTCGCCTCGTTTGTCCCGACCGTGTTTACGTAATACCCCCTTGCCCAAAAGCTCTTCTCCCTCTCACGCGTCCTGCGACACTCGGGCAGCGCATCTTGCAGCATCAGTGCGCTTTTGCCCTTCAGATATCCCACGACACTCGAAACCGAGAGTTTTGGCGCTATCCTCATGCACAGGTGTATGTGGTCTGAGCACACCGTCCCTTCCACGATCTCTATTCCGTTCATCCTGTCCACCAATGTCTGTATGACTTCTCGTACCCTGCGTTTGTTGGCCCCATACAGGGTCTTCCTGCGATACTTCGGTATCCAGACGATGTGGTAGGCGCAGTCCCACACACTGTGTGCTAAACTCGAATCCTTCATTTGTCCTCCTGCCCTTTCGTGTGCTTATGCGATCTGAGCCATCGCAGATACATCATAGGACAGGAGAATTTCTTATGGTAAAACCGTTGCTGCAACCACAGGCCTAGCCTGTGGTTTCTTTATGGCAATGACAGTGGGGGCGGACAGCAACAGTGGGATGTGGACAGTGGGACAGTAGCCCATGGAACAGCAACAGTGGGGGGTGGGGGGTGGGGGGTGGGGGCGGGCAGACAGCGGGGGGGTGGGCGGTAGCCCATGGGCGTCAGACGCCGACACCGACGCGGCGACGAGCGACCGCGGGGGGGGGGGGGGGGGGCCGGGCGGTGTGGACGAGGGCACCTGGCGGTCTGCGCGGGCGGGGGGGGTGGAGCCGCCGCCCGGCG
>JAISGJ010000123.1 GCA_031263105.1 Coriobacteriales bacterium
ACCCGACACCCCCCAACGGCCACGTCACCCCCCCTGTGACATTCCGCCCCTGTCGTGGAATCTTTGGCCACGCTGTGTCCCACGGCAGGTCAGGGGGCCCTTCGACCTGCGGTCGACCGCTTGCGCGGTCGAAGATTCCTCGACAGGCTCGGAATGACAGTGGGGGTGTGACGTGGCAGTGGGGGCGTGACGTGACGGTGGGGGTGTGTACAGTAACTCCCTGCGCCCCTATCCTTCTGTGCCCCCACATCTGCGTTCGGCCTGTGGCCTGTGCGCGAGCATCAGCTTCCTACGGAAGTCGTAATCGCTCTTGAGGATGCTGTGCAGGTCGTGCTCTGGCTCCCAGCCGAGCGTCTCGCGCGCGTGGTCGATGCATGCGATGAGCTTCGCGGGGTCGCCCGGGCGTCGCGGCGCGTACTCGAAGGGCACCTCGAAGATGTCCCGTGCGGCATCGACGACCTCCTTGACCGAGAAGCCCCTGCCCGAGCCGAGGTTCGCAAGCACGGAGGCCCTGTTGGTCAGGAGGTGCTGTGCGCCCAGGACATGGGCCCGGGCGAGGTCGGTGACATGGACGTAGTCGCGGATGCAGGTGCCGTCCGGCGTGGCGTAGTCGTTGCCGAAGACGAGCAGCTTGTCGCGGATGCCGAGCGCCGCCTGCATGAGGAGGGGGACGAGGTGCGTGAGCCGGTCCTTGTCCAGCCCGATCTCGAGCGAGGCGTCGGCCCCCGCAACGTTGAAGTAGCGCAGGATGCAGTAGTCGAGCCCGTAGGCGGCCGCAGCCCATTTCAGCATCCTCTCACAGGCGAGCTTCGTCTCCCCATACGGGTTGATCGGCTCGGTCGCATCGCCTTCGTGGCATTCCGATGAGGTCGGCTCGCCATAGACGGCGGCGGTCGAGGAGAACACGATGCTCCTCACCCCGCCCTCGACAAGCGCCTCCAGCAGGGTGCGCAGCCCCTCCACGTTGTTCTCGTAGTAGGCGAGCGGCTCGCTGACGCTTTCCGGCACGATGAGCTTCGCCGCGAAGTGCATGACCACGTCGACGGGCGTCCCCGTCTCGGCCTCGGCGGCGAGCACGCGGGCGATGTCGCTCTTGCGCCGGATGTCGCCCCATTCGAAGTGCGCCTGCGGATGCACGTTCGCGGCGCTTCCTGTGGAGAGGTTGTCGAGCACAACGACCTCGTGACCTGCACGTACAAGCTCATAGACAGTATGGCTGCCGATGTAACCGGCTCCTCCGACGACCAGGACCTTCATGTTGTTCCTTTCGTTCGTTCTTCGTCAACGAGGCGGTGCGGTGCTGCCGTCTTGGCCGTCGCGCTTCTCCTCAGGGCCCCACGAAGCCTTGGCTTCGTGGGTGGGGGTCACAGGCTCGCTGCTCCGAGCAAAGGCTACCGTTCACACCCCACTGTCATTCCGAGCGAAGCCGAGGAATCTTTGGTCGCGAAGCGGCCAACCGCAGCCGGGAGGCGCCTCTGACTACGGTCGGCTGCTGTGCAGCCGAAGATTCCTCGACTGCGGCGTTGCCTCCGGCAGCGCCTCCGCTCGGAACGACAGTGGGGCGCGAACTGTAACGAGCAAAGGCCCACCGGGCCTTTGCTCGTTCCGTTCGCTTGTGCCCAAGTGGCACTTCCATAGTATAATGGCAACTTGCTTCTTAGACCAAGGCAAGGAGAATCCCGTGCTCTCGACGGACGAACAGCTCCACATCATCCAGAGCGGCGACGCGCACATCGTGCCTCTCGCCGCGCTCAGGCAGAAGCTCGACCGGGGCGCGCCCCTGCGCGTGAAGCTCGGCGTCGATCCCACGGCACCCGACCTGCACCTCGGCCATGCCGTGCCCCTGCGCAAGCTGCGGCAGCTGCAGGATCTCGGGCATCAGGTGGTGCTCATCATCGGCAACGGCACCGCGCTCGTCGGCGACCCTTCCGGCCGCAACTCCACGCGCCCTCCGCTCACGCCTGAGCAGATAGCCGTCAACGCGCAGACCTACGTCGACCAGGCCTTCCGGATCCTCGACGAGGAGAGGACCGAGCTTGCCTGGAACGGCGACTGGCTCACTCCGCTCACCCTTGAGGGCCTGCTCGGGCTCGCGGCGCAGTTCACGGTCGCGCGCATCCTCGAGAGGGACGACTTCGCCAACCGCTACAAGGCCCAGCAGCCCATCTCGCTGCACGAGTTCCTCTATCCGGTCATGCAGGCCTACGACTCGGTCATGGTGCGCGCCGATATCGAGCTCGGCGGCACCGACCAGCTCTTCAACCTGCTCGCCGGCCGCGAGCTCATGGAGAAGCGGGGGATGGAGCCGCAGGTCTGCCTTACGCTGCCGCTGCTTGAGGGCATCGACGGCGTGCAGAAGATGTCCAAGAGCTACGGCAACTACGTCGGCATAACCGACGCGCCCGCCGAGATGTTCGGCAAGCTCATGTCTGTGCCGGACGCCCTCATGGTGCGCTACTTCCGCCTCGCATCGACCCTCACGGTCAAGGAGGTGGACGAGATCGAGCGCGGGCTTGCCGAGGGCGCCCTGCATCCCAACGAGCTCAAGCGCCGACTGGCCGCCGACATCGTCGCCGCCTACCACGGCGGCCCTGCGGCAGCAGAGGCAGAGGCCGCCTTCGACCGCGTGTTCAAGGAGCACGGGATGCCCGAGGAGATAGACGAGGTCACGCTGGCGCTGCCGGTCGGCGCAGACGGCCTGGTCTATGTGCCTGGCGTGCTTGTGGCGCTGGGCTTTGCCACGAGCAACGGCGAGGCGCGCCGCCTCATCGACGGCGGCGGCGTGAGGCTGGCGGGGGAGGCCCTTGCCAAGGGCGAGTACGGTGCCGCGCCCGAGCGCCTCGCCGCCGTCGTCCTCCAGGTGGGCAGGCGCAAGTACGCCCGCATCAAGGGAAGTCGGTAACCGTTGCTGTTGCTGTGCGGATCCCACTTTGCCGGCGCCGTCGTCCAGGTGGGCAGGCGCAAGTACGCCCGCATCAAGGAAAGTCGGTAACCGTTGCTGTTGCTGTGCAGACCCCACTGTCATCCCGGCTCCCACTGTCATCCCGAGCCTGTCGAGGGATCCTCGACCGCGTCAGCGGTCGACCGCAGGTCGAGGGATCCCCCAACCTGCCGTTGGTCGCTTCGCGTCCCGTGGGCCTGTCGGCCCCATGGGCTCACCCGCTCAGGGGCTCACCCGCTGCTCCGCAGCTTCGCCCGGAAACAGCGCACCGCGCTGTTTCCCAGTCCACCGGACTGTCGCGCCGTCCTCGCTGAAAACGCGGTGCGTTTTCCGGGCGCTCGAACCCAAGGATCCCTCGGCAGGCTCGGGATGACAGTGGGGCTCGGGATGACAGTGGGGCTCGGGATGACAGTGGGGCTCGGGATGACAGTGAGGGTGTGACGTGTAGCGATGTGGGACGGGCTTCGCAGCTATTATTTGAACCATAATTGCAAAATTACCTCGAATTGGATAAAATACTAGCTATGACTTATCTTGAATTCGAGCAAAAGACACCGTATGAGGTGACACGCGACGTGGCGCAGGCCATGCGGGCGCGCAGGAAGGAGCGCGGGTTCTCGCAGGCAGAGCTGGCGCAACGTGCAGGTGTGAGCCTGGGGTCGCTCAAGCGTTTCGAGCGCACCCATGAGATAGCTCTCGCCTCGCTCGTCAGGCTGGCGCTGGCGCTCGGCTGCGAGGAGGACTTCGAGCGGCTGTTCGCGCACAGGCAGTACCGCAGCATCCAAGAGGTCATCGATGCCCAGAAGTGACGCGCACGCACGCGGCCTCCCGTCCCGTCCCGACCTTTCGCGCCCCGAAAGAGTGGGGAGCCTGAAGGTGCTCATGGAGGGGCGCCCCGTCGGCACATTGGCAACGACTAACGAGGGGCTTGTCGCCTTCGCCTACGACGAGGCCTGGCTCGCCGAGGGCTTTTCGATAAGCCCGATCAGCCTGCCGCTTGAGCCGCAGGTCTTTCTGCCCCGCCCTCAACCGCTCGAAGGCATGTTCGGCGTGTTCGACGACAGCCTGCCCGACGGGTGGGGACGCCTGCTCGTCGACCGCATGCTCAGGAAACGGGGCATCGAACCGGCGGGCATCGATCAGCTGACCCGTCTGGCCATCGTCGGCGCGTCGGGCATGGGTGCCCTGACATACGAGCCCGCCTTTGACCTCGGCGCGTCGCGGCAGGCCTCGGATCTTGACGCACTGGCCGACGAATGCGCGCTCATACTCGCCGACAGGCCCGCTGACAACCTCGACGAGATATTTGCTCTCGGAGGCTCGTCGGGCGGCACCCGCCCTAAGGTGCTCGCGGACGTGGGCAGCGAGCCGTGGATCGTCAAGTTCCCCGCTTCGATGGATGCGCCTGACGCAGGCCCTATGGAGCACGAATATGCGGCCGCAGCCCGCAGCTGCGGCATCGAGATGCCCGAGACGCGCCTGTTCGCATCAAACCGCTGTTCCGGGTACTTCGGGGTCAGGCGCTTTGACCGTGTTGCCGAGGGAGGCCCATCCGCCGGACACCCGCACCGCGTTCACATGGCGTCGGCGGGTGCGCTGCTTGAGACCTCGCATCGCATCCCCAACCTCGATTATCTCCTTCTCGCGCGCCTCGTTCTCCGCCTGACCGACTCCCTCGGCGAGCTCGAGCGCCTGTACCGCCTCATGTGCTTCAACGTGTTCGCCCACAACCGCGACGACCATGCCAAGAACTTCGCGTTCACCTGTGACCCCGCAACAGGCATCTGGCGCCTTTCGCCTGCATTCGACCTCACCTGGAGCCCCGGCATGGGCGGCGAGCACGCCACGACCGTAGACGGCAAAGGACACGACCTTACCTCTGACGACCTCATCGACTGCGGCATCAGGATGGGCCTCCCCTCGCGCCTCTGCCGCTCCGTCGCCCACGACGTCCGCACCGCCACCGAAGCCCTTGTCAGGAAATGGGCGAGATAGGCGCTCGGTGCGAGCGTCGCCCCTTTGTGACGTGCCAGCGTGGGACAGGAAGCCGACAATTCGCCTCGTTGAGCGTCCCCTTCGCCCCGCCTGGCATACGCGATGGCGTTCCGCATGTGTTCCGCGCATTGACCTCGTGGGTCTTGACGTGTATAGTTATATAAACAAGTCTATACGGAAGGAGACAGGCCATGCCGACGGCAACACTCGCAAAATGGGGGAACGGACAAGGCATCTTGATTCCCAAGACGTTCTGTGAGGCAATCGGTTTGAAGCCGGGCGACAAGGTCGACCTCTCGCTGGGCGACCAAGAGATCACGTTGAAACCAGAGCAGAACTACACCCTTGAGGCTCTGATGAAGGGATATGACGGCCCCAAGCCACAGGAATACGACTGGGGCGCCCCGATGGGCAAGGAGATGTGGTAGGGATGCTTTCCCAAGGTGATATTATCGAATTCGATTTCAGCCCCTCTCAGGGACATGAGCCGACAGGCAGACGTCCCGGCATTGTGGTGAGCTCCGATCAATTCAATCTCAGTACGTCAATGACGCTCGTGTGCCCCGTCACAACGACCAACAGCGGCTTTCCTCTGCATCTGCCGCTCCCCGACGGTCTCGATACCCGTGGCTATATCGTGGTCGAACAGGTGCGTGCTCTGGATATGGAAATCCGGCGCCCTCGGTTGATTGAAAGGCTGGACAACGAGGGAGCAACCATGCGGGCGGTCAGGGAGTGCCTGCGCTCGTTTTTCTGAGAGCGGATCGGGGCTGCCCAAGAGGCATACTGCAACGCTTGTCGGATGTCCTCTTCCTCGAGATACTCATAGTCGCCAAGCACATCGGAAAACGTTGCTCCGCTAGCTATCAGGTTCACAACCAGTGCCACCGGGACACGCACATCTCTGATACACGCCTGACCCCCCATGACATCATGAGAAGTTACTGTTCAGACCCCACTGTCATTCCGAGCCTGTCGAGGAATCTTCGACCGCGTTAGCGGTCGACCGCAGGTCGAAGGATCTTTCGACCTACCGTTGGTCGCTTCGCGACCAAGGATTCCTCGGCGGAACTCGGAATGACAGTGGGGGTCTGTACAGTACGTGTGAAAACATCTTACGGGTAGACTGAAGTTTCAGGGCACACTGAACCAGACCTGCAACAAACAGCAGGTCGCAGCACCTTGAGAATCGAACAACATCACACAACCTTGGCCAGGGCCGAGATATCGTATCCCTGCTCACGCAGGAACTCGATGGCATTTTTCTCGGTGAGGCAAACCCGCTTCGGCAGTGGGTCTCTGGTGTCCTCTAAGTCACACGGGTTGAAGAGAGTGTAACCGGTCGGCTTACCAGAAAGCCCGCAGGCAGCGCGTCAGCGTGGGGCAGAAAGCCGACAATTCACCCCGTCCCATTTGTCTGCGCATAAAGTGCCAAGAGAACCGTCCCCTTGTCACACCTTTTCTTAACTATTGCGTCCAACCGACCAGTCTCAAAACCGCCTTCTATTAGATGATTTTAAAATCCCTACTTGCAATGAGTTGATATTTACAGTCAATAAACTGTGTTTACGCAGGTCGAGTTCTTTTGGGTACCTAAAACTCGACAATTCATTACCCAAAATGGTCACTTTTTAGGGG
>JAISGJ010000126.1 GCA_031263105.1 Coriobacteriales bacterium
GCTCGGAATGACAGTGGGGCGTGAGCTGTGACGGCTGAGCGCGGGCCGGGGCCGCAGGGGCAGGTTTCGTGCCCCCGCCGCGTCTGCGGCGCCACGTGATACAATCACGGTGCTTGAGAGAGAACGAGAGAGGGTCACGGGTCAAGGCACACGATGAGGGAACGCGTCTGGTTCTTCTTCATACTCGAGTCCGCCATGGCGGCGCTCTGCCTCTTCTTCGGCTTCGAGGGGCAGGGTCTCACAGCGTTTTTCGCCTTCACGCTCATATGCGCCTGCCTGCTGGTGGCACGGCTGCTTGTCGAGCTGCTCGGCGCTCCCGCATGGCTGGGCTGGGCCTGTGCCGCTGCCTGCGTCGTGGCATTGTTCGCCTACGCCCCGGGTGCCTTCCTGCCGCTTGCTGTGGCCCTTGCCGTCGATGTTCTCGCCAAGGAGCTGGAGCCGCGCTTCGCGTTTGCGCTGTCGTTTGTCGTCGCGCTGCTGCTCGTGCTCGTCTTCCCCCAGACGCTCGGTGCGCTGCTCTGTGCAGGTGCGGCCCTTGCCCTGGCGTCCGTCGGTGTCGTGCTGACACGCTCCCTCGTCCGCGAGCGCAGGGACCTGGCGGCCAGGGACGGGCGGATCGCCGCATTGGAGACGAGTCTGAAGAACCAGCGCGCTGCCATCGGCGCCATCGAGCGTCAGGGGCGCCAGGCGGAGCGCAACCGCCTCGCGGCGCGCATCCACGACGGGGTGGGACATGGGATAATCGGCAGCGTGTTCATGCTCGAAGCCGCCCAACTGCAATGGGAGGGGGATCCGCAGGCCGCCCGCGCGAGCGTCGAGACGGCGACCGAGAACCTGCGGGCGAGCTTGGAGGGGGTCAGGCGGGAGCTGCGCGAGGAGCGCTCGGTCGACGAGCAGGCCAGCCTTGAGCGGATAGCTGCCAGGCTTGACGGCTTCGCGGCCGAGCATCCCGGCATCGCTGTGGAACTGGAGGCCGACGGCGCTCTGGATGTCGTGCCGCAGCCCGTGTGGTCCTGCATCCACGAGAGCCTGCTTGAGACGCTGACGAACCTGCTCAGGCACTCCGATGCCGACCGCTTCCGCATGCGCGTCACCTGCCGCAGCCGCCTTCTCAGCGTCGAGTTCAGCGATAATGGGAGCGGTGTGCGCACAGGCGGCGCCGCGTCTGTGGAGCGCGGCATCGGGCTTGCCGCCATCGAGGAGCGCGCGCTGCTCAGCGGGGGCAGGGCCTTCTTCTCCCTGGGCTCCCAGGGCTTTGTGACTAGGCTGGTCTTCACCTTGAAGGGATGGACATGATACGGGTGGTGCTTGCAGACGACGACGCTCTGGTGCTCCAGGGCCTGACGGCCGTCATCTCCTTGTTCGAGGGCATCGAGCTCGTCGGCGCCGCATCCTCGGGCCACGAGGCGCTCGCGCTCTGCCGCGCCGAGCGGCCCGATGTCGCCGTCCTCGACATCCGCATGCCCGGCATGGACGGCATCGAGACGGCGCGTGCGCTCATCGCCGAAGGGGCTGCGACGCCGCTTTTGCTCACCACCTTCGACGAGCCGGACCTCATCGCCCGCGCCCTTGAGGCAGGCGCCTGCGGCTATGTGCTCAAGAACAGCCCCGTGCAGCGGCTGCGCTCGGCCATCGTCGCGGTCGCCGAAGGAGGGACCGTGTTCTCACCGGACATCCTCGACTTCATCCGCAGCAGGGTGCACCTGCAGGGCGCCGACGTGTTCTCCGCGCTCACCGAGCGCGAGCGCGAGGTCGCGGGCCTCGTCGCCGAGGGCCTTTCCAACGAGCAGATCGCCGAGCGCCTCTTCATCGCCAACGGCACGGTGCGCAACCACGTCTCGACCATCCTTGAGAAGACGGGCCTCGAGCACCGCACCCAGCTCGCTGTCCGCTATCTGGCGTCCGCCTTCTCGTAGAATTGAAGGCCGAATCTGCCATTTTGGAAGATATCGTTATAATCCGCCTGCCAGCACGTCCGGGAGAAGGCTTATGGCATAAAGAGGAAGGTCGGTTATCTCGCGACCGGAGAACGGCTCCGCGAGGGACAGGCGAAGCGAGCGCGGCGGGCCGAACTTCTCCCGATAGGCCTTGAGGCTCCTTGACAGCAGATGAGTGCCCGATTTGACCTCGATGGGAATGACCGAGCCGCCCGTTTGGACGACGAAGTCCACCTCTGCCCTGCCCGAGGCATTTGCCCAATAGAAGGGGTCGAGGTCGGTCATGGCGAGCATCTGCTGCAGGACGAACTGCTCGGCAAGGGAGCCCTTGAACTCCACGAACAGGTCGCTGCCGTCGGCCAGTGTCTCGTGAGGCAGCCCGCTCATGCAGGAATAGAGGCCGATGTCGCAGCAGTACAGCTTGAAGGCCCTCTCGTCGCGGTAGGGGTTCAGCGGCAGCCTGATGTCCGTCACCCGGTTGACCTTGTGGGCGATGTTGGTGTCCAGCATCCAGAGCATTGCCGTCTCGTACTCGCGTGCCCGCGCGCTTTTCTCCATAAGACTGTAGGTGAACTTCCGGTTCTCCTTGCCGAGCTGGGCCGGGATGCTGTTCCAGAGCGCACGTATGCGGGGAATCTGGACGGCGGGGGCGTGCTTGGAGAAGTCGTGGTCGTAGGCGGTGAGTATGTCCTGCTGAACAGCCCTCGCCTCGTTCATGTCCCTTGTATCGAGGAAGGTCTGGACGACCTCGGGCATCCCGCCTAGGAAGAAGTAGTCTTTGAGCGCGGACACGTAGTCAAAGGCCAGAAGATGAAGACGGCTGAAGTTCCCGATGTCCAGATGGTCGAGAAGGTCTGTGGCACCGATGGCCAGCAGGTACTCGTTGAAGCTCATGGGGTGCATATCCACAAACTGCACCTTGCCCACAGGAAACGAGGCGCCCTCATGCAGCGCGATGCCGAGATATGAGCCGGCGCAGGCAAGGTGGTATTCGGGCGCCTGTTCGCTGAAGTGCTTGAGCGAGGCCAGCGCCGGAGGGAAGTCCTGTATCTCGTCGAAGACAATCAGTGTCTTGTCGGGGACGATCCTTGTGCCCGTGAGGCGCTCAAGGTCTTTGACGATCCGATGCGGGTCGAGGTCCGGTTCCCAGGCCGCCTGCACACGCTTGTTGCTGTCAAAGGAGATGACGAGGGTGTCGTCGTACTGCCGTCTGCCGAATTCCTCCAACAGCCAGGTCTTGCCCGTCTGACGGGCCCCGCGCAGCATGAGCGGCTTCCGCCTAGCCTTCTGCTTCCATGCCACGAGTTGTTTGATTGCGGCGCGTTCCATAGCGACCCCTTCCACGAATCCACGGGTCGGACACTGGGTCTGATAGGAAGAGGATACCTCCTCAATATGGATAGTGCAAGCAAAAACGTGAGAAAACTCACGAATCATGTTCTAAAAACGTGAGAAACATCACGAAATGCATTTCAACTCGCATACGCGCGGCGTGCGCTTTAGACACCTGCTCGCTTCGCAACTCCTCTTTGCGGCAAGCGGTGCACGGACCACGTGCACAGACCACGGGTAAATCATCGCCTCTCCAAGGAACAGGTATGCTACACTGTTCTCCGTCGCTTTTAGCGGCAGAACCCTTTATGCGCGATTAGCTCAGGGGGAGAGCACTACCTTGACACGGTAGGGGTCGTTGGTTCAAATCCAACATCGCGCACCAACGTTTACGCAGGTCAGAGCGCCGTTTGCGGCTCTGGCCTGCTTTGCGTCAGGGGGAGAAAACGCCAATCTGGCACAACTTTGGTACAGGGCGCGCCCTTCCCCGTCGTATGGGCCGAAACCCCCTCATTGCGCCTCTCCATCCCGCTGATACCCAATAATTCGGTAGTGTCTTCGTGCGATTTCATCACTCGTTTAGTAACTGGCCGTCGGCGGGCTTCAGTACTCTGTGGGTGGATGCGAAGGAACAGAGGCTGGAGTAAAACGGGAAGGCGCAGTGTTCGGGACACTGCGGCCGAACGCAGCAAGGAATGCCCTGTAGGCATGACCTGGTGCCCGTGAGGAGGAGTGTGCTGTGGCAATCGAGCAAGGGCCGGCCCTCGGACAGGGCGGCCACACGACGGAGCACGCCGTATTCGCAACCGGGGCCGTGCCCGCTGCGCAGGAGGTTGCTGCGCAGGGGCAGGCCCTCGGGCCGGATGACCGTGAGGCCGCCCAAGGGCAGGCCCAGGCGCCGGACGGCCAAGCGCCCGTCCCCGACCAGGAGGCGACCTTCGAGCAGAAGGTCGACCACGTCGTCCACCTGCTGCTCTCCAACAACCTCAACCGCCCTGCCCTCTACCGCATACTCGTCGCCACGGCGACGGGGCCGGTGTCCCTTTTCGACTTGGAAGCGCTCATCCAGGAGATGCCGGAGTTCAAGGGCGCGACCCAGCCGCCTTACTTCCTTATCGAGTGGCTGGTGAAGGCCGAGGCCCTCTCCTTCACCGAGGTGGACGCCGAGGGCAGGCCCCTCACCGACGAGCGGCGCGAGGGCAGGACCGCAGACGAGATCGACGACCTGGTAGAGGACATGCTCATCGAGGCCACCGACGTCGGCCGGGAGGTGCTCGACGCCTTCGACCCCCGGCAGCGGCTGACGGAGCTGCTCCAGGACGTCCCGGAGCGTTACGGCAGCTATCTCGAGGTCATGGAGTTCCTCACCGAGCGGCACAGCTACGGCGAGGTCGACCGCCTTCTTCGCGGGCACCCGGTGCTGATGAGCGGCCGGGCGCCGGAGGACCGCCCCATGCAGCCGAGCGTCTTCGTGGACAAGCTGGCCGCTGCCGGCGCCATCGTCTACGACGAGGGCTGGGTCGTCACCCCCGAGGGGCGCGCGGTGCTGGAGGCCGCGAAGGGCGTGACCGCCGCCTGAGCGCACAGCGGCAACACACAGGGTCCATCGCCTGAGTTCCAAGGCGTGCACGACGGACACAGAGGTAGGGGAAGCGCCGGTTGATTCATTGCGCACCATCTGGCGGCCAATTTGCCCCTGGCCTACGTTGGAGACAACAGACATTACGTCCAGTAGTGTCTGTCATCTCCGCCTTGGCCAAGGGCAAATTGACTCGCCATCTGGCGCACAAGCAATCAATCGGCACTTCCCAAGGTACGACAAGCAAGGTACGACAAAGGTAGTGTGCAAAGGAGGAAACATGAGAGAAGCAACACTGACTCGCCGCACGTTCGTGCACTCTGCGGCAGTCGCCGGTGCCGCCCTCGCCATGGGATCCGCCCTCTCCGGCTGCTTGCAGCAAACGGATGAGGGTGCGAAACCGGGCGAGCCAAGCGAGCCGGTCGAACGCGAACGCGCCATGTACATCTCGGTCTGCCACGGCTGCATCCAGGCATGCCCCTGCAAGGTGTACCTGGAGGACGGCGTGGTCGTCAAGATCGAGGGCCACCCCGACGCCCCCACGTCACAGGGCTCCCTGTGCCTGAAGGGGCTGAACCAGATCCACACCTGCTACAGCCCCCGCCGCGTGCTCTATCCGCTGAGGCGCACGAGCGAGCGGGGGGCGGCCAACGCCACATGGGAGCGCGTCTCCTGGGACGAGGCCATCGACCTTGCGGCATCCAAGATAGCCGAGGCCATCGAGAAGTACGGCACCTACGCGTTCTTCTGCTCGGTCGGCGGCGGCGGCGCCTACAGCTTCATGCAGGCCATGACCACCCCTATGGCCCTGGGTTCGCCCACCGTCTTCGAGCCGGGCTGCGCACAGTGCTACCTGCCGCGCATCACCGAGGCCGCCTATATGTACGGCGGCGCCGACCAGTCCATCGCCGACTGCGCCGTGCTCGAGCCCTTCAAGGGCCTGGCACCGCTGGAGGAGGCCAAGGGCGTCACCAGCGACACCAAGGTGCTCGTGCTCTGGGCGGCCCAGCCCTCCGTCTCGCAGGTCGCCCAGTCCGGTCGCGGCATGGCCGAGCTGCGCGCACGGGGCTGCAAGACCATCGTCGTCGACCCGAACTTCTCCCCAGACGCCGTCAAGGCGACCATACACCTGCCCGTGCGTCCGGGCTCGGATGCCGCGCTGATCCTGGCCTGGTACCGCGTCATCCTCGACGAGAAGCTCTACGACGAGGAGTTCACCAAGTACTTCACGAACATGCCCTTCCTCATCAACCCCGACACCAAGCTGCCCTGGCTGGCGAGCGAGGTCTTCGGCGACGAGGCGCAGACCACCCCTGCCGACACGCCCGTCTACGTCTGCGTGGACGAGGGCACCGGCCAGATCGCGGCGCTGCCCTTCGGCAAGCCTGCCGACGTGAAGGCGGTCGTGAACCCGCAGGTGCTGGCGACGGCCGAGGTCCTCGGCAAGCAGTCCCGCAGCGCTGCCCAGATCTACCGTGACGAGGCCGAGCCTTGGACGCTGGAGAAGGCCGAGGAGTTCTGCTGGGTTCCCGCCGACCGCATCCGCGATGCCATCGACCTCTACACCGGTGCCGAAGTGGCGGGCATCGCCAACGGCGTGGCGTCCGACATGGAGGAGACCGCGTCCCAGGTGCCGGACGGCCTGATGGGCCTCGACATGATCATGGGCTACGTCAACAAGCCCGGCGCGACCCTCACGCAGAACGGCCTGCTGCCCCCAGAGGGCGAGGCCGCGCGCCCGACCATGTTCTGGAACGGCTTCGGCGGCATGTTCGGCCAGATGTACGGCATCGGCTACGAGGTCGGCGCCACCCAGGAGGCCAACGAGGCGCGCATCGCAGCCATAGAGAACGGCACGAACCCCGAGGCGCCGCCCTTCCAGAACGGCCCCACCCTGTTCGCCATGAACCAGCTTCTGCTGGACCGCTTGGGGATGAAGAACCACCGGGGCCTCTACAACTGGTGCCACAGCCACATCCCCAGCGTCCGTGAGGCCATCGAGACCGGCGAGCCCTTCAAGCCGCGCGTCTGGTTCGACATGTCGGGCAACAAGTTCGCCGTGCTCGGAAGCGCCGGGGCCTGGTACAACGCCATCATGAACGACGGCGTGGACTTCATCATCTGCCAGTACCCGATGATCACCTCCTTCCAGGTCGAGGTCGCCGACCTCATCTTCCCGCTCGAGGAGTGGCTGGAGGCCACGGGCGGCGGCGGGCAGTTCGGCCAGCTGAACTACACGTTCCCGATCCCGGGCATCATCCACCTCGGCGAGACGGTGCCGAACTCCGTGCCTCCCAAGCGCGTCATAGACGCGGCGTCGGTCAAGCTCAACGACAAGCTCGACACCGTCGTCTTCGGCGGGACGGGCAAGACGATGAGCGAGATGGAGCTGATGTTCCCGCTCGGTCTGGGCGTCTTGGGCGGTGCCGACAATGAAGAGGCCGAGTGGGCGGCCCAGATCGCGACCTATTCGGAGGTTCTCGGCCTTGGGGAAGGCGCCACCAAAGAGGACCTCATGGCAGCCCTCAAGGACAACCCGGATGCGTACAACGTCACCCCGCCCGACCAGTACTGGACCTACGGCCAGCACCTGGTCACGGCCGTCGACGGCCTGCCTGCGGGATTCGCCACCGAGTCGCGCAAATGCGAGGTCTACAACACGCTCCACATCAAGCTGTCGCGGACCGGCTGGCCCTACACCTATCCGCGCGAGATCGGCCCCATCGACCCGCGCGCCGGCACCTGGGGCGGCGACTACTCGCCCATCTGCAACGTGCCCGTGCAGAAGGAGGCCCCCGAGGTCTCGACCGGCCAGGAGTTCCTGGGCGCTTACGACCCCGAGTTCCCGCTCGCGCTGACCTCCGGTCGCGTCTACTACTTCCACCACGGCACGATGCGCCATTCCCCCTTCGCGCGCGAGCTGTATCCTGCCCCCGACGTGCGCATCAACCCCAAGACCGCAGCGGAGTACGGCATCGCGCACCGCGACTGGGTGGAGATCTCCTCCCGCCGCACCCAGGGGTCGGACTTCGTGCACGGCACGGGGCTGGAGCTGTCCTACTCCGGCGTCAAGGAGCAGAACACCAAGACGGCCGAGCCCATCCGTGGCCGCGCCTACGTCTCCGAGGTCGTCGCGCCCAACGTGCTGTGGATGGAGCGCTTCTGGAACCCCGAGTGCTACGACTCCTCGCAGGCCACCAAGACCGGCGGCTGGCAGGAGTGCAACGTCAACGTCATCACCAACGCGATAGACGC
This sequence comes from Coriobacteriales bacterium, assembly GCA_031263105.1. GTDB lineage: Bacteria > Actinomycetota > Coriobacteriia > Coriobacteriales > UBA8131 > JAISGJ01. The sequence goes on from JAISGJ010000126.1 coordinate 8,104, forward strand.
CAACTTCAACGAGGTGTTCGGCTCCTACACCAACCGGGGCTTCACCGTCAACATCAAGAAGTCCGAGAAGCCGGCGAACGTCTGGGTCGAGCCCACGGAGTTCGCGCCGTTCCTGCCCGACGTTCCGAACGAGTACGCCCCCGACGACATCGGCGTTGCCATCAGCAACAAGGACCTGCTCACCCCGATCGTCGTCTTCCCTGACGCCGCTCCTGCAGGAGGTGGTCAATAATGGCTAAGAGGACCCTGGTCATCGACCTCGACCGTTGCTCCGGCTGCGATTCCTGCGTGGTCGCCTGCAAGTTCGAGAACAACGTCGCGCTCGGCAACTTCTGGACCACGGTCGTGCCCGTCGGTCCCGCCGGCACGCATCCCGACATCGAGATGTACTGGCTGCCCATGCAGTGCCAGCAGTGCGAGAACTCGCCCTGCGTCGCCGCCTGCAGCACCGGTGCCGCCTACCGCGACCCCGACAACAACGTCGTGCTGATCGACAAGGAGACCTGCATCGGCTGCAAGAGCTGCCTCGTCGCCTGCCCCTACAGCGACGACGAGGGCGCCGTCCGTCCCAGCGTCCGCTGGTTCAATGCGGAGGAGAACGTCGTCGAGAAGTGCACGCTCTGCAACCACCTCACGGCGGCCAGCGACGGCATCGAGAACACCAAGGACACGACCGACCCCGCGCATGCCGTCCCGCCCTGCGTGCACAACTGCTCCTGCAAGGCGCGCCATTACGGCGACCTGGACGACCCCGCCTCAGACGCGAGCCTGCTCATCGCGCAGGCCGAGCGCGACGGGCGCAAGGTCTGCATGGTCGAGGCCGAGGGCGTGATGCCTGCGACCCGCTACATCCTCTCCGAGGACATAGCGGCGTGGAGGGGCCTGGGCGAGTAGGCGCACTGCCTGACGGGCGACGGCCTTCCCGTAAGCCGTTAGGGGGCGGAGCGAAGACCGGGGCGGAGCCAAGGCTCCGCCCCGGCGCTCCGGGCGACGTGTCTGCCATACGCCCTGCCACACGAAAGGATCGAAAGGACACACATGAGCGCATCGGACAAGACAGACGCCGCCCCGTCGGTACGGCCCGTCGAGGTTCTGACCGGCAGGGCGACGAGCTACCGGATGCTCTCACGCCTGTTCTTCAAGCCCTTGAGCGCCTCTGAGATAGACGAGCTCGCTGCAAGCGACTACGGCGCTGTGGCCCTCTCCCTTGGAGGAGAGGGCCTTCTGGCCGAAGGGTTCAACGACATGGGCCGCGCCCTGAGGCGGCGCCACACGGGCACGCGCCAACAGCTTGCGACCGACTTCACGATGTGCTTCGACGGCGTGGAGACCGCAGACGAGCAGGTCGCCGTCCCCTACGCCAGCGTGTTCCTGGGCGAGAAGGCGCTGCTCAACCAGGAGCCCCGTCACGAGGTCTACCGCTTCTACCGTTCCGAGGCCGTCAGGCTGAAGAGCGGCGTCAACCTCCCCGAGGACCACCTGAGCTTCGAGCTCGAGTTCCTCGCCATCCTCTCCGACCGCGCCGCCGAGGCGCTGGGGGAGGGCGGCGTCGACGAGGCGGCCCGTTGCCTCAGGCAGTCGCAGGAGTTCATTCGTGGGCATGTCCTCACCTGGCTGGGCCTGTTCGCGGAGCGTGCCGAGAGGATACTCAAGACCCGTTTCTACCGGGGCGCCCTCAAGGCGGTGCGCGGTTACCTCGAACTGGACCTGGAGACGCTCGGGGACCTCTTGGAGGTGCTGGGAGACGGACCCGGAGACGGGTCTGCAGACGGGTCTGGGGACGAGCCTGGGGATGGGTGAGCCGCAGCCTTCGGAGGCCCCCCAGCGCGGCGCGGTGCCGCCGACGACCCGGGCGGGCCGGGACGCAGCGCAGCCTTCGGACGCCTCCCGGCGTGCGGCGCCTCGGGGCATCTCCCGGCGCGGCCTGCTTGCCGGTGCCGCCGGTGCCGCCCTCCTGCTGGGCCTTGGCGGCGTGGCGCGGGCGACGGCGGGGGACACGGTGCCGCTCAGGCCTCCGGGCGGCCAGGGCGAGCAGCGCTTCATCGCCGCCTGCATACACTGCGACCGTTGTCGCGGCGTCTGTCCGCGCGGCGTCATCGGGACCTGTGGCATCGAGGACGGCATCGTCAACATGCGCACGCCCACGCTCGACTTCCACGTCGCCACCGCGAAGGCCTACCGGAGGGGCGCAGCGCATGCGGACCAGGAGGCCGTCCTCGCAAAGCCCTATGAGGCCCTTCTGGATGCGGGTGGCAGCGGCTTCTGCGACTTCTGCATGCTCTGCGCGAAGAACTGCCCGACCGGGGCCTTGGCCGCCTTCGACCCCGACCGCCACTGGATAGGCGAGGCCCGTATCGTCCCGCGCTCCTGCATCGCCTTCGACAAGCTGGGCGGCTGCCGCAAGTGCGTGGACTACTGCCCCTTCGGCGCCATCAGCCTCGATGAGGGCAAGCGCCCCGTCGTGCAGCCCGAGAAGTGCAACGGCTGCGGGGTCTGCGAGAACATCTGCCCGTCCAGCACCTACCGCACCTTCAGGAGCGGCCTGCAGCGCGGCATCGAGGTCGTCGTCAACGAGCAGGGCAGGCCGCTATGAAGGCGGGCGTCGTGCGCAGGATAGTGCTGGCCGCAGCCTTCGTGTCGATAACCGCAGGCATCGTCCTCAACACCGGCGCAGGGACGCTCTCCTCCTTCGGCTGGCAGGCGATAGCCGCAATCTGCCCGCTCGGCGTCTTGGAGGGCATCGTCGCAGGCGGGACGCTGTTCCCCCGCGCACTGGTCGTCCTCGGCGTGACGGTCGTCCTCGTCGCCCTGTTCGGCAAGGCCTTCTGCTCCTGGGTCTGCCCCGTCGCGCCCGTCAGGGCCCTCCGTCGCCTCATAGGGAGGAAGCGCAGGGAGAAGAACGGGGAGAAGGCCGCCCCTGCCGCCCTCGCTGTGGGCGCCACTCCCTCCGACACCTGCAAGGACTGCGGCGCCTGCGCCACAAGGCGCGCCAAGCTCGACTCGCGCCACCTTGTGCTGGGAGGCAGCCTGCTCTCGGCGGCCGTCTTCGGCTTCCCGGTGTTCTGCCTGGTCTGCCCCATCGGGCTGGTCTTCGGCAGCGTCATCCTTCTCTGGCAATGGCTCAACTTCGACAACCTCAGCCTCTCCCTGCTCATCTATCCCGCCCTGCTCGTCGTGGAGCTGCTCGTCCTGCGCAGATGGTGCGCCAGGTTCTGCCCTTTGGGCGCCCTGCTCTCCGTGCTGAGCCTGGGCAACCGCTTCTTCCGCCCCAGGGTCGATGGCACAAGGTGCCTGCGCATGCAGGGCGTCGAGTGCCAGGTCTGTTACGAGAGCTGCCCCGAAGGGCTCGACCCCCATTGCAGCGACGGCATGAACGAGTGCAGCAAATGCGGCCTGTGCAGGGACAACTGCCCGGCACACGCCATACGCATCCCGCTCTCCTCCAAGGCCTCGGCCGAGGCTTCCTCCAAGGCCCCGCCCTCCCAAGTCTGCTAAAATGCCAATCAAGGAGAACCAAGGAGAACCAAGCGGAAACCGAAACGCGGACACGATGGAAGATCGACCGAGAACCCTCAGACTTGCGCTCAGCACCGTCTGGCCGGGTCTGCGCTACCTGGGCCTGGGGGTCTGGGTCGCGTGGCTGTTCCTGATCTCGAGCGGCTCCATCTGGCTTTCCGATGTGGAGGCCGACGGCTTCTACCTTGCAAACCTGATGCTCCTCATGACCGTCAGCAGCGCCGTCGTCTGCCTTGCGGCGCCGTATGCCCAACGCATCTATGGGATGCTGCTGGCGCGCCGTCGTGTGCTGATGGGCGTCGCCTCGCTTGCGTCGCTGGGGGCATTGGGGGTCATTGCCGCCGGGCCGTACTACCTCGGCACCTCTTTCGACACCGCCTGGATATTCTGGCCGAGCATTGTGCTGATGGGCGTCTTCTCCGGCGCCTTCTCCCTGAAATGCGGCCAGCTGTTCGGCGGGATGGAGCCGAGGCGGGTCATGCTCTATACGCTGCTGAGCGAGATGACAATGGTGGCCCTGTCCTACTTCGTGCTGGGGAACAACATCTTCTCCCCTGTGCAGGGCGGGCCGCCGCTCTCCGGGATAGCGGGCTTCGCGCTCCTTCCGCTCCTTGCGGCCTACCTCGTGTGCCTCCCGGCCGAGGGCGTCCCCGATGCGCCGGCCCCGTGCTCGCCCCTCCGCGACCTGCCGCCTGCGTTCCTGCGCTTCCTGGTCGTCATCTTCGTCTTCACCGTCGTCTCGGAGACGGTGCGCTGCTACTTCGTCTTCGTGCGCATGCCGTCCCTCACCTACCTCGACTCCATCGTGGTGCTGCTGCTGCGCACGCTGTTCGCGGTGCTGATGCTGGCCTTTGCCCTGCGTTCGCACAAGCGCCTGTACTTCAGCAGGATGTACCTGTTCTCGCTCGTCGCCATCGCGGTCGCCATGGCGCTCATCCCTCTCCTGCAGATATACAACACGGTCCTGGGAGGCATCATCGGCTTCGCGTCGAACGTCCTGGTCCTCCTGATATGGTGCCTGCTCGCCGGGGTCACCTTCGAGAAGCGGATCCCTGCGATCGTCGTCTTCGGCTTCGGCAGGGGCGCCCTGCTCGTCGGGCAGGCCTGCGGCTGGCTGCTGGGGATATGGCTGCTGCCTCAGCTGGCGGGGACGAGATGGGAGATCGTGTGCTATGTGGGCGTGGCCATCGTGATCCTGGTCATGGTCACGCTGTTCTTCTCCGAGCGGCAGTTCGACCGGCTGTTCGGGGAGATAGCAAAGGCGCAGATCAGCCTGGACCTCTCCTCCTCCTTCGGCAGCGGCGACCGGAAGAAGCACCGCCCATGGCACGAGGCCTGCCGCCGGGCCGGCGAGCAGGCGATGCTCAGTTCGCGCGAGCAGGAGATATTCGAGCTTCTGGTCGTCGGTCGCTCGCCGGACAACATCGCGGCGCATCTGGTGCTGTCCTTGCATACGGTGCGCACCCACATCAGGAACATCTACGGGAAGTTCGACGTCCACAACAAGGCCGAGCTCGTCTCGTATGTGGAGGCGATCCTCAACGAGAAGGACGGAAGGAAGCAGTAGGCGCATGGCGGTGTCGGTTCTGGAACAGAGGGCAGGGGTCCTCGTCATCGGCGGGGGAGCGGCGGGGCTCATGGCCGCCATCGCCGCAGCGCGCACGGGCGCGTCCGTCGTGCTGGCCGAGAAAGGCGTGCGCGTCGGGCAGAAGATACGGGCGACCGGCAACGGGCGCTGCAACCTGAGCAACCTCGCGATTGCCGGGAAGGGGGCGGGCGGGCGCTACAACGACCCTGCCTTTGCCGCCCCTGTGATTCGGCGCTATGGCTGCGACGAGGTGCGTGCGCTGTTCGGGGGGCTCGGCCTGCTGACGGAACCCGACGCGAAGGGCTGGGTCTTCCCCGGCACGCGCCTTGCGGCCTCCGTCGTCGATGTGCTCTCCAACGAGCTTGGGCGGCTGGGCGTGGCCGTCCATACGGGGTGCGGGATAGAGGGGCTGTCCTTTACGGAGGGCGGGGCCCTCGCCTTTGCCGGTGCCGAGGGCGGCACCTGCCGTGCCGGGGGCGGTGTCGCTGCGCCTCTTGCCGCCACCGGTGCCGAGAGTGGTGCCGCTGCGCCCCTTGCCGCCGAGGGCCTTGCCGCCGAGGGCGAGGCGCTGCGCTTCGTGGCCCGCACCGTCGTCGTGGCCTGCGGTGTCGGGCCGCTGCTGCACGCCTTGGAACCCCACGTCCTGCGGGAGCCCGTCGCGGTGCTGGGGCCGCTTGCGACCGAGCGCCCCCCGCTCAAGGGCCTCGACGGGGTGCGTGCCCGCGCCGCCCTCACGCTTGCCCGCGAGGGGCGGGAGCTTTTCCGGGAGGAGGGCGAGGTCCTCTTCAGGCCCTTCGGCGTCTCCGGCATCGTCTCCTTCGACCTCAGCCGCTTCGCCGAAGAGGGGGACGTCGTCCAGCTCGACTTCTTTCCCTCATACGACGGGCGTGAGCTGGCGTCCCTGCTCGCTGCTCGCCACCTCCAAAACCCCTCCGATTCGCTGGGCAGGCTCCTCGATGGCATGCTGCATCCCCGCCTCGCGCAGGCGGTCGCCCGGGCCGCCGCAGCGCGCCCGGACACGCCCCCCGACCGGGCTTTGCTGGAGAAGGTCGCACGCGTCATGAAGGCCTACCGCCTCCGCGTCACCGCCGGCCCCTCTCTCTCGCAGGCACAGGTCACCCGTGGCGGGCTCGCGACCGAGGGCTTCGATGCCTCGACCCTCCGGTCGCTTCACCGTCCCTGCCTCTTCGCGGCAGGGGAGTGCCTCGACGTCGACGGCCCCTGCGGCGGCTTCAACCTCCACTGGGCCTGGGCCTCCGGCTACACCGCAGGCACGTCCGCCGGAAGCGCTGCGACATAGACCCCAGGCTACCGTTCGCGCCCACTGCCTGCCGTTCGCGCCCACTGCCCGCCGTGCGCGCCCACTGCCCGCCTTTCGCGCCCACTGCCCGCTGCCCGCGCCCACTGCCCGCCGTTCGCGCCCACTGCCCGCCGTTCGCGCCCACTGCCCGCCGTTAGCGCCCACTGCCCGCCGTTCGCGCCCACTGCCCGCTGCCCGCGCCCACTGCCCGCCGTTCGCGCCCACTGCCCGCCTTTCGCGCCCACTGTCATTCCGAGCCTGCCGAGGAATCTTCGACCGCGCAAGCGGTCGACTGCGGGCGGATGTGCGTCGGCCCGCAGTCGGCTGCTAGGTGACAGAATCCCTACGGCGCACGGTCGCGGCCTCGCCTTTGCCGCAGATGCCCTATCATTGTCAGGACTGTTCCCGACAACTGGAGACGACCGGAATTGGAACTCTTTGCGCCGTTCACGACCGCCGAAGGCTGGCTGAGCCTGCTGACGCTCATCTTCCTCGAGCTCGTGCTGGGGATCGACAACCTCGTGTTCATCGCGATAACCACCGACCGCCTCCCCGAGGACAAGAAGCACCTCGGGCGCCGCTTCGGCCTTCTCGCCGCCCTCGTCATGCGCGTCCTCCTGCTGAGCCTCGGCTTCCTTGTGATTCACCTCACCGCGACCCTGTTCACGCTGCCCTTCGACGTCCCCGGCGGCGATGCGGCCATCAACGCCAAGGACCTCATCCTGCTCCTCGGCGGCGCCTATCTCGTCTACAAGGGCGTCGCCGAGATACGGGAGAAGGTGTCTGCCGAGCAGATCGGGCGCGAGCACGGGCCCGCCGAGGCGCGGCACACGGGGCTGATCGGCATGCCGCAGGCCATCGGCACCATTGCGCTCATGGACATGATCTTCTCCCTCGACTCGGTCATAACGGCGCTCGGCATGAGCGGCGAGATCCTCGTCATGATAATCGCCGTCATGCTCGCCGTCCTCGTCATGATCGTCTTCGCCGACCCCATCTCGGAGTTCATCAACGCGAACCCTGAGATGAAGCTGCTTGCGCTTGCCTTCATCATCGCGGTTGGGGTGAAGCTCGTGCTGGAGTCGCTCGGCATCGAGGTCCCCCTCGAAGGCACGGACATCGACGCCATGGACCTCATGCTCTACTTCGCGATGTTCTTCTCCCTCGCCATCACCTGCATCCAGATGCTCTACAACCACCGTGTCGCTAAGGCCCGCCAGGCCCACGAGGCCCCTCTTGAGAAGGACGAGCTTTAAGAGAAGGCAACTATTAGAAAATAAATCCCTACTTGCAATGAGTTGATATTTACAGTCAATAAACTGTGTTTACGCAGGTCGAGTTCTTTTGGGTACCTAAAACTCGACAATTCATTACCCAAAATGGTCACTTTTTAGGGG
>JAISGJ010000141.1 GCA_031263105.1 Coriobacteriales bacterium
GGGGGGAGTGCGCATGGCCAGTAACGGGGAAACGCGAGAAAGGACCTGTGGTGTCAGCTACGACGTATAAGGATGCAGGGGTCGATATAGCCGAGGGAGCGCGCGCGGTCGAGGCGATACGGGGGCTTGTGCGCAGCACCTACACCCCCGAGGTCATCGGCGACATCGGCGGCTTCGGCGGGCTGTTCTCGGCCAGCGCCTTCAAGGACATGGACGACCCCGTCCTCGTCTCGGGCACCGACGGCGTGGGCACGAAGCTCGAGCTCGCCAGGCGCCTGGGCGACCATTCGTCCGTCGGCATAGACCTCGTGGCCATGTGTGTGAACGACATCGTCGTGAGCGGCGCGAGGCCCCTGTTCTTCCTTGACTACCTCGCAGTCGGCAGGCTTGAGGCATCCTTCGCACAGGAGGTCGTCGGCTCCATCGCCGAGGGCTGCAAGCAGGCGGGATGCGCCCTCGTCGGCGGCGAGATGGCCGAGCATCCCGGCACGATGCAGGAGGGGGACTACGACCTCTCCGGCTTCTGCGTCGGCGTGGTCGACCGGCCCAGGATACGCGGCCCGCACCTCGTGCGCGAGGGCGACGTCATCTTAGGGCTCGCGTCCAGCGGCCTGCACTCCAACGGCTTCTCGCTCGTGCGCCGCGTCCTGACCGACGCGCTCAGCGACGAGGAGCTTGCCACGCGCGTCCTGCCTGCGGCGGACGGGACGGCGACGGACGGCAGGGCCTGCAGCGGAGTCGGCGCGGTCGCTGCGAGTGGGATCTGCGGCGGCGGCGCGGCGGCCGCTGCGCCCGGCAGCCCTCCCTCGGCCGACGGGGCAGGCGGGACGGCCCCCGCCCTGCTCGGCCCCGCACTTCTCGCCCCTACACGCATCTACGTGCGCCCCCTGCTCGACGCCCTCGATGCGGGGCTGCCCATCCATGCGGCGGCGCACATCACCGGCGGCGGCATCACGGAGAACCTCGCCCGCGTCCTGCCCGCAGGCCTCGATGCCTGCCTCACGCTGGGAACCTGGGAGGTGCCTGCGGTCATCCAGGCGGTAGGCGAGGCCTCCGGGCTCGATGTCCACGAGCTGCTTGGGACCTTCAACATGGGCATCGGCATGGCGCTCGTCTGTGCGCCGGAGGGCGTAGGCCCGCTCACCCGCCACTTCCTTGCGCAGGGGAGGGTGTTTCGTATCGGCGAGGTAACCGCTGCGGCGAGCCCCGTGACAGAGGGTAGGGTCGTCTATAGGATGAAGTCCTAAGGCCAGGCCCTCGGAATGGGGCCCTTGCGATAAGGACGGAGGCGAGGAGACGCTCATGATACGGCTCGGTGTGCTCATATCCGGCTCAGGGACCAACCTGCAGGCCATCATCGACGCCGTTGCGGAAGGCAGGCTCGATGCCGAGGTCGCGCTCGTCTGCTCCAGCAGGCCCGACGCCTATGGGCTTCGGCGCGCGCAGGCGGCGGGCATCCCCACCAGGGGCCTCTCCCGCGAGGTCTACGCCGACCCGCTCGCCGCCGACCGCATCATCGTCGAGGAGATGCGCGCCGCCGGGGTCGAGTACGTCGTCATGGCCGGCTACATGAGAATGGTCACCGCCCCCCTGCTCGCCGCCTTCCCCGACCGCGTCGTCAACATCCACCCTGCGCTGCTGCCGTCCTTCCCTGGGGCGCATGGCATCGCCGACGCCTTCAATGCGGGCGTGAAGGTGACCGGCGTGACGGTGCACTTCGCCAACGAGCGCTACGACGAGGGCCCCATCATCGCGCAGCAGGCGCTTGCCATCGAGGAGGACGACAGCCCAGAAAGCCTTGAGGAACGCATCCATGCCATCGAGCACGTCCTGTATCCGCAGGCCTTGCAGTACATCGCGCAGGGCCGGGTGCGCATCGACGAGAACCGCAGGGTGAGGATCGCGAAGTGAGGATCGCATGAGCAAGCCTGGGACCGAGGGCACAGCGCCCGCGCAGGGGCCGGACGGCGCAGGGGCCGCGCAGGGGCCGAGCGCCGCGCCGCCGGGGCCGTCGCCCGCGTCCGAGCCGCCGCCGGGCACAGCGTCCGCGTCCGAGCCGCAGCCGGGCACAGCGTCCGCGTCCGAGCCGCCGCCGGGCACGCCGCCCGACCAGCCAAAGCCGCACGTCTCCACCGCCGACAAGATCAAGTTCGGCGGGCTCGTCGTGTTCTTCCTCCTCATCATCGCCCTCAGCGTCCTCGTCGTGCGCTATATCGGCACCCTGGGCACCGAGTCGGTGGCGACCGAGCTCGAGCGGGCGATCAGGGAGGCCGGAATCTTCGGCATACTCATCTGCCTGGGGGTGCAGTTCCTCCAGGTCGTGGTCGCGTTCATCCCCGGCGAGGTGGTGCAGGTCGCCATCGGCTACGTCTACGGCACCGTCGGGGGCGGCCTTATCACGCTTGCGGGGGCGCTGGTCTCGAGCGTCTTCGTGTTCTACCTCGTGCGCAGGCTCGGTGCGCCCTTCGTCCAGGCGATGGTGGGCAACAAGGACTCGGGCCGCATGCGCTTCCTTCACAACAGCAAGAACCTCAACTCGCTCGTGTTCATCCTCTACCTCATCCCGGGGCTTCCCAAGGACCTCATCACCTATGCCGTCCCGCTCACAGAGATACGCCCCCGCGAGTTCTTCGTGCTCTCCACCCTCGCGCGCGCACCGGCGATCTTCGCCTCGACCTTCGTGGCAGCCGCCTTCAAGAACGGCGACTTCGTCGGCATGATCGTCGTCGCAGCCATCTTCGGCGGCCTGGGGATCCTCGGCATCGTCTTCAACCAAAAGATCATGGCCTTCGTGGACAAAGTGACGGCTCGCCCTTCTCGCCACCATAAGGATGGGGCTGGGAATGGGGATGAGGTCAAACATGGGGACAAGACCGGGGATGCCGTGACCCCCGAGACCCCCCGAGAGCCACGGGAGCCATAGCCACAGTTCACTTTCCACTGTCATTCCGAGCGCAGCGAAGCGAAGCCGAGGAATCCTTGGGCGCGCCAGCGCCCAACCGGGCCAGTCGGGCACTGCGTGCCCAAGGATTCTCACGCTGCGCGCCCTTGCGGGCGCTCCGCTCAGAATGACAGTGGGGGTGTGAACTGTAACCAACTGTAACCACTGTAACCACGAGCGCCGCAGCGCTGAGGGAGGTCGCGAATAAGGGGGTTCTCAAGGACGATTTTGAGCTACACTATAGCTCTACCAATTCAGCTTTCGGATTCAAGGACAGGGCATGACGCTTTCCATAGGTATCGTGGGGTTACCGAACGTGGGCAAGTCCACGCTGTTCACTGCGCTGACGCGCAGGGGCGGGCTGGCGGCGAACTATCCCTTTGCGACCATCGAGCCCAATGTGGGCATCGTGGAGGTGCCCGACGCACGGCTGCAACGGCTTGCGGACATCGTCCATCCGGGGCGCATCGTGCCGGCGACCGTGGAGTTCGTCGATATCGCGGGCCTGGTGAAGGGGGCCAACGAAGGGGAGGGGCTCGGCAACCAGTTCTTGGCGAACATCCGCGAGACCGACGCGATAGTCGAGGTCGTGCGCTACTTCTCCGACCATGACGTCGTGCACGTCGAGGGCACGGCCGACCCTGGGCGGGACAGCGAGACCATCAAAACGGAGCTGGTGCTCGCCGACCTTGCCACCCTCGAACGTGCGCTGCCGCGCCTGGAGAAGGATGCCCGGCGCGACAGGGCGCTTGCCGCCAAGCTCGACGTCGCCCGGCGCCTGGAGGAGTGGATGGATGCGGGCAGGCGCGCACGCAGCTTCGAGGCGAGCGACGAGGAGAAGCGGCTGCTCGCCGACCTGCACCTCCTCACGATGAAGCCGCTCCTGTACGTCGCGAACGTCGACGAGGATGCAGCAGCGGGGGAGCCTGCGCCTCTGGACGGCGCCGCTCCTCTCCCCATAAGCGCACAGGTCGAGTCCGAGATCGCCGAGATGGACGCGAAGGAGGCCACAGAGTACCTTGCGATGCTCGGCTTGGAGCAGTCGGGGCTCGAGCGGCTGGTCACGGCTGCCTACCGGCTCCTCGGCCTGCAGTCGTTCTTCACGGCGGGCGAGATGGAGGTCAAGGCGTGGACCGTCCCCATCGGCGCCAGGGCACCGCAGGCGGCCGGCGTCATCCATACCGATTTCGAGCGCGGCTTCATCAAGGCGGAGACCGCGTCCTACGAGGACTATGTCGAGTACGGCGGCGAGGCGGGATGCCGCGCTGCGGGCAAGCTGAGGCAGGAAGGGAGGGAGTACCTCGTGCGTGACGGAGACGTCATGCACTTCAAGTTCAACGTGTGACGTTTTGCGCATGGCGGCGGCATGACGGTGAGGTCGTGCCCTCGGCGCCCGGCGCGCGACGGACGGATGGACTGACGGGACCATGCTGGCTGGGAGTGCTGGCATGAAGTGACGGAGCACGCACATCGTAAGCGCATCGCAGGGCTTGGGGCCTCGTGTCGCAGGCCTTGCGGTGTGCGAGGGGACAAGGACGTCGATGAATCTGAGAGAGTGGCGGCAGCGGTGCCGCGCGTTGAGGGGCACGCCGGGATTCGGTGCCCTGCTGGGGAAGTACCTCGTGTCGATTTCTGTGACGGCCGCCCTGGTCGTGTGCGCCGTCCTGCTGAAGGCGGACGGGCCAGGGCCCTTCTTCCAAGGAGACCGGCCGGCCGCAGGCCTCTTGGTCCGGCAGACCGGCGGCCTGCTGACGGATGCGGAGGAGGACGCGTCCGAGGCGTACCTGACGGCCCAGAACATCGCGAATGCCGGTTGGCGGGTCGTGGACGGCAGGCGCCAGTATTACTTCACGGACGGCAGCCAGGCCATCGGCACCGTCCGTATCGACGGAGCGGACGTGACCTTCGACGAGCAGGGCACCTGGCTCTCCTCCCGCTTGGACGTGCCCTATATCTCCCAGCTGCCCGACATGCCCTTCGGCTGCGAGGCGGTCTCCGTCACGATGATGCTCAACTATGCGGGCATCGAGACGAGCAAGGAGGACGTGGTCGCGCTCCTCCCCTATGCGGGCGACCCCAACCTGGGCTTCACGGGCAGCGTCTACTATCAGGGCTTCTCCCTCGGCGGCATCATCTGGCCGCCCGCCCTGCTCGACCTCGTGAGGGCCTATGGGCAGGATGCCGTCGATCTGACGGGCGCGTCCTGGGAGGAGGTGTGCGCCTTCATCGACGAGGGCCGCCCGGTCTGCGTCTGGTTCAGGACTGCGGCGCTCGACCACACGGTGCTGCTCACAGGCTACAGCGACGCCACGGTCTGGGTGAACGACCCCTTGGCAGACAAGGACACCGCCCTCGACTCCGAGACCTTCCTCAGCTACTGGTCCCAAAACGACTACCGCGCCCTCTCGTATCTGTGACGGGGGCAGGGGCAAGGACAGGGAAACGGGACGTCGAGGGCGCCGTCCCCTACGAGGGGTGCGGCAACACCGGTCTCGTCAGATGGCGGGACGTCGAGGGCGCCGTCCCCTACGGGCGTCGCAGGCGCGGTGTGGCGGCGTGGCCGCACCCGACCGGTTACTGACAATGTGTTCACACCCTCCATGGAACCCCACTGTCATTCCGAGCCCCGCCGAGGAATCTTTGGACACGCAGTGTCCAACGGCAGGCCAGGGGGCCCTTCGGCCTGCGGTCGGCCGCTTGCGCGGTCGAAGATCCCTCGACAGGCTCGGGATGACAGTGGGGTGTGCGCAGTAACGACGCCTCTGTCGGCGTCCCTGCCGCCGAAGATTCCTCGGCTGCGGGGCTTCGCCCCAGAGTTTACCCTGAGTGCCCTGAGCGCCCTGAGCGCCCTGAGCGCAGCCGAAGGGCTCGGAATGACAGAATAGTGCTATCATAGTCAGGTTATGCGTGAACGCCTCCAACAGATCGTCGATGCGTATACCGAGCTTGAGGCACGGCTCGGTGACCCTGCCGTGCTCGCGAACCAGAAGGAGTACGCGCGCCTGGCAAAGGAGCACTCCTCGCTTGCGGAGCTTGCGCGTCAGGCGCGTGCCTATGTCGCAGCAAGCGACGGTCTGCTCGCCGCGCGGGAGATGCTGCGCCTTGAGAGCGACCCGGAGATGCGCGAGCTTGCCCAGCAGGAGGCCGTCGAGCTCACCGACAGGCTGGGGCGGCTGGAGGACGACATCAAGGTCATGCTGATACCCAGCGACCCCAACGACGAGAAGGACATCATCGTCGAGATACGCGCGGGGGCGGGCGGCGACGAGGCCGCCCTGTTCGCCGGCGACCTGTACCGCATGTACACGCGCTTCGCCGACGAGAAGGGCTGGAAGGTCGAGCAGCTCGACTCCTCGGTGTCCGAGGCGGGCGGCTTCAAGGAGGTCGAGTTCAAGGTCACGGGCAGCAAGGTCTACTCCGTCATGAAGTTCGAGAGCGGGGTGCACCGCGTCCAGCGCGTGCCGAAGACCGAGAGCCAGGGGCGCATCCACACCTCGACGGCGACCGTCGCGGTGCTGCCCGAGGCCGACGAGGTGGAGGTCGAGATCAACGCGAACGACCTGCGCATCGACGTGTACCGCGCCGGAGGCCCGGGCGGCCAGTGCGTCAACACCACCGACTCGGCCGTGCGCATCACCCATCTGCCGACCGGCCTTGTGGTGCAGTCGCAGGACCAGAAGTCGCAGTTGCAGAACAAGGAGGCCGCCCTGCAGGTGTTGCGTGCGCGCCTCTACGACAAGATGCTCGCCCAGCAGCAGGCCGAGATGGGGGAGCAGCGCCGCTCCCAGATAGGCAGTGGGGACAGGAGCGAGAAGATCCGTACCTACAACGGCCCCCAGGACCGCGTGACCGACCACCGCATAGGCTACAACGGCACCTACAACGGGGTGCTTCTGGGAGCAGGCGGCGCGGGGCTTTCCGAGTTCACGACCGCGCTTATCGCCGCCGACAGGGCGTCCCGGCTCGAACAGGCGATCTGAGGCCTTCGTGTGGACCGTCCGGGCCACTCTTGAATGGACGCAGGCCCACTTCGAGGCAAAGGACGTTCCGTCTCCCCGGCTCTCAGCGCAATGGCTGCTCTGTGCCGCGACAGGGCTGACGCGCCTCGAACTCTACACCAACTACGACCTGCCGCTTGCAGGTGCGCAGCTCGAGGTCCTGCGTGCGGGCATCAAGCGCCGCATCGCCGGCGAGCCGCTCCAGTACATCCTCGGCAAGGCGCCCTTCCGCCGCCTTGAGCTTGCGGTGCGCCCCGGCGTCCTGATACCGCGCCCCGAGACCGAGGTGCTGGTGGACGTGGTGCTCGACGAGCTGCGGGCCCGGGGCGGCGGCGGGCCGAGCGAGCTGCGGGCTCGGGGCGGCGGCGGGGCTTGCGTAGATGGGGAGAACAGCGGGCAGGACGGGGACAGCGTGCGCAGCGCGGTGGGTGAGGCGCGGTGCGTCCCGGCGGCGGACGAGCCGCAGGAACGACGGCCCCCTGCCACGTCTTCTGCGCCTGAGCCCGCCGTGCTCGAGCTCGGCACCGGCAGCGGCTGCATCGCGCTCTCGCTCCTGCACGAATGCCCCAACGTGTGCGTGATCGCCACGGACATCGACCCTGCGGCCCTCGGGCTTGCGCATGAGAACGCCCAAGCCCTCGGCCTCGACGCGGACGGAAGGCTCACCCTGCTCGAAGACGATCTCGCGGCATCGCTCCTCGCCGACGAGGCGCGTCACGGCAGCTTCGACGTGGTGGTCTCGAACCCTCCCTATATCCCCACCGCCGCCCTCGACGACCTGCCCGCCGAGGTGGCTGACCACGAGCCCAGACGCGCCCTCGACGGAGGCGCCGACGGCCTTGTGTGCTTTCGCCGCATCGTCGCAGAGGCAGCGCTCCTCCTCGCCCCCGGCGGCCTCCTCGCCTGCGAGCTTCACGAGACGACCCTCGACGACGCAGCAGCCCTCTGCCAAGGCCAAGGCTACACAGACGCAACCATCCTCCCCGACCTCACCGGCAGCCCCCGCATCATCACCGCACGTGCGCCCGCAGGTTTGGTATCATAACAGCTGTGGGTCGTTAGCTCAGTTGGCAGAGCAGAGGACTTTTAATCCTAAGGTCCAGGGTTCGATCCCCTGACGACCCACCAGAGGCGCCCGCCTACCAATCGAAAACCATGGGACGAGCGATGAACGGACAGACGTACACTATAGATGAGCTTGCAGGCCTCGTTACTCCTATTGCCGAGGAGTACGGAGTGGAGCGCGTCTTCCTGTTCGGTTCATATGCCCGTGGCTCCCAAAATGCCGATAGCGACATTGACTTCCGAATTTGATGGCGGAGAGATTAGAACTTTGTTCAAGTTGGCAGAGTTTTATGAGGACTTGAAAGAGCGCATTGCTGCTCCGATAGACGTCTTGACCACCGAATCGCTTGAAGATGACTTCCTGTCACGCATTAGAGACGAGGAGCTGTTACTGTATGCAGCTCACTAGCCGCGACAAAGTTACACGTCACACCCCACTGTCATTCCGAGCCTGTCGAGGAATCCTCGGCCGCGCCAGCGGCCGACCGCAGGTCGAAGGGCCCCCTGGCCTGCCGTTGGACACTGCGTGTCCAAAGATTCCTCGGCGGAGCTCGGAATGACAGTGGGGGTGTGACCAGTAACGCGACAAAGCTATTTTGGAAAAGATAGTCGAGTA
>JAISGJ010000195.1 GCA_031263105.1 Coriobacteriales bacterium
CCCCCCCCCCCCCCCCCCCCCCCCCCCCCCCCCCCCCCCCCCCCCCCCCCCCCCCCCCCCCCCCCCCCCCCCCCAGCCCGTGCCCTGGTCGCTCCGCTCAGTCGGCCTTCGAGTAGTAGACCGGCTCGCCCGCGCAGGCCTTGCAGTAGGGGAGTCCTTCGCGCATCACCTCGCGGCTGTCGTGGACCTTCTCCCCGCAGGTCGTGCAGACATAGGTCTTCGTGGGCTTGCCGGGCAGGTCGCCCGGGCCGAGGTGGACGCTCACCTTCTCGACGATGAGCAGGTCGTCGTCGCTTATCGCCTCGTAGAATGCGACCTTGTCGGTCACGTCGTCTGTGGGAGAGATGTTCGCGGTATGGATGCGTATCGCCTCGCCGGTCTCGACGCTGTAGAAGGTCGCCGCCATCTTGCCGTAGTCCATCCACTTCAGCCGACGTTTGCCCAGCGTCAGGTGGGTGACCGAGGCGATGGCGTCCGCCAGGCAGCGGTCGGCCTCGACAAAGGCGATGAGGTCGGGCTTCCCATCGGAGTCATACGCCCCAAAATAGTCCAAGGCGTAACGCGCGATGCGGGTGCCGATGATCTGCCCGCCGCAGAGATGCCCATGAAAGGCAATCGCGTCGTTCAGGTCCTCTCTGAAGCTCCGTCTTTCCATGCTGTGTTGCCTCGCTCTCCCAATCGTCGGTGTAAAGGCGTACCGGATACAGCACCATCATAGCGGTTTGCGCACAATCGCACGCGGGGTGCAGGGGGACGGTTCTTTTGGGCAGGACGAGGGGACGGCCCCTGTGTCCCGTAGGGCATGAGGCGGCCTCGTAGGGGACGGCGCCCCCGACGTCCCGCACTCCACAGGACGAGGGGACGGCCCCCTGTGTCCTGTTCCCTGCTGCGCCCTGCTGCCCTGCGCCTCGGATGCGCAAGACCCCCTGCAATTGCTATAATCCTCATGTCGGGGTGTGGCGCAGCCCGGTAGCGCGCTACGTTTGGGACGTAGATGCCGCAGGTTCGAATCCTGTCACCCCGACCAGCTAAGCCAGCTTACTAGCAAGCACGTTCGCCTGACTGCTTTGAGGTGACAGGATTCGAAGCCTGACAAGGGGCGAGGCGTTAAGCAAACGTGCCAGTGGCACGTTTGCAGCCGAGCGTCCGAAGCGAGCAGCGCGAGCGAGGACACCAGACGCTAGGAGCGAAGCGACGACGCGGCTGTTCGAATCCTGTCACCCCGACCCAATTTCTACCCCTCGCTGAACTTGTAGCCGACGCGCCAGACGGTGAGGAGGTACTTCGGTTGTGAGGGGTTGTCCTCGATCTTCTCCCGTATCCTTCTGATGAAGACCGTCACGCTGTTGAGGTCGCCCAAGGTGCTGTCGCCCCAGATGTGCTCGAGGATCTGCTCGCGCGTGAAGACCTTGCCCGGCTCGGAGGCCATGAAGCTGACGATCTCGAACTCCTTGGAGGAGAGGTTCAGAGGGGCCCCTGCCTTCCGTATCTCGTAGCGGTCGTGGAAGATCTCCAGGTCGCCGGTCGTGCTTGAGCCTTTGAGCTGGGACTCCTTGTTGAACGCGATGTCGTTCTTGTGGCGCCGGATGTGCGCGTCTATGCGCAGCAGCAGCTCCTCGGAGCTGAAGGGCTTCACCACGTAGTCGTCGCCGCCGGCCTTGAACCCGATGCTCTTGTCGACGATGTCCCCCTTGGCCGAGAGGAAGATTATGGGGATGTTCCGCCCGTCGTCCCGTATGCGCCTGCACAGGTCGAAGCCGTTCAGGCCCGGCATCATGACGTCGAGGATGAGGAGGTCGGGCCTCTCGGCCTTGATCGCGTCGAGCGCGTCGAGGGAGTGCGAGACGTAGTGGAACTCGTAGCCCTCCTGGACGACGATGTCCTCGATGACCGACCGGATGCCCAGGTCGTCGTCCACCAGCATGATCTTCATTGCCTGAACTCCCTTCGTGTGCGGTACTCCCGCGGGAGCGTGACCGAGAAGGCGCTGCCCTGGCCTATCGTGCTGGAAAGGGAGACCTCCCCGCCGTGCATCTCGGTGTACTCCTTGACCAGGGAGAGCCCAAGGCCCGCCCCGCCGTGCTTTTGCGAGGCAGGGGAGTCGCCTCGGGCGAAGCGCTCGAAGATCGCCTCCTGGTCCTCGGCGGAGATGCCGATCCCGGAGTCCTCGACGTCGATCCTGACCGTCTCGTGGACGGCATCGTAGGAGACGCGGACCTGGACCTCGTCGCCCTCCTCGGTGAACTTGAGCGCATTGCCGATCAGGTTCTCGATCATGCTGCGGAGCTTGTCGGGGTCGGCCTCGAGCAGGGGCACCTCGGAGTCTATGTGGATGGCCAGGGCGACCTTGCCGTTGTCGGCGATGGGGCGCATCATGTCCTCGACGGCGGCCACCACGTCGCCCAGGTCGACCGTCTCTATCGAGAACTCGGCCTTGCCGGCATCGAGACGGGCGGTCTCAAGGAAGTTGTTGATCTTGCCGAGGAGGACCTGGCTGCTCGTGTTCAGCTCCCTGAGGAGGCGGTCGGTGCGCGGCGAGCTCAGCTCCTCGGTCTTTTGCAGCTGCGCCACGAAGGCGATGATCGCGGTCAGGGGCGTCCTGAGCTCGTGGCTGACGATCGAGAGGAAGTCGGACTTGAAGCGGTTCTCCTCGACGAGGCGCTGGTTGACCTTCTGCAGGATGTCGGACTGTTGCTCGAGGAGCAGGTTCGCGTTGCTGAGGGCCTCGGTCCTGCTCTCGACCTGGTTCTCGAGCGTGTCGTAGACGGCCTTCAGCTGCTCGGACATATGGACGAAGTCCGAGGCGAGGTCGTATATCTCGTCCTTGGAGCGGAAGCCGTCTATCGCCCCGTCCCACCTCCCTTGGGCAATCTCCCCTGCGGCGGTCTGCAGCTTTGCCAGGGGCCGCGTGACCCAGCGCGTCAGGAGGATGTAGATGACGCCCACACAGGCGATCAGGATGAGGGCGGCCAGAAGGGTCTCCCGGACGATGTAGGTGTTCATGTTCTCCTTGAGCACCTTGGTCGGCATGGTGATGCTCACGGTGCCGTACAGGTCGCCCGTCCTCATCCCCTCCTTCGCGTAGCCCAGGATGTCGGTCTCGCCTCTGTGTCCGCCGTGGCATTCCAGACAGGAGTCGTCCACGCGCATGGGGGCGATGTAGCGGAACACGTCGCTTCCCTTGTACTGTGCGAACCCCAGGAACTCGGCCAGGTCCGTGTCCTGCTCAAACGCATCGAAGGCGGCGACCTCGTGGGCGTCGGCCATGTTGAGGGGGTTGCGGGGGCTAGGGCTTGCGAAGCGGATGACGTAGTCGGTCCTGCGGTTGAAGATGTTCCCGATGCTCATGCCCACCAACGAGCAATGGAGGCGCTTGAACTCGTACTTGCCCTCGGAGTCGTAGTTGATCAGGTCCTGGTTGTTGGAGACGAACTCCCATGCCGACATCATCTCCTCGTTGAGGATGTAGGCCTTCTCGACCAGTTCCGCAGTCATCCGTTGCTGCTGGGCGTTGATGTTCCACGCAAGGTTGACGCCCAGGGCGCCGATGACTATGGCGATAAGGGCGAGTGCGATCTTTTGACGCAGGCCGAATCCCCGCATTGTCCTTCTTTCCCGTCAGGCGGCACCGTGGCGTGGTCCGACATGGTCCGGCGTGGTCCGGCGTGGGCCGGCGTGGGCCGACATGGTCCAACATGGTTCGGCGTGGGCCAGGCACCGCATTTCTTCCTGAGCCACATGATACCACGTGTTCGCGTCGGCACGTGGATTTCGAAGCCATGACCTGCGCGTTCTTGTTCTCCCTGCAAGAGCTGGCCTGTAAGAATTGTGCAAGGATCACGCAAGGAAATTACAACAACAGACGAATACCAATGACAGGGGGCGTTTGCTAGAATGCTTCTCGATCAAGCCGAAGAAGAGGAGCAGAAGGAACAAGAGAAGGAGGGTCCGTATGTCCCAAGGTATGTCCCAGCGTATGTCCCAGGACAAGGGAGCATCAGGGCATCGACTGATGAGCCGCAAGGGCTTTTTGGCGATGCTCGGCGTATCGGCGGCGACGCTCGCGGTCAGCGGCTGTCAGCCAAAGGAGCTCGAGCCTATCACGGAGGAACAGGTACAGGAGATCGACTTCGACAACGGAACCTGGGTGACGGCCGCCTGTTGGCAGACCTGCCACTGCGGCTGCGTCAACAAG
The DNA here is from genome assembly GCA_031263105.1 of Coriobacteriales bacterium. Taxonomy (GTDB): domain Bacteria; phylum Actinomycetota; class Coriobacteriia; order Coriobacteriales; family UBA8131; genus JAISGJ01. The sequence goes on from JAISGJ010000195.1 coordinate 4,196, forward strand.
GCCCTCGTCGTGGACGGCATCCCCGTCCAACAGAAGACCGACGACAACCATCCCGACTCGCCCGACTTCCCCCAGCAGCGCAGCTGCATCAAGGGGCGTTCGCTCCGCCAGTTCGTCATGGGCGCCGACCGCCTGAAGTACCCCATGAAGCGCAAGAGCTGGAGCCCCGGCGGCGGCGAGGGCGTCAACGCCCATCTCAGGGGCCGCGACGAGTGGGAGCGCATCAGCTGGGAGGAGGCGCTCGACTACACGGCCAACGAGTTCCTGCGCATCAGGGACACCTACGGCAACCTGGCGATCGCCTCCCGTATCTTGGACCAGATCCCCTACCTCAACGCGTTCGGCGGCTACATCACGGTCTGGGGCCAGCAGTCCAACGGCGGGAACGTGCCTCCCTATACGGCCATGCGGGGCAACTCCTATTCGGACAAGACCCCGGGCGACCGCATCTCGCTGCGCAAGGCGAAGCTCATAGTGCTCTGGGGCTACAACCCCATCTACAGCGCGGGCGGCAGCAACACCAACTACGTCCGCCACGCCAAGGACGCCGGCGCGAAGATCATCGCCGTCGATCCCTGGTTCTCGCCCTCGGCTCAGGCCCTGGCCGACGAGTGGGTGCCGGTGCGCCCGGGCACGGACACCGCGCTCCTTGCGGCCATCGCGTACCACATGATCGAGAACGACCTGCAGGACCAGGAGTTCCTCGACGCCTACACGGTCGGCTTCGATGCCGACCACATGCCGGAAGGCGAGGAGGGGCAGGAGAACTTCAAGGACTACATTCTCGGGGCCTACGACGGCACGCCCAAGACGCCCGAGTGGGCGTCCGCGATCTGCGGGACGGCCCCGAGCGTCATACGCGACCTGGCGGAGCAGATGGCCACGACCAAGCCCATGACGCTCAGGGCCGGGCAGGCGCCCGAGCGCGTCTACAACGGCGTCGAGTTCACGCAGATGTACCTGACGGTCGGCTGGATGACCGGCAACGTGGGCAAGCCGGGCGCCGAGGTGGAGGCGGCGGACGGGTCGTCCGGGGTGCAGGGCGGGCCCTCGGTCGTCTCCCTCGGCCCGACCCTCATGAAGAACTCCAAGAACCCCGTCTGCACGACCCCTCGCGGCGGCGGCACACTGGACGACGGCAGCTTCGACCCGAGCATCTACCATGGCATCGCCTATGCCGAGTTCTGGACGGCCATCCTCGACGGCGTGCACACCGACTTCCAGAACGGGGAGAACCAGGTGGACATCCGGTGCCTCGTGAAGTTCGGGCGCTGCAGCCAGATCAACCAGAACCTCGGCCTGTCCAAGGCCGTCGAGGCGCTGCGCAAGCCCGACCAGATAGAGTTCAACGTCACGTCAGAGTTCTTTATGACGCCGGACTGTCAGTACTCCGACATCGTGCTGCCCTGTGCGACCCCGTGGGAGTACGAGGGCGGCCATATCGCGGCCATCAACAAGGAGACCATCGTGATGGCCTCGAAGGTCATCGAGCCGGTCTACGAGTCGATGCCCAACTGGTGGATAAACAAGGAGCTGTGCCTGCGCACCGGCATCGACCCCTTGGAGCTGGGGCCCGAGGATCCCGAGCTCGACCCCGTCACACGGCTGGCCGAGTCGACGGTGAAGGACGACGACGGCGAGAAGGTGAACCTCGCAGAGGTGACCGCCGAAGACATCGCCGAGTTCGGGCTTGCGACCGAGCCGCATGAGGGCAGGGTGCCTCTCAAGAAGCTCATCGAGGACGGCGGCTATCAGGTCGAGCGCAAGGACGGCGACCGCTTCATGTACACGGCCCTCAGCGAGTACATCGACGACCCGGCGGCGAACCCGCTCGAGACCAGGTCGGGCAAGCTCGAGATCTTCTGCCGGGACCTCGAGGAGCGCATCGCGAACTACAACACGACGACCGTCGCGCCCATCGCCAAGTACGTGCCGGCCCTGGAGGGCTACGAGGACAGCTTTTCCGACTGGGAGGGCAAGGTCAAGGGCGAGTACCCCTATCAGCTGCTCGGGATACACATCCTCCGGCAGGCGCACTCCTCCTTCGGCAACGTCAAGTCCATCGCGGAGGTGTTCGCCAACGACCTTATCCTCAACGAGGCCGATGCGGGGGACATCGGTGTCGTCACCGGCGACACGGTTCTGTTGAGCAACCCCCACGGCAAGGGGGTGCGCAGAGTGCAGGTCGCCTCCCGCGTCATGCCCGGGGTCGCGATCATCGGCCAGGGCAACTGGATCGAGCTCGACGACGAGACGGGGATCGACATGGGCTGCAACATAAACTCCCTGACCGGGCCCCATCTGGTGTCGTCGGGCCTCTCGCCCTACAACACGGTGCTGGTGAAGATCGAGAAGTGGGACGGTGCTCCCCTGGAGCCCGACTATCTCCGTCCGCAAGTCATCATGAACGTGTAAGGGAGCGAGGATACCATGACCGCACAATACGGCTTCTATATCGACGTCGACCGCTGCACCGCCTGCAAGACCTGCATCGCCGCCTGCAAGGACAAGAACGACACCTTCGTCGGCCTCAAGTACCGGCGCGTGATCGACTGCGAGGGCGGCAGCTGGACACAGAGCGAAGGGGTCCAGGTCCCCGACGGCGTGTTCGTCTACAGCGTCTCCTACTCCTGCAACCACTGCGCGATGCCGGCCTGTCTGGCCGCCTGCCCGACGAACGCCATCAGCAAGCGTGACGACGGCATCGTGGTCATCGACAAGGACAACTGCATCGGCTGCGGCTCCTGCAAGGCCGCCTGCCCCTACGACACCCCCCGCCTGAACACCGAGGCGCAGGTGATGGGCAAGTGCGACTTCTGCGTCGACCGCCTTGAGCGTGGGGAGAACCCCGCGTGCGTGGACGCATGCCTGATGCGCTGCATCGAGCACGGGGAGCTTGCCGACCTCCAGGCGAAGTACGGCTCACAGGCCGACCTCGAGCCTCTGGCCTCGTCGGGCACGACGACCCCCTCGCTGGTCATAGGGCTTCCGAGGACGAACCCGGGCAACGCCCCGGTCAGGGTCGTCAGCCCTCCGGAGGAGCTGCTCTGACGTGCACGGCCGCCACGCCGACGCGGCCGCCACGCCGGCGCGGCCGCCACGCCGACGCGGCCGCCACGCTTCTGTGCACGCCCCACTGTCATTCCGAGGTTTCTGTTCACCCTTCCACTGTCATTCCGAGCTTGTCGAGGAATCTTCGACCGCGTCAGCGGTCGACAGTAGGTCGAAGGGGTCTCAGATCTGCTGTTGGTCGCTTCGCGACCAAAGATCCCTCGGCGGGCTCGGGATGACAGTGGGGGTGTGAACAGAAACATTCCGAGCGCAGCCGAGGAATCTTTGTGCGGTTGCGGAGGCGACACCAGACGGCCTCATCGCTATACTGCGGTGAGGCCGTTTATGGCGTTCATGAGAAAGGTGGTCATACAATGGGAGGAAGCGATGCGCTTGTCGTCACCTTTGCCAACCGGTGCTACCAGTACCAGCTTCTGAGGCTGATCTTCGGCAGTGAGCCCAACCGGGAGCTGATCTCGATCGCCGCGAGCGAGCCCACCCGGCTGTCGTTGGCCTTTTCTGCCGAGGCGGGCCAGGCGCAGACGGACGTGGCGGCCTCCCCGCAAGCTCCCTCCCTCTCCTTCCTGAACGACCTTGAGACACGGCTCGCGGCAGACCCTGATGGCGTCATAGACGGGCTGCGGGACGAGTACACGAGGCTCCTCTTGGGCCCGGAGGCCCTGCCTGCTCCTCCGTGGGAGTCCGTCTACCGCACAAAGGACCGCGTCCTGTTCGCCCCCGAGACCTTGGAGGTGCGCCGCGTCTATGTCGAGCACGGCTTTCTGCCGAAGGGCTACCCCCACGAGGCGGACGACCATCTGGCGCTGGAACTCGACTTCATGTACCATCTCGCCGAGCAGGCGCAGGCCTCCTACCAGGAAGGCGACCTTGCAAAGACGCGCACGTCGCTCGCGGCCCAGCAAGCCTTCCTCAAAGACCATCTCCTCCGTTGGATAGACCGCTTCGCCACCGACATCCAGCAGGCCGGCGCACAGCGCTTCTACCCCCAGATGGCCCTGACCGCCGCCCGCCTCCTCCACGAGGACGCCGCCACCCTCGCCTGGCTGCTTGAGGGGCTTGAGGGCTGAGGCTAAGCGCCCGGATTATGTGCCCCGCTGCGTAGGACAGGGGCACCAAGAAACCCCTATTTTCGCTGCCGCGTTTCTGTCTCGTCCTTTGTTATAGTCCACACCCCACTGTCATCCCGATTCACACCCCACTGTCATCCCGATTCACACCCCACTGTCATCCCGATTCACACCCCACTGTCATCCCGATTCACACCCCACTGTCATCCCGAGCCTGTCGAGGGATCCTCGACCGCGCAAGCGGTCGACCGCAGGTCGAAGGGCCCCCTGGCCTGCCGTTGGACACTGCGTGTCCAAAGATTCCTCGGCGGAGCTCGGAATGACAGTGGGGTGTGAACCGTAACCGCCCTTTCTGCCATCTGGCGCACAAGCTGCGCACAAGCAACTAATCGGCACTTCCCTAGTTCACCTAGTTCATATGGTAGTATCATGATAATATGGAATCAACATCTGTCAGGAGTTGTCATGTTGACTAAGGAGAGCACGAAAAGCAGCTCGTTCTCGTCTGCCGAGTCATTCGATGAGAATGCCCCGGGGTTCATCGCAAACATAATGGCCAGAGTGGAGTCCGCACGCAATCCAGGGAAACGTATCTCATTGGATGAACTGTTCGTCATTGTAGCCGACAAGCGCAAGGTGCTCTTGACAGGTTCTATTTTGAGTGCGGAGACGGGTTGCGATCCGTCGAGAAGTTCAATGGCTGCTATTCGAGTTCCAACCTAAGGGGAAAGGTTCCGTGCCGAACGCCTTGGGATGTCCACAGAGGACATCTGTGCTATGCTTCCAACGGTACGAGTAAGTAAAAGCAAGTAAAAATGGGGAAAGGCAAGTAAAAACCGTGAAAGCAAGTGAAAGGGCGGACGGCAATGCCTGCGACTGAGACGAACAACCCGTTTACTCCGACGTTCGGCAGCATACCGCCGCAGTTGGCGGGGCGGCAACAGATGATACGCGACATCCTCGGCGGTTTGGACAACGCACCCGGCGACCCTAACCGCACGACGATCTTCACCGGGGCAAGAGGCACCGGCAAGACGGTTCTTCTCGCGAAGCTGGCCGAGGAGGCATCCGCGCAGGGCTGGGTGAGCGCAAACGTGACGGCACGAGAGGGCCTTCTTGAGGAGGTTCTCATGCAGGTCAAAGACAACGCCTCGGACTTCCTTGCCGCAAATGCCCCGAGCAGGATAACCGGCGTGGAGATTGCGGGCTTCGGCATCTCTCGTTCGGTCACAGAAGAGCCTGAGCGCACATGGCGCTCAAGGCTCACCGCTTTGGTCAAGGACCTCAACGAGCAGGGCGTCGGCCTGCTGATCACCGTCGACGAGGTCGACGCGCAGTGTGCGCCGTTGCGTGACCTGGTGGACACCTATCAGCATCTTGTGAGAGAGCGTCGCGACGTCGCCTTGGTTATGGCAGGGCTGCCCAATAACATCTCGCAACTGCTGCAGGATAAGAAGATATCGTTTCTCAGGAGGGCGTTCCAGCACCGTCTGGACGCAGTGCCGAACGACGAGGTCGCCTTTGCCCTGCGCAAGACCATCGAGACATCCGGGCGCAGCATCGGATCCGAGGCGCTGGGGCTCGCCGCCGAGAGCACGCAGGGATTCCCGTTCATGATCCAGCTCGTCGGCTACAACATATGGCGCCAAAACCCCCAACGCAAGGCGATCTCGCTTGAGGACACAAAAAACGGCATCGAACTTGCAGGAAGCGACATGCGGCGCATGATATTCGAAAGCACGATACACGACCTGTCCGAACAGGACATACGTTTCCTCGTCACATTGGCGAGAATCAACGGCGAGAGCGACACGGCCCAGATCGCCGCCGCATGGGGCAGGGACGTGAACTACACCAGCAAGTACCGCAGGCGCCTGCTTGAACAAGGGATCATCGGCGAGCGCATGTTCGGCAAGATCGACTTCGACATCCCTCTGCTCAGTGAGTATATCCTCGAGCGGTTCTCAGAGTTTTAAGGCGGCGCACTGTCCGGGCGTTGGCGAACTGCTGGCAGTCGGCAGTCGGCTGCAGGCGCGGCCCGTCCAAGCGGGGCTGAGTGACAGAGAGCAAGGGCTGCTGCTGCCTCACGAACTCCAAGGGGACAGCAGCCCCTCTTCATCTGCCAGGCGTCCCTCAGCGGCTCGGCTCCCGTTTGTTGCCGCCGCGCGATACCGTTGACGACTGCTCCGCAAGCAGCGTCTCGCTCAAGCCGAGATAGCGTGTCGCGGTGTCCAGGCCGAGCTCTGCCCTGAGCGCCTCTGCGTCGGCGTCTGCCAGGATGCGGGAGATGTCGCTTTCCGGGTCGTTCGTGTCCCCGAATATGCGTGCCTGCGTTATACAGGTTCCGACGCAGGCGGGGAGCATCCCTTGGCTGGCCCGATGGAAGCAGTAGGTGCACTTCCCTGCGCGTCCCGCTTCGGCATCGAGGTATCGCGCCCCATAGGGGCAGGCCTGCACGCAGCTGCCGCATCCGATGCACTCCTGCCTGTCTATCACCACGGCGCCGCCCTCCTCGACGAAGGTCGCGCCCGTCGGGCAGACGGTGATGCAGGGCGCGTCGGCGCAGTGGTTGCAGAGCTTGGGGACGTTCGCCCGCGTCGTCTTCGGGTACTCCCCGCTGTCCCAGCTCTCGACCCAGGTATTGAAGCAGGTCACAGGGACCGCGTTCTCGATCTTGCAGGCCACCGCGCAGGCGCTGCATCCGACGCACAGCGAGAGGTCGATGAGCATCCCGTAACGCTTTTGGCCGCTGTCGGTCTGTCCGGCAGCGGCTATGGCCGTGTCTGTGTCTGTCATGGTCTCCTCGCCTTCACTTCGTGATCCTATAGGCCCCGCCGTTGCGTCCCGGGGAGCCTGCTTCGGGGTCCGACAGGGGAAAGATGCCCGGGACGGTCGGGTCGAGCATCGTGCAGAGGTTGATGCCTGCACCGATTGCAGCATCCCCGGGAAGGCTCTCGCCGGAGATCTCGATGTCCTGCGCACCGTAGGCCCGATGCCCGTACCCGTAGGCAACGCCCACGGTTCCTCGGGCAATGCCTGCCCGGACCAGCACCGGTGCCTCCATCACGTCTCCAGACGGGTTGGACAAGTGTGCGATGTCGCCGTCAGAAAGCCCGAACCGCTCTGCATCGTCGGTGTTGACCTCCAGATAGTTGGTCTCGCTCAGGTCGCGCATGAGAGGGCTGTTCGCCAGCATCGAGACCGACCGGAAGCGAGGCTTGTAGTTCGTGGCGGCAAGGGGCCACTCCTCTTTCGTGTACCGTTCGGCGATGGGGGAGAGGTCCGCGAACGTCTCCGGCCGCCACACGAGCGTCCCGGAGGCCGTCGCCCCCGACAAGGAGTTGCTGTTCGTCGCGCGGCCCTCGTTATAGAGCAGGGTCATGAGCTCGTACCCGTAGGCGCTCGCCTCGCCCTTGAAGGCGTCTTCCGCCGGCCAGAAGCGCCCGCCGCGCGAGAGCACGTTGAGGACCTTGGGCCACTCCTCCTCCGTGACGGCTGCTTTCCACTGCTCGGGCAGCCCGTCGAGCCTCTGCACATCGAGATCGCTCTCTGCTATGTCGGCAACCGGCGCGGTGTCCCATGCCAGGTTCGCGACCCCCTTCAGGAACATGTCGGCGGCATCCTTGAAGGGATAGGCGCTTCCATCGACCGACTTCAGCGCGTTTTCTCCAAAGCCCGGCAGTGCGCATGCCTGCGCCACATCGCACACAAAGGCCTCGAAGCTGGCATGGCGCCCATCCGGGAGCACCTCCGTCAACGGCTCGACGACGGGCCAACGGACCGTGTTGCCACGGTTGAGCAGATGCCCCTCCGAGGTCACGATGCCAAAGCTCTCATAGGGAGTGGTGTCAGGGACGAAGTAGTCCGCGAGGCTCGCGTGCTCGCCCATGACCACGTCGCAGGCTATGGACAGGGGCACGCAGCCCGGGTCCTTCAGGCGGTCGATGACGCTCTCCCTCATCGCGCCCGAGGTGCCCTGCAGGACGTTCGTCATCCAGGAGAGCATGATCTTCGCCGAATAGGGGTACTGGTTCACCACGGATATCAGGGCCTGCGAATCCGATATCTTCGCAAGGGGGAACCAGGGCAGAAGCGGCGCGGTGTCCTCTCCGCTCTCTTTCTTGCGCTGGTATTCGGAGGTCTTCTCGTAGGACACCCCTGTCCTTGAGATGGGCAGCGCCGACACCTTCGGCACGCCGTCGATGTCGTCCAGAAGGTAGCGGTCGCCGTTGACGGTCGTTTTCGCGGAGGCTCGCCAAGGAACCGTGCCCCCCTTCATGAGGTCGCTGCCGATGAAGGCGGCGAGTATCGAATTGAGGTTGGCGGCATCCACGCCGTTCACCGCCGAGCTCGGCGCCAGGCCATAGACCGAGGCCCTGGTGCCGTGCGAGGTGAACTCCTGTGCGATGCGGGCGATCTCCTCTGAGGGCACCTCGCATAGCGCGGCGAGCTCATCGATGCTGCGTTCGAAGGCGGAGTCCTTCAGGAAGAGGAAGGCGCTGCGCACGGCAACGCCGTTGACGCTTCCCTCGTACTCGAGCTGCGCGCGCGTGCTCTGTCGATGCAGGGCAGGCTGACCGCTTGACGCGTCGATGACGACGAAATGCTCCTCCGGTTTGGCGGGATCCTCCGCCTCCGGTGCGCTGAGCCCTGCGTCCTCGGGGCGCATGAGCCTCCGGTGGTTCGGATGTCCGGGGTCGGTGACGACCAGATGGGTCGCATTGCAGAACGAGGCGTAGCCTCCCTCGCATGCGGCCCGGTAGTTCGGAAACGACATGAAGTCCTTGTTGTGGGCGTCGTTCTCCAGCATCCAGCGGATAAGGCCGAGGGCGAAGGCGGTGTTGGTCGCCGTTTTGATGGGGAGCCAACGGGCCTGCTTCTGGGTCGGGGTGACGACCCCGTTACAGAGAACGGGATCGAGGATGTCCATCGAGAGCGAGCCGTCGGCAAGCCGTGAGGAGCAATGCCGCGCGATGGCCTGCATGGTCTTCCCGCTTGCACCGGGGAAGCCGCCCAGGCACAGCACGTACTCGGCATGGTCGAAGTCGTTGCGGACGTCCTGGGCGCCCTTCATGAAGGCGAGTATGTCCTTTGCGCCGCCGCACGTGGAGCCATGGTTGAACCAGTTGACCGAGCCGAAGCAGGTGGCGAAGCGTCGAGCGACAAAGGCCCGCCCGTCACCGCGGCCTCCGAAGACCACCAGTTGGTTCGACTTGGGCCCGAGTTCCGGTGCGGTGGGGTCCAAGGGGGCCTCGGTGTCCCGTAAGGCCCGAAACCCCTCGATGGGCCGCTCTTCTCCTATGTGCTCGAACAGCTTCCCCCCTTCCACCACCTCGTCTATCAGCTGCTCCCAACTGATGGCCTCCCATTTTCCTTCGCCACGGGCACCGGCACGTTTGAGCGGCGTCGTGATTCTTCCCGGTTGCGCGTATGCGTCAAGGGTGCCGTTGCCGCGCCCGCAGACCGTGGCACGGACCTGGTTGCCCCGTATCTGGCCCATCATCCGATAGGCCTCATCGAGAGGCTCGTCGAACGCCAGCGGGGGATATGCACAGCAGGGGCTGTACGGGTTCCCGCCGACGCTCATGATGGTACCCGTCGCCCTGTCGATGTGGACGCGGTTCCCACACGTGCTGTAACAGCCGAGACACGCGCTGTACCGGACGATCACCTCGGGGTTGACGGTCACCTCTCCTGTCGCTTGGTCGACATGCGCCTCGACCTTGTGCCCTCCGTAGCGCTGCTCGGGTCGTTGCTCGGGCGGAGATGCCTCCGTGGGGTCGTCCCGTTCACGTGGCCCGCAGGCGGCGAGACTGCCTGTGGCAGCCAGGGCCGCGCCCGCGCCCGCCGCCTTGACGAACGAGCGCCTGCTGACGGGGTGCCGTGCCTCTGTGCGGCGGCTTCCGTTCCGGGAAGCCGACTGCCGTGCCCCGGCATCGTTTCCGATAGAGGGGCGCGCCTTTCCCTTTCCTCTCCTTCTCATGCCTGACTCCTTCTCTGCTCTGACCGATGTGCCGCCCTTGTATGCAAGGGCATCTCAGCATAGGCGACGAGAGGCGGGGGCAGTGTCGCATGAAGGAGAGGATTTCTGGAGGCAGTTCTGACAGGCCGGTCGGCCATGTCGCCAAAAACTGATGACAGGGCCCCCTCTGGCAGTGCGCACGAAGGTTTTTGGCTATAATCTGGGGAATAATCTCAGGGAGTTTGTCGGAGAGGGCAGGGACAGTTGCAGGTTACACCCCACTGTCATTCTGAGCGGGGCGCCCGCAAGGGCGCGCAGCGTGAGAATCCTTGGACGCGCAGCGTCCGACTGGCCCGATTGGGCGCCGGTGCGTTCCGTGGGCCTGTCGGCCCGTCCTCGCTGAAAACGCGATGCGTTTTCCGGGCGCTCGGACCCAAAGATTCCTCGGCTCCGCCTCGGAATGACAGTGGGTTCTCCTATACTGCAGGGCTTGCCCTGTTCATGGCATGGGTCAACTGCGCCTTCTTTTCGTGTCTGTTGACCCAGGAATACCCGATCGAGAACGCCGCAGAGTGGTTCTGGGGGTTCTCCATGCTTGCCACAGCCGCAACCTGCGGGTTTCTTTGTCTGCGCCTGAAGAGAGCACACAGGCAAAAGGCCTTGCCGGATTCCGCCGGTGATTCCGGGTGGAAGCGTGCCTTTGCAGGGGCGGTAACAGCGGCAATGGGAACGGTCGTCGTCTGTCTTTTCTCGTATCCGTCATGGCCTGCCCTCCTTCTCATAGGCGGCTGCTTGGCGGGCTTCGGCTTCGTGCTGCTCTTGTCGCAGTGGGAGGAGGCCCTCTCCGGCTTCGATGCCTTTGTGATAGAGTCGATGATTCCGACGGCCTTCGTCCTTTCCGTCCCTGTCTATGCCCCCCTCATACTGTTCAAGGGCACCTTCGCGGTCGTCGTCACGATGCTGCTCCCCCTGCTCTCGCTCTTCTTCCTGCTCCGGGGCGACTCCGAGCAGAGAGGCCCTTCCCAGAAAGGCCAGGGGCCTCCTCTGTTGCCCTTCATGGGCCAAGGAGGTCGCAGCGCCGCCTCCGGGACGTTCCCGACGACGCTGCGGCAGTTCCCCGGCATGTGGGAGACAGGAGTCGTGTTGCTCGCCTTCTGGTTCTGCTTCGGTCTGTTCAGGGTGTATGTCGCGCCCTGCTATCCCAGCGGCGGCTTCCCCCATTACCTGGTCGCCTTTACGGTCGCCCTGTTTCTTGCCCTTGCGCTGTTGGTGCTGAGCCTGTTCCGGGAGCGCTCGATCAACATCTCGGTGGCGTACAAATGGGCGCTCCCTTTCATGTGCCTGGGTTACGCGCTGTTGCTGCTGTTGGGAGAACAGCGGAAGGAGATACCCTATACCGTCGTGTTCTTCTGTCTGCTGAACCTGCAGCTCTTCGTGTTCGTCTCCGTCGCCAAATACGCAGGCCGCAACAACGTCGATGCCCGTTTCGTCCTTGCCGTCCTCTTCGGCCTGATAGGGGCGGGCGCCTTTCTGGGAACGCTTCTCGGCTTTGCGGGCCGTGCCCTGTTTCCAGACCAGGTGTTGACGACTGCGATGCCGCTGCTTGTCACCGTCCTCGTGAGCGTGGTCATGGCCTTGGGCCGCAGGTCCGAGCGTTTCCATGCTCTCAGGGCGCCTGTGCCGAGGAAGGCCGTGTACACCGATGCCGCCCTTGGTGGGAACGGCGGGAGGGCCCAAGTCAAGAATTGGACGCAGATCCACGACCTGGTTGTCTGTGCGCAGGCGGCAGTGGTTGCCGAGCGCTACTCGTTGTCGGAACGTGAGTGCGAGATACTCCGCTTCCTTATTTCTGGATACAGCCGTTCCTCCATACGGGACGAACTGGTGATTTCGCTCAACACGGTCAATACCCACGTGAGACGTATCTACACGAAACTGGACATCCACTCCCACCAGGAGCTGATCGGGATCGTCAGGGAGATGCAGCCAAAGGGCTAGGCGGCCTGTTGTCATGGGGCAGGGAGGTTACAGTTCACGCCCCACTGTCATTCTGAGCGGAGGCGCTGCCTCTGGCAGCGCCGCAGCCGAGGAATCCTTGGTCGCGAAGCGACCAATCGCAGCTAGGAGGCGCTTCGACCTGCGGTCGGCTGCTTCGCAGCCGAGGATTCCTCGGCAGGCTCGGAATGACAGTGGGATATGGACTCAGTAACGACAATCGGCCACGCGAGCGGCCCGTCTGCGCGGGACGGGGGTGACAGGGCGAACAGAGATGGGGGGCACCCTGGCACCGTCGGCCCCGCAGCAGCGGGTGTGAAGGGGGGCGCACGGTGCCGTGCACGTCAGAGGCGGCAGGGCACCGTGCGCGAGGAGGGGTCAGTACAGGAGGAACACCGGGTAGCCCACCAGGTAGATGAGGACCCTGAACAGCAGGGAGGTCGTGACGGTCACCAGAAGGGCGATGCCGGTCAAGGCACCGGAAACGTCGGAAGCGCCGGGTGCCCCGGCGATGCCGGTTGCCTCGGAAGCGCCGGCGATACCGCCGCCGGCAGTCCCCGCTGCCCCGGCGACGCCGGCAGCCCCGACCTTCCGCTTTGCGGCGATGGCGCAGGACAGCGCCACGAGGGCGCACACGACAGAGCCCCAGAACGCGAGGGCGCCGTCGCCTGCGAGGATGTAGGCCGCGAGGCTGTCGGAGGAAATCCAAACTTTTGGATTTCCTTGGCCTGCCACCAGCCATGCTCCTGGAATGCGGCGATGTACTCGTCCCAGGTCCGGTACTTCGGCGTGACCTCGTCGAAGCGCGTGCCGTGACGGGTGACGGTGGGCCGGCCGTCTTCGACCTGCCAGGTGGAATACGTCAGCTCGTCGTCGCTGATCAGCTTGATGGCGTCCGCCAGCTGCCACTCGATGTCGGGCCATTCGTTGCCCGGCTCGTTCGTCCAAGGCACTCCCATACGCTCGAAGAGCGCCATGACGATCTCCGGGTCGTAGGTGGCCTCCGCAGGCGGCTGGACGCACTTGACCGTCGCGCCCATCGCCCCCGCCGAGCCCTGGGAGGCACGGGGGGAGTTCAACTCGATCCAGTGCGCGACGGGCAGGATGATGTCGGCCGCGTCGGTGGGGGGTGTGCCAGAGGTTGAGGTCGACGAAGAAGTCGAGGGAGCACAGGGCATCCCAGGCCCTTGCCGCGTTGGTCTGGCTCATGAAGTTGCCTGACTCGTTCCAGAGGGCGCGCACGGGGTAAGGGTCGCTGTCGAGGACGGCGTCCCACAGCGACGAGCCGTCGCACCAGTACTGCCACCAGCTGATCAGCGGGAACCTCTCGATGCCCAGCTGCTTGACGTTGATCTCCGCAGGCGGCGTGGAGGCGCCCGGCGCCCAGGCGCTGAAGCCCTGCAGGTCGCCGTCTATGGGGACGATGGTCGGCCCGCGATGGCCTCCCGGCGTGTCCATGTTGCCCGTGATGCCCACGAGGTTGTCGAGCGCACGGCAGTTCTGGATGGCGTTGCAGGCGTGCTCGACGGCCAGCATGTACTGGATGCCGCCGTTGCCGTAGCCGGTCTTCGGGTCGAGGCGCGTGGCGTAGACGGTGGCTGCGGCCTCGATCTCCGCAGCGGGAATGCCGGTGATCTCCTCGGCGGTCTGCGGGTCGAACTCGGCCGCACGCTAAGCCCGTCGGACGACGCATCGGAAGGGAATGCATGAGGGCTGTGCGGACGGAGCATCTGAGAGAGTTCGTGGTGCTGGCAGAGCGCGGGAGCTTCACGGGCGCGGCGCACGAGCTGCATCTGACGCAGTCGGCCCTGAGCAAGCACATCGCCGCGCTCGAGCGCGAGTTCGACGTGGAGCTGTTCGTGCGCGACCGCGCAGGGGTCAGGCTGACCAAGGCGGGCGACGCGCTTCTCGAGAGGGCCCTGCAGATCGACCTCCTCCTCGCCCAGACCCGCAGGACGTTGCGCAACGAATAGGCACCCGAGCAATTGCCGTTCACAGGATGCCCAATTCCCCTGTCACAGGTCACACCCCCACTGTCACAGGTCACCCCCCCCCCCCCCCCCCTGTCACAGGTCACACCCCCACTGTCATTCCGAGCCCCGCCGAGGAATC
>JAISGJ010000198.1 GCA_031263105.1 Coriobacteriales bacterium
TTTTTACCGCCGGGGCCGCCGATTTTATCCCCGCCGGCCCCCCACACCATTTTTCGTTTAACATGTTGTGCCCCGGCAACCCCCCTTGCCCCCCCCCCCCCCCCCCCCCATCGCTCTCGACGCTCTCGACCGAGGGCGCGCAGCCCGCAATGCCGCCTGCCGTTGCGAGCACTGCGGTTGCGGCAAGGCTTGCCTTGACGAAGCTGCGACGGTCGATCCCTGTTGACACGTGGGTACGTTCTGTCAAGTCACTCATTCGCCTTTCCTTTCCTCTGCTCTGCTCTGTTCCTGTTACTGCTCACACCCCACTGTCATCCCGAGCCTGTCGAGGGATCCTCGACCGCGCAAGCGGTCGACCGCAGGTCGAGGGGCCCCTGGCCTGCCGTTGGACACTGCGTGTCCAAAGATTCCTCGGCGAGCCTCGGAATGACAGTGGGGGCGTGAACTGTAACAGTATAGGAAGCGGCACAGGAAATCACCATTAAGCCCCTCTTGATATTCTCGAACAAAACCTTACGGGATCCTTACAGCCTCTCGCTCACACCTTCTCGGCGAACTTGTACCCTACGCGCCAGACCGTGAGGAGGTATTTGGGCTGAGAGGGGTTCACCTCTATCTTCTCGCGGATGCGCCGGATGAAGACCGTGATGGAATCCTCGGACACCTCGCCGTCGTCGCCCCAGATATGGTGGTATATCTGGCTGCGGGCGAAGACCTTGCCGGGGTTGGCCGCCAGGAGCGCGAGGATCTCGAACTCCTTGGAGGTAAGGTCCACGAGCACGCCGTCGAGGTGGACCTCGTAGCGGTCGAAGATGATCTCCAGGTCGCCCATCTTGATGCTGCCGCCCTTGCTTGTGGGCTTTGTGAAGCTGATGTCCGACTTATGGCGGCGGATATGCGCCTCGATGCGCAGCAGGAGCTCTTCCGTGTTGAAGGGCTTGACCACGTAGTCGTCGCCGCCCGCCTTGAAGCCGATGCTCTTGTCGACGATGTCGCCCTTGGCCGAGACGAAGATGATGGGTATGCGCCGTCCTGCCCCGCGTATGCGCGTGCAGAGGTCGAAGCCGTTCACGTTGGGCAGCATGACGTCCAGCAGCAGCAGGTCGGGCTTGGCCGACTCGAGGACCTTGAGGCCCTCGTCGCCGTTGAAGGATCCCACGAAGTCATAGCCCGCACTTCGCAGGATGCGCTCCAGCAGCGTATGCAGGTTCCTGTCGTCATCGATCAGCATGATCTTCAAGGCCGACTCCTCTCTGTCGCGGGATACGAACGGTGAAGGTGCTGCCCTCGCCCAGTTCGCTCGCCACCTCCACGGTGCCGTTGTGCATCTGCGTGTATTCCTTCACAAGCGCAAGCCCCAGGCCCGTGCCGCCGAACTTCCGCGAATCCGACGAGTCGATCTGTCGGAAGCGGTCGAATATCTCCTTCTGGTTCTCCCTCGCTATGCCGATGCCCGAGTCGGTGACGGCAAAGACGATCTCGTCCGTGTCCCCATCGAACGTGACCTTGAGGGAGACGGTGCCGCCTTCAGGCGTGAACTTCACGGCGTTGGAGAGCAGGTTGACGAAGACGTGTTGGAGCTTGTCGAAGTCCGCCCGGAGCAGGGGGACGTCGCCGGCGATGTCGCAGGCATACGAGATGCCCTTGCGGTCTGCGAGCACACGGGTCAGAAGCTCGAGGGCGGCGGCAAGGTCGCCGAGGTCGACGAGCTCGCAGTTCAGCTCCGCCTTGCCCGCGTCGATGCGGCTCATGTCGAGGATGTCGTTGATGATGCCGAGCAACAGCTGGCTGTTCACGTCGATCTCCGCGCAGATGTCGGCCGTGTCGGCGTCGGCGAGGTCATGGGCGTCGTGCGAGAGCATGTCCGCGAAGGCGATGATGGAGGTGAGCGGCGTGCGCAGCTCATGGCTCATCATGGCGAGGAAGTCCGACTTGTAGCGGTTCTCCTCGATGAGGCGATGATTGATGCCCTCCAGTTGGGCGCGCTGCTCCTTGAGCAGCTTGTTGGCCTCCGAGAGCCGTTGCGTGCGGTCGGTCACCTGGTTCTCGAGGTCGCTGTACATGGAGGCCAGCTCGTTGTTCATGCTGTTGAACTCATGCACCAGTTCCGAGAGCTCCCGCGAGGTCTCCGTGGGCACCAGCTTGATGTCGAGGTCGCCCTTCTGCACCTGTTTCACGCCCGCCTGGATGCGGTTGAGCGGGCTTGCCACGAGGTACGAGAGCGCGAACCAGATGCACACGGAGAACAGCACGAGGAGCACGCTGAAGAAGATGATGTTCGAGACCACCGTGGACTGCTCGTTCTCCCGGTAGATGTCGAGCGGTATGACGATGCTGATCGCCCCGCCGACGTCGCCGATCTTCCAGCCCTCGCGCGGAAAGCCCGTGACGTCGAACGTGCCCGCAGGCTCGCCGTGGCAGTCCAGACAGTTCTCCTGTATCTGCATGGGCGCCGAGTAACGGAACACCTCTCTGCCGTCGAAGGTGGCGAACGCATGGTACTCGGTGACGCGGGGGCCCTCAAGGAATGCCGTGAGCGCACGGGCCTCGAACGCATCGGGCGCATCGCTCGGGTTGCGCGGGTTGAAGTTGACAAAGCGCGTGGTGTAGTTCGTCTCCCTCGAGAAGATGAGCCCCACGCTGCGCCCCACGATGGCACAGTGCAGGCCCATGTAACTGCCCGTCTCCGTATAGGCGGCCTGCTCGAGCTGCTCCTGGTTGGCGGCAAGAAACGACCACATCGCTCCCATCTGCTGGGCAAGCACCTGCCCCTTCTCGACGAGCTCCGCCTCGGTCTGACGCTGCTGCGTATGCGAGGTCCAGAAGTAGTTGGCCATGAAGGCGGCTGCCACCAGCACGGTCAGCAGCACGAGGAAGATAGTCCGCAGGCGCACCCTGGCCATACTACTCGTCGGTCTTTCGCAGCTGCCCTAGGAGTCCTTCGACAAAACGCAGGTCGCAGCGTGCGAATCGCGCCACCAGCTCGGCGATCTGGGGATACAGGCAGGTTGCAAGCGTGGCTGCGGCGACCCCGGTCGCAAAGGCATCGACCCATTGCAACAGGTGCTCCTTCAGAAAGGCCTGCGAGGCCCCCAGCGCAGAAGCGAGCAGCGCGTCGTCTGTGGCCTCTGCGGCCTCGTAGGCCCGGTGCGCGAGTGCCGCGAGGAAGTCGAGCTCGGTGGCGATATGGTCGTCGGGCTGTGCCTTGCGGCCTGCTGTCCGGAACCCCGCCTGCCGATAGGCCTCGCGCACCTCCAGCGTATGCTTCTGGAAGAGCAGGTCGTCGCCCGTGACGTGCACGGACTCCCAAGGCGACACCGGCAGCCTGTCGGGCCCTATGAGCAGCTTCGTGTAGTCCGACTTCGCCTCTTGGGGAGACGGGAGGGCGGCAAAGGGGGCGGGCACGTCCCTGTCCGCATCCTCCAGGAGCTGTGCGACGGCCAGGGCGTCGCGGGTATGCCGGGAGCCGAGGGCATCAAGGAGCGCCTCGTCGGGCTCGTGGTTCAGCGCACGGCCGAACAAGGTGTAGAGGTAGTAGCGGTTTACCAGCGGGACACGTGCTGCCTCGTGCTCGATCATGGGCGCTGCCCTCCGTTGTCTGTGCGGATGGTCATGGGACGATCTCGCAGGAATTCCTCATCACTTCTCTCTCCTTCCTGCCATTATCCCTTTTTGGACAGGCCCTGTCATGGGTGGACAAAGAAATTGAGCGTGGAGAAATGCAGAGTAAGGATTGAGAAAGATTCTTCAGGGAAGTGGCGGCTGCCGCCTGTGCTACGGCACGTCCTGCCTCGCGGCCCGGGGGCCCTTTGGGTCTGCCGGGTCTGCCGCCGATGTCCCCGCCCACAAGACATCTGCGGGGACGAAACATATCTTTTCGCTGAAGCGCACGGTCTCCGTGCCCGCATAGAACACCACGCCGCACTTGAACTGCTCGGGATACCTGGCCTCCAGTTTGCGCAGCACCTTCAGATGGCCCATCGCGGGGGTGGCCGTGAACTTGACCTCGCAGGCCGCTATCTCCTCGCGTTCGTTCTGCAGGATGAGATCGACCTCGTTCTTGTCGTAGTCCCTGAAGAAGCTCAACGAGTACTCCAGGTCCTTGTAGGCGTTCTGCTTGAGGATCTCGCCGATCACGAAATCCTCGAACAACGCCCCGTGATCCGGTCGTGCCCTGGTCAGATAGGATGCAAGGCCGGAGTCCAACAGATAGGCCTTCCTGTTCTTGATGACGGGGGAGGTCAGGTTCCTGCTCCACGGCTCCAACGCATGGACGAGGTACAGGGTGTCCAAGAGGGCTATATAAGGCCTGAGCGTTGAGTTGGGGATTCCCAGGTCCCTGGACGCGTTGCTCACCACCAGCTCGGAGCCGATCAGCGAAGCCAGGTAGCGCAGTATCCTGGGCAGGTCGGCCAAGCGCCTCAGCTCCGAGATGTCCTTGGCGTCACGGTTGCTGATGAGCCGCAGGTAGTTCTTGAACCACTTGGGGCGGTCGTCGTCGTTGCGGGCTGTGGCCTCGGGATACGAGCCCTTCTCGATAAGCCCTACGTAGTCGTCTTTCGAGAGGCCGCTTCGATAGCCGTGCCCTGCGGAGGATTCGAACACGGTGGCCAAAAAATCGCTGTGCGTGCCATGGGTCTCCTCCTGCGAGAAGCCGTAGAGGTCGATGACCTCGGCCCTGCCGGCCAGTGACTCATCGACCATGTCCAGCTCCAGCAGGTTGGCCGAACCCGTCAGCAGGAACTGCCCCGGACGGTTGTCAGAGTCCACCAGCAACTTGATTTCCGGGATCAGACCGGGCGCTTTTTGCACCTCGTCGATTATCAGAAGGCCGTCCGCGCCTTGTCGCAGGAAGGCCTTGGGATCGGTACGGGCGGCCTCGAGCAGGAAGCCGTCGTCCAAGGACACGTAGGTCGCACTCTGGCTTTCGCCGATTGCTTTTGCAAGGGTCGATTTGCCGACCTGACGCGACCCCAGAAGCTCCACGACCCGTGCGCGCAAAAGCGCGTCGAGAACCAAGTCGGTGGCTTTTCGTCTGATATATTGCATGGACACAAAGTAGCACAGACACTCTATCTCGTCAAACTTAGGAGCTTATTCCGTCAAATTCAGGACTTCTCTCCGTCAAATTTAGAGAGCAGGAAGGCAGGAAAAGGACGGGTAGACAGACGGAGGTGCCCTTGTTACCCTGTTCCCTGCACGAAAGACAAGGGGCAGGGCCTACGGAAAGGCTCCGGTCGGAATCTAAAAGGAGTCGATGATGACACGCAAAACCCTTACGCTCATAGCCTTGGCAGCGTTGGCGTTCACGCTGATTTTAAGCGCCTGCGGCGGACAGGGGGAGCCGGGGGGCGCAGGAGGGCCCGGAGACGCAGGAGCGCCGCAGGGTGCGGGCGCAGCCGTGCCCTCGGACGAGGGCAGGTCGGTCACCGTCACCGACATGACCGGGCGGACCGTCACCTTGGAGAGGCCTGCGGAGAAGGTCGTCGCGCTCACCGCCTCGTCCTGCGAGGTCGTCTACGCCCTCGGCGCGGGGCCTGCGGTCGTCGGGCGCGGCGAGTACTGCGACTGGCCGGCCGAGGCGCTGGAGGTGGAGGCCCTGCAGTCCGGGACGGAGACGAACGTCGAGCAGATCGTCGCACGTGCGCCCGACCTCGTGCTCATGGAGACGATGGGGCAGAACCCCGAGCAGGTCAAGCAGCTCGAGGAGGCCGACATCGCGGTCTACGCCTCGCAGGCGACCGACATCGCCGAGACCTATGAGTCCATCCTCCAGATAGGCACGCTCCTCGGCAGGGACGCCGAGGCCGAGGAGCTCGTCGGCCAGATGAGGGCGACCTTCGACGAGCTCTCCTCCCAGAAAGTCGAGGGCACGGTCTACTTCGAGGTCAGCCCGCTCGAGTACGGCCTGTGGATCGCCGGCAGCGGCACCTTCATGAACGAGGTCGCCGAACTCATTGGGCTTGAGAACATCTTCTCAGACGTGGAGGGCTGGGCCGAGGTGTCCGAGGAGCAGGTGCTGGAGCGCGACCCCGGTTGCATCGTCACCATCGCCATGTACTTCGGCGAGGGGCCGCTGCCCGCAGACGAGATACGGGCGCGCCCCTCCTGGCAAGACGTCACCGCCGTCAGGGACGGCAGGATACTGAACCTCGCCGACAACGAGCTCTCGCGTCCCGGCCCCCGCCTTGCCGACGGCGCCCGCGCGCTGTACGACTTCGTCAGGGGAGACGATGGCTGATCATCGTCTCTTCGTAGGGGACGGCGTCCTCGGCGTCCCCTACGGGCGAGGGACACGGGGCACATTGGACTCGCTGTCTGGCACACCAGGCATCGGTCGTGGGAAGGAGGAGCGTGAGGGGCACGGGCTTTAAGCCGTATATGTACGTCGTCTTTGGCGCGGCGACGCTCGTGGCGCTGCTTGTCAGCGTCGCGGTGGGCAGCGTCAGCGTTCCGCTGCCGGATGCCGTGCGCGCACTGTGGGATGCCCTGCAGAACACCCTAGGCGGCACGGACGCTGCGCCCAGCAGCACGGCGAGCATCGTCACGAGCGTCCGCCTGCCCCGCGTGCTCTCTGCGGGACTCGTCGGCGCGGCGCTCGCCGTCAGCGGCTGCGCGATGCAGGGGCTCCTCAAGAATCCCCTGGCCGACGGCTCGACGCTCGGCGTGTCCGCCGGCGCCAGCCTGGGCGCGGTCGTCGCCATCGTCAGCGGCTTCACCTTGCCGCTGCTCCCCCTTGCGGGCACGACGGTGCTGGCATCCCTGTTCTCCTTCCTCTCGCTGCTCGCCATCCTCGCGCTCGCCTACCGGCTCGACCGCTCGCTCTCCACCGACACCATCATCCTCATCGGCATAATCTTCTCCATGTTCGCCTCGGCGCTGATGAGCGTCCTGGTCGTCTTCGCGGGCGAGCAGGCGGCCCGCATCGTGTTCTGGACCCTGGGCTCGCTCTCGGGCTCCACGTACCAGCACGTGGCGATGCTGGCGGTGGTCCTGGCGCTCTTCGGCGGGGCCCTCCTCTCGCTCCGGCGCGAGCTCAACGCCTTCGCCCTGGGAGAGGAGAACGCCCGGCACATCGGGGTCGATGTCCGGCACGTCAAGCTGCTCGTGCTCGTCTGCGTCTCGGCGCTGATCGGGACCTGCGTGTCCGTGAGCGGACCCATCGCCTTCGTCGGCCTGGTCACCCCGCACATGGCGAGGCTGCTCACGGGCCCGAACCACAGCCGCCTCATACCGGCAAGCCTGTTCGGCGGCGCGGTGTTCCTGATGCTCTCGGACCTCGTCGCCCGCACGGTGCTCAGCCCGCGCGAGCTGCCCATCGGCGTGGTGACCTCGCTTGTGGGGGCCGTCCTGTTCGTCCGCATCTTCTTTGCGACACGGGGGGCGCGGCAATGAGCATGCTCGAGGTGCGCAATCTCACCGTGCGCTACGGCGACGCCCTCATCGTCGACGACGTCAGCTTCTCTGTGGAGGAGGGCGAGCGCCTGCTCGTCGTCGGGCCGAACGGCGCAGGGAAGAGCACCCTCGTCAACGCGATCGCCCAGAGCGTGCCCTACCGGGGCGAGGTCCTCTGCGACGGCACCGACGTGAGAGGCCTCAAGCCGGTCGAGCGCGCCCGGCGGATCGGCATACTGGCGCAGGCCCACGCCGTCAACTACGCGTTCACCGTCGAGGAGGTCGTGGGCCTCGGGCGCTACGCGCGCTCGCGGGGCCCTCTCTCGCCCTACACGGACGAGGACGCCCGCGCCGTCGCCGAGGCGATGGGGCACTGCGGCCTCGGGAGCCTTGCAGGGCAGTCCGTGCTGACCCTCTCCGGCGGCGAGCTGCAGCGGGCCTTCCTGGCCCAGGCCCTCGCCCAGGACCCCCGCCTCCTCGTCCTCGACGAGCCGACGAGCCACCTCGACCTCGGCTACCAGAAGCGCGTCTTCGAGCTCCTCGACGGATGGCTCCAGATGCCGGGGAGGGCCGTGCTCGCAGTCGTGCACGACCTCGCCCTCGCACGCAGCTTCGGCTCGCGCGTCATGCTCATGGACAAGGGGCGCATCCAGGCCCTGGGGCCGCCCGAGAAGGCGCTTGCGCCCGCCCTGCTGCGCCGCGTCTACGACATGGACGTCGATGCCTGGATGCGCTCCCTGCTCGCCGCATGGGAGCAGGGGGAGCAAGAGAGGCGCTGAGCCGGGCACCGCCGCACATGGGTTACAGTTCACACCCCACTGTCATCCCGAGCCCGCCGAGGGATCCTCGACCGCGCAAGCGGTCGACCGCAGGTCGAAGGGCCCTGCGACCTGCCGTTGGACACTGCGTGTCCAAAGAGTCCTCGGCTGCGCTCGGAATGACAGTGGGGGGTCGGAATGACAGTGGGGGTGTGAACTGTAACGCACATGACAGACTGTCAGACGAAGCGGCAGGGCGGCGGGGCAAGGCAGGGCGCCGCCCTGCTGGGGTCGTCGGATGAAGCGTGGCGCCTTATCCGACGTGCGATGTCTTACCCTGCGCTGTTGCCGAGTATCTCCTTGGCCTTGGCCGCGTCGATGTCGACGTGGTAGAAGAGGCGGTAGAAGTCCCGCGTCTCCTGCACCATGTCCACGTCGTAGGCGTCGGGGTAGAGCAGGTTGGCGACCCACTGGATGCCGAGGAAGCGGTTCACGGAAGGGGGGCGGTCGCACCAGGAGTAGGGGACGTTGGGCATGGTGTAGACGCGCCCGTCGCGCACGGCCTTTACGGGGGCCCAGTTCGAGTCGGTGCGGATGCGCTCGTCGGCGCCGCCGCGCACCACGTCGTCCCAGGCGATGATGACCTGCGGGTCCCAGGCTATCACCTGCTCGAGCGAGGTGTTGGACATGCCCTTGCCGCCTGCGGCCTCGACGTCGGCGACGTTCTTTGCGCCCGCGACCTTGAAGGTCAGGGCGTGTGAGGAGCTCTCGGGCTCGGTCTGAAGCCCCTCGGGGCCCTCGGCGTAGTAGAGGCTGACGCGCTCGCTCTCGGGCACGGTGGCCACGGCCGCCTTCACGGCGGCCAGCTTCTCGGCACAGTAGGCGCCCAGGGTCGCGGCCTCGTCCTCGCGGCCGAGGAGCCTGCCGAGCTCGGCGTAGACCTCCTGCACCCTGTCGAGGTTGCCGCTGAACACGGCCACGGGGATGCCGGTCTGCGCCTGCAGGTCGTCGGCCTGGGTCTTGTCGGACTCGGCGGGGTCGTCGAAGGCGACGGAGACGATGAGCTGGATGTCGGCCTCCAGGATGGACTCGGGGTTCAGCTCCTTGCCGCCGCTGAGGGTGCCGAGGTACCGGAGGTCGCGCGTCCCTGCGGGGAGGAGCTCGAGCTCCGCCTCCGTGTAGCCGTCCGAGCTGGTGCCGCCGGCCAGCTCGGGCGCCAGGGTGAGACAGTATATCTCGGCCGGGAAGCCCGTGAAGTACACGCGCTCAAGGGCACCGAGGCCGGGGACCGTGACCTCGCGGCCCGCCATGTCCGTGAAGCTGCGGTCGTCCATGGTGTCGACGGCGGGCGCGTCCGCCCGTGTGTCGTCGGCGGCGGTGTTTGCGGGTGCGTCTGCCTGCGTGCCTGCCGGCGTGTCGGCGGAGGGGGCTTGGGTCGCGCAGCCGCCGAGCGCAAGGCTCGCCGCCATCATGAGGGCCGCCAGGGCGACGGCCAGCGCATGCCGCAGTGCAGACTGCATTGCGGGCGATGCCGCTCTCTTCGTGGGTTCTTTGCGTGTCTTCATGTCGATACCTCTTTCTTTGTTGTTGACTGACTACAGGCCTGCTTGTTACTGTTCACATCCCACTGTCCACCCGACCCCCCCCCCCCCCCCCCCCATTACAGTATGAATAGCCCCTTTCTTTTGGGGCAAGGAAGAGCGCTTGGGGCGATCTGACGGCCTCACAGGGCTTAGAATTGCCAAGGGCCCCGAGGGGCCGTTGATCGACCGTCCCCGGATGGCCCTTTCCCCCAGCCTCCACAGTAGGCCCGGGGGGTGTTGCCACCAGGGACGGCTGGCCGGCGCAGTGACCGATAGAAAC
>JAISGJ010000236.1 GCA_031263105.1 Coriobacteriales bacterium
CCCCCCCCCCCCCCCCCCCCCCCCCCGCCCCCGCCCCCCCCCCCCCCCGGCCTGGGTCGGGGACTGGCTCGGTGCGCTGCTCTGCTCCATGGTGGTTCCCTTCTGTATCGTGTCCGGCCCTGTGCCGGGACATCCCGTTTCGGCCCGGACGTCCGTCCGGGCGTGCCGCCTGCGTCCTCTTATCTACTACTTCTTCATCACGTAGTCGAACGGGAACGTCAGCCAGACGACCTTCCCGATGATGCGGATGCCCTCGGTCTCGGGCCTCCCGAAGTCGTAGGTCTTCGGCTGGAAGGTCGGGTCGGTCGAGTCGGGGACGAGCTCCAGGCCGTTGTTCAGGCGCCTCACGCGCTTGACGGTCGAGTCGTGGCCGTTGACGTTCACGGCGTACACCTCGTCGTCGACCACCTCGGTCTTGTTCGGGTTGACGAGCGCGTAGGAGTACCTCGGCAGCACCTTGTTCATGCTCTCGCCCGAGACCTCGAGCAGGAACGAGCCGGGCTCCCTCTCCATGACCTGGCGCGGAACGGGGAAGTAGTCGTCGACGGGGCACATCTCGACCGGCTCCCCTGCCGGGACCCTGCCGCGTAGCGGGACGTCGATGTAGTCGGGGTCGGAATACTCAAGGATTCTAGTGCTTTCGCTTCCGAGCGACATAGGGTCAAGCCCCAACGCCCTGCATATCGGGAGAATAGTGTCGATTCCGCTTCCGCCAAGCCCGCGATTAAGGGCGTTGTTGACGGTGCTGTATGGTATCCCTGTTTGCTTGGAAAACTGAGCGACGTTGCCATACAGGTCTTTGATTCTCAGTTTAACCGTTTCCTCTGTTTTGCCCATAGTTTCTCCCAATTGGATGTATCACAAGAAATATTTTCCCAGTAGTACGAAAATTTATCAAGAACCTATTGCAAGTTTACCCAAATAGGTTATTATTGCTACGTAGTAACCCAATTGGGAAAACCATAGCAACGGGAAAGGCGAAGCATGGCGACCTACGGGAACCTGAAGGCAGAGATGGCACGAAACGGGATCACCCAGAAACGGCTGGCCGAGTTCCTTGGCATGACACCTCAGAACGTCAAGATGAAGTTCGCAGGTCAGGTTAAGTTCTCGCTGGATGAGTGCAAGTCGATACGACGCGAGATCTTCCCGGGTCTCTCCCTCGACTACCTCTTCGCCGACAACGACATGGCCGAGGTGCGCATCGGCGCCCGCCCGCTCACCTATGACGAGTTCGTGAGCGGAGCGCCCGGGCCCGGGCTCGGCGACGACATCTACCTCCTGCCGCGCGACGCCGAGCGCAGGACGAGGCTGCGCCCCGACGGCGGCGGCGAGCTGTACATGGAGCCCCCCGGCCTGTGCTTGAGGGCGGGCGACGCAGACACGGCGGAGGGAGGCGGCGCGGCATGAGATACAGGGATTCGAGCCTCGGCCTCAGCCAGAGGCTCGTGTTCGAGGACGGCACCGTGTTCGAGCGGCGCCCCATGCGCGGCCGGCACGACAGCACCTGGCGCGAGCAGCACAAGGTGGACGGCAGGGTCGTCGGCCGCGACGCCTGGTGGCAGCGGCTCGAGGCGAAGAAGGGGGGCGAGACGTCATGAGCGCCCCGTACAGGCCCTCCGTCGTCGTCTACCTCCACCCGGACGTGCCGCTGTACCAGTCCGCGACCGAGGCGGCGGCGACGCTCGGCGTGGGGCGCGAGACGCTCAGGGAGTACATGCGCCGCGCGCGCGACCCGCTGCCCTTCATCCGTGTCGGGCGCACCCAGAAGATATGCATCCCCGTCGCCGTCGAGTGGCTGGAGAGGCACTGATGGGCGGCCTCCCCTTCGACAACATGACCCGCCGCGACGTCGCCTTCTCGGCCGCCCTCGCCGCCGCCGTCACCCTCGCGCTGGCCCTCGTGCCGCCCGCCGTGTCGGCCTGCTCGGACGCGCGCCCCGTGTACGCCTCTGCCTCCCTTCTCCCCCCGGACGTCCCCGTCGTCCGGCTGCGGACACCCCTCCCGCAGCAGCCTCCCCATGCAGAGCCCGCGGAGCAGCCCGAGCAGGCCGTCACGGCGGGCGGTATTGCAGGCGCCGCCCCCGCCGAGGGGGCGGCGGCGCCCGCCGCCGAGCCGCCGGCGCCGACGTCCCCTGCGGACGCGGCGCCGGCGGCCACCCCTTTGAGCGACGCCGAGTGCGCCGCCCGCATCATCGACTACGAGAGCCGGGGCGACCCCTGGGCCGAGAACGGGCGCTACAAAGGCATAGGCCAGCTGGACGAGTCCTACTACCCCCTGTACATCGGCAGGACGTGGGCCGAGGTGGCCGGGGACTACGATGCCCAGTTCGAGGCCATGAGCGCCTACGTCATGTCGCGCCACGGCTCGTGGCAGGCGGCGTGGGCGCACGTCGAGAGGGAGGGGTGGTACTGATGGGCCGCGATCCGCTGAGGCGAGGCACGGGCGCCGCCGCCGGGTGCGGGTGCGGGTGCGCCGTCATGGGCCTCCTGCTCGCGGCCGGGTGCCTGTGCGTGGCGCTGGCGGCGAGGGCTCTGGGGCTTTAGGAGGACGGTATCGACGGGCGCGGCGTGCGCCCTGGTACGGACATGACGGTCGGACGAAGGAGAGAGAGACATGGACGACGGAGTGACGATCAGCCTGAGGATCGAGGGCGGCGCCGGGACGGAGCGGATGCGGAGGGTCCTCGGCGCGCTGTGCGGGGACGCGGGGGCCGCCGCCGCGCCGCCGCCGCCGGAGGCCGCCCCGGCCGAGAAGCCCAAGGCCGCGAAGGCCCGCGCCAGGAAGGGCGCCGCGCCCGAGCCTGAGCCGGAGGGGGCGAAGGGGCCCGGGGGCGCGCGGCTCCCGGGCGGCGGGCCGGTCGACGCGGGGCCGGTCGGGACGGCGGGGGCCGGGCCCGTCGGGCTCGAGCGCCTGCGCGAGGTCGCCTACGGGCTCGTCCAGGCAGGCAGGCGCGAGGAGCTCGCGGCCCTGCTGGGAGAGTTCGGCGCCGCGGCGCTGCCGGAGGTCGCCGAGGCCGACCACACGGCGCTCCTCGCGCGCCTGGAGGCGCTGAGGTGAGCGGCGCGCACGCGCTCCTGAGCGCGTCCGCGTCGCACAGGTGGCTCGCGTGCACCCCCTCGGCGCGGCTCGAGGCCGGCATGCCCGAGGGCGCCAGCGTGTACGCGGAGGAGGGCACCGCCGCGCACGAGTACGCCGAGCTGGAGCTGTCCCACAGGCTCGGCAAGGTGACCAGGGCCGCCTACAGCAGGCGCCTGAAGGCCGTGAAGGCGGGCGCGCACTGGTCTGCGGAGATGGAGCGCCACATAGGCGACTACGTCGCCCAGGTGCTCGAGCTCGTGGCGGCGCTCGGGGCCTCGGGGCTGAAGCCCTACGTCGACCTGGAGCGGAGGGTCGACTTCAGCCGCTTCGTCCCCGAAGGCTACGGGACCGCTGACGTGGTCGTCTTGGCCGGGGGCGTCCTGCACGTCATAGACCTCAAGTACGGGAAGGGCGTGCCCGTCGCCGCCGAGGGCAACCCCCAGCTCATGCTGTACGCGGTCGGCGCAGTAGAGGGCTACGGCATCCTGTTCGACTTCGCCGACGTCGAGATGACCATCATGCAGCCCCGCCTGGGCGCGACGAGCGGCTTCTCCCTGTCGCGCGAGGAGCTCCTGGCGTGGGCGAGCGACTACGTGGCCCCGAGGGCCGGGCTCGCGGCGGCGGGCGAGGGCGAGTACGCGCCGTCCGACGGCGCGTGCCGCTTCTGCAGGGCCAGGCCCGTCTGCCGCGCCCGGGCGGACGCCGCCCTCGCCGCCGCGCGCGAGGACTTCGCCCTGCCGCCGGCGCTCTCCGTCGAGGAGGTCGCCGGGCTCCTGCCCAGGCTGCCGGGCGTCGAGGCGTGGGCCAAGGACGTGCAGGAGTGGGCCCTCGGGCAGGCCCGCGACAACGGGGTCGCCTTCGCCGGCTACAAGCTGGTGGAGGGCCGCTCGGTGCGGAGGATCCCCGACGCCTTCGCCGCCGAGACGGTGCTTAAAGACGCGGGCTACCCGAAGCGCGACTACCTCAAGCCCACGGAGCTCAAGGGCGTCACCGACCTGGAGAGGCTGCTCGGCAAGCCGAGGTTCGCCGAGATGCTGGGCGGCCTGGTCGTGAGGCCCCCCGGCAAGCCGGTGCTGGTGCCGGACAGCGACAGGCGCCCGGCGCTCGGCAGCGCGCAGGGCGCGGCGGAGGACTTCAAGGACTGACCGGGGAACCGACAGAAAGGAAGCACGGAAATGGCAAACGGAAAAGCAGGCACCGTCACGAACCAGACCACCAAGGTTGTCACCGAGGAGGTGCGGCTGAGCTTCGTGCACCTGTTCGAGCCCTTCGCCTTCGACGACACGCAGGAGGCCAAGTACAGCGTGATGGCGCTGATCCCCAAGACGGACAGGAAGACGCTCGGCCGGATCAAGGCCGCCCAGCAGGCGGCGGTCGAACTCGGCGTCAGGAACAAGTGGAACGGCAGGAGGCCGGCGAAGCTCGGCAACACCCTGCGCGACGGCGACGAGGAGATGGAGGGCGAGGAGTTCGAGGGCTGCTACTTCATCCGGGCGTCGTCCAGGACCAGGCCCGGCGTCGTCGACGCCGCCTTGAACACGATCCTCGACTCCACCGAGGTCTACAGCGGGTGCTACGGGCGGGTGTCGCTCAACTTCTTCCCCTACGCCCACGCCGGCAACAACGGGATCAGCGCAGGGCTCAACAACGTGCAGAAGACCCGCGACGGCGAGCCCCTGGGCGGGCGCAGCAGGGCGGAGGACGACTTCGACAGGTACGACACGGGCGAGGACGGCCTCTCCGGCGCCGACGCGGACCTGCTGGGGCTGTGAGGACGCTCGGCATAGACATAGAGACCTTCTCCGACGAGGACCTGGGGGCGGTGGGCGTCCACCGGTACGCCGCGTCGCCGGGCTTCAGGGTGCTGCTGTTCGGCTACTCGGCGGACGGCTCGCCGGCAGAGGTCTGCGACCTCGCGAACGGCGAGCCGCTGCCGCGCGAGGTCGCTCGCGCGCTCGATGACCCGCAGGTCGTCAAGCGGGCCTTCAACGCCCAGTTCGAGCGGGTCTGCCTGAGCGAGCATCTGCGCCGGGGCCGCCCGTTCGACGGCTACCTGGACCCCGCGCAGTGGCGCTGCACGATGGCGCAGGCCGCGTACTGGGGCGCCTCCGGCGGCCTCAGGCAGGCAGGGGCCTGCCTCGGGACCGACGTGCAGAAGGACGCCGCCGGGACGCGCCTGATGAACCGCTTCTCGAGGCCGCAGCCCGCGCCCGTCCCCCGCGAGGGCGAGGACTGGGAGCGCTTCGTGGCGTACTGCAGGACGGACGTGGAGTGCGAGACGGCCATAGCCGCCGCGCTCCCCGGCCCCCTCCCCGAGCGCGAGCAGCGGCTGTACGTGCTGGACCAGCGCGTCAACGACGCCGGCGTCAGGGTGGACAGGGCCCTGGCCCGATGCGCCGTGAGGATGGCGGAGGACAACGACGAGCGGCTGCAGGCGAGGCTCAGGGCCGTCACCGGCCTCGCCAACCCCAACAGCGTGGCGCAGCTCAAGGGCTGGCTCGACGCGCAGGGCGCGTGCATGCCGAGCCTCAACAGGGAGGCCGTGGAGGCGGCGCTGGCCGGCGGCGGGGAGCTGAGCGACGCCGTCCGCGAGGCCCTCTCCCTGCGCCTCGCCGGCGCCAAGGCGACCAACAAGAAGTACGCCGTCGCGGCGCGCGCCGCCGGGGAGGACGGCCGCCTGCGCGGCTCCTTCCAGTTCTACGGCGCGTCCACCGGCCGGTGGGCCGGGCGCCTCGTGCAGCTGCAGAACCTCGCGCGCGGGGATCTTCAGGGTCGCGACCGGGACATGGCCCGCGAGCTCGTGCGCGCAGGCGACGCCGACGGCGTGAGGATGCTCTACGGCGACGTCGCGGAGACGCTCAAGAGCCTCGTGCGCACGGTGCTGGTGCCGGCCCGAGGCGCCGCGCTGGTGGTCTCCGACTTCGCCTCCGTCGAGGCCCGCGTGCTCGCGTGGCTCGCGGGCGAGGAATGGGCGCTGGACGTCTTCAGGACGACCGGGCGCGTGTACGAGGCGACCGCCGCGCGCATGTTCCGGGTCGCCGAGGGGGAGGTCACGAAGGAGCTCAGGCAGCGCGGCAAGGTCGCGACGCTCGCGCTCGGCTACCAGGGCGGGCCCGCCGCCCTGGAGCGCATGGGGGCGCTCAGGGCGGGCGTCGACAAGAGGGACCTGCCCCGGCTCGTCAGGATGTGGAGGCTCGCCAACCCCGGGATCGTCAGGCTCTGGGCGGAGACGGAGGACGCCGTGCGCGCCGTGGCGGCCAGGGAGGCCGGGCGCCTCGCCGTGGCCAAGGGGCGCATCGAGGTCTCGGGCGCGGGCTTCGGGGTCCTGGTGCGCCTGCCGTCCGGCCGCGCGCTCGCCTACCGCGGCATGAGGGCCGACCCCTGCGACGGCAGGCTCTCATACGTCGCGGCCGGCTCCCGCACGGAGACCTACGGCGGCAGGCTCGTCGAGAACGTCACCCAGGCGGTGGCCCGCGACCTCCTGGCGGAGGCGATGCTCGAGCTGCACGGGGACGGGCGCCGCATAGTCGCCCACGTCCACGACGAGGTGGTCATGGAGGCGGACGAGGCCGAGGCCGCCTCGGTGCTGGGCGCCGCCAGGGCCGCGATGTCGAGGGCCCCCGAGTGGGCGCCCGGACTGCCCCTGAGCGCCGAGGGGTACGTCTGCGACTACTACCGCAAGGGGTGACGGGGGGCATGGGAGACAGGCTCTACGACGTGGCGAGGGCCCCCGGCGCCCGCTCCGGGCGCTGGAAGAACACGCGCATGTCCTGGGCGGAGTTCGTCCGGTGGCAGCGCGAGCCGCGCCGCACAGAAGAGAGCGCGGCCGAGTACAGGGCCATGACGAAGGCGCAGCAGGCGGCCGCCAAGGATGGCCCGGCATACGTCGCGGGCCGCCTCGAGGGCGGCAGGCGCACCAAGGCGGCCGTCAGGAGCCGCTCCATGCTCACGCTCGACGCGGATGCGGCGGCGGCGGGCCTCTGGGACGGGTACCGCCTGCTCGTGGGCGCTGCGGCGCTCATGCACTCCACCCACTCGCACACCGGCGAGGAGCCGAGGTGCCGCCTCGTCGTCGCGCTCGGCCGGGACGTCGCGCCCGACGAGTACCGGGCGCTGTCCATGAAGGTCGCCGAGTGCATAGGGCCCGGCAGCTTCGACCCCACGACGCACCAGCCCGAGCGCCTCATGTACAAGAGCAGCTGCAGCGCCGACGCCCCCTTCGTCTTCGAGGAGCTGGACGCCGCCCCGCTCGACGTGGAGCGCTGGCTCGCGACGTGCCCCGACCGGCACGGCGCGCCGTGCGCGGCGGACGCGGCCAAGGCGCAGGACCCCGCCGCCAAGCCCGGCGCCATAGGCGCGTTCTGCCGCCTGTACGACATCGACGCGACGATAGCGGCCTTCCTGCCCGACGTGTACGCCGAGGCGGGGGAGGGGCGCTACACCTACAGGGGCGGCAGCTCCTGGGGCGGGCTCGTGGTCTACGGGGACGGGAAGTGGGCGTACTCCAACCACGCGACCGACCCCGCCGGAGGGCGGCTCGTCAACTCCTTCGACCTGCTGCGGCTGCACAGGTGGGGCGGGACGGACGCGGGCGCCGAGGAGGGGGCGCCGGTCATGTCGCTGCCGTCGATGAGGGCCGCGCTGGACTTCGCCCTGTCGCTCGAGGACGTGGCCGCCGAGGTCGCCCGAGGTCGCCTGTCCGCCCCCGAGGAGGACTTCGGCGCCGTGGGCGCCCCGGACGGCGACGAGGGGGACGGCTGGCTCGGCAGGCTGTCCAGGAGCCGCAAGACGGGCGAGGTGCTGCCGACGGCGGCCAACATAGGGCTCGTCTTCCGGCACGACGCCGGGCTGGCGGGCAAGGTGAGGTGCGACGTCACGACGGGGCTGCCCTGCGTGGTCGCCGACGCCCTGCCGTGGCGCAGGGTCGAGGGCGCGTACTCGCGCTGGTCCGACGGAGACGACGCGAGCCTGCGCATCCACCTCGAGACCCGCTACGGCATCGTGAACAGGGCGAAGGTGGACGACGCCCTGTCGCACGAGGCGAACAGGCGGCTGTACGACCCCGTGCGCGAGCACCTGGAGGCCCTTCCCGCGTGGGACGGCGTCCCGCGCGCGGACACGCTCCTGATCGACCTGATGGGCGCCGAGGACGGCCCCTACGCCCGCGCCGTCACGCGCAAGACGCTGTGCGCCGCCGTGCACAGGGCGCTCCACCCGGGCTGCAAGTTCGACTACATGCTCATCCTGGAGGGCGTGCAGGGGCTGGGAAAGAGCTCGCTGTTCCAGCTGCTCGCCGGGCGGTGGTTCACAGACTCGCTGAGCCTGTCCGACCTGTCCAGGGACAAGGTGGCCGCAGAGAAGCTGCAGGGGTACTGGGTATGCGAGGTGGCCGAGCTCGACGGGATGGCGAAGGCGGACATAGAGCGGCTCAAGGGCTTCCTCACGACGCCCAAGGACAGGTACCGCGCCGCGTACGACCGGCGGGTGGACGAGCGGCCGAGGCGCGGGATCATCGTCGGCTCGGTCAACAACCTGGACGGCTACCTGAGGGACGCCACGGGCAACCGCCGGTTCTGGCCCCTGCGGGTGCACACGAGGCTCGACAGGCGGCGCCTGGACGCCGGCACGGTGGCGCAGGTGTGGGCCGAGGCCAAGGTGCTCGACGCGCTGGGCGAGCCGCTGTACCTGTCCGACGAGCTGGAGAGGGAGGCGGGCGCGAGGCAGCGCGAGGCGATGGAGACGGACCCGCGCGAGAGCCTGGTGCGGATGTACCTCGACACGCCCGTGCCGCCCGACTTCGACCGGTGGACCCTGCCGGCGCGCAAGGACCACTGGGCGGCCGCCGCCGAGTTCGACGGGCCGGAGGCCCCGACGGAGGGCCGCGCGGGGCGCTCCGAGGTGTCGGTGATCGAGGTGTGGACGGAGGCCCTGCGGGAGGTAACCACGAAACCAAACCGTTACGACAGTTACCAGATCAGCGCGATCCTGAAGCGCCTGGGGTGGGAGCCGAGCGGGAAGGTGAGAAAACTGAGGGCCTACGGGGCGGTGAAGACGTATGAAAAAGGTAACTAGAAGCTCTGCGGCAATGTCTGGTAAAGCTCTGGTTACCGGACAAATGAGCAGGCAGACCGGCGAAAATCGATGTTTTGTAACCAAGTTACCAGATCCCTATAGGTATAAGAGCAAAAAAGAGAGAAATAATAATATACATATACGCGTAACGCTACGTGCGCCTGCGGGCGCGCGCGTTCTATATATGCGCGAAAAAACGCCGACGCGCCCGGCGGCGCCCGGCGGCGGGCCCCGGTGACGGCGGATGGAGAGGGACGTGGAGAAGGTGTTCGTGGCCGAGGGGAGGAGGCGCGGCGCCCTGGTGCTCAAGCTGGCCTCGCCGGGGTGCGCGGGCGTGCCCGACCGGATGGTCCTGCTGCCGGGCGGCGTGTGCCGGTTCGTGGAGGTCAAGGCGCCCGGCAGGGGGCCGAGGCCGCTCCAGCGCAGGGTCTTCGGGCGCTTCGCCGCCCTGGGCCATGCGGTCGACGTTGTGGACAGCGCCGACGCGGCGCGGTCGTGGTGGGAGGGGCTGTGAGGGCGGCGCTGCACCCGTACCAGGAGCGCTGCGTGAGGTGGCTCGTGGAGCACGAGGCCGCGGCGCTGCTCCTGGACATGGGGCTCGGCAAGACCCTGGTGACCCTGACCGCGCTCTGCGACCTGCGCCTGCTGGGCGAGGCGACGGGCAGGATCCTCGTCATAGCGCCCCTGCGCGTGGCGCTGCACGTGTGGCCCGCCGAGATCGACAAGTGGGACCACACGAGGGGCCTGACCTACAGCGTCGCGGTCGGCGACGAGCGCGCGCGCAGCGGGGCGCTCGCGGCGGACACCGACGTCTGCATCATAAACCGCGAGAACGTCGCGTGGCTCGTGGAGCAGTGCCGGGGCAGGAGGTGGCCCTTCGAGACGGTGGTGGTGGACGAGCTGTCCGGCTTCAAGTCGCACCGCTCGAAGCGCTTCAGGGCCCTGCGCTCGGTGCGCCCCTGGGTGAGGCGCGTCATCGGCCTCACGGGCACGCCCGCCGCCAACGGGCTCATCGACCTGTGGGCCCAGATGTACCTGCTGGACCGGGGCGAGAGGCTGGGCGGGTCCGTCGGCGGCTACCGCAGCCGGTACTTCCGGCCCGCGCAGCAGTCCGGCCGCGTCGTCTACCGGTGGGCGCCCCGGCGGGGGGCGGAGGACGCGATACACGCCCGCATCGGCGACGTCGCCGTGTCCATGAGGGCCAAGGACGTCCTCGGGCTGCCGGGCAGGGTGGACAGCGTGGTGGAGGTCGAGCTCGGCGACGCGGGGCTCAGGGCCTACAGGCGCATGGAGCGCGAGCAGGTGCTGGCGCTCGAGGGGCGCGACGTCACGGCGGCCTCGGCGGCCGTCGTCGCGGGCAAGCTGCTGCAGATGGCCAACGGGGCGGTCTACGACGACGAGGGCGGCACCGTCGTGCTGCACGGGGCCAAGCTCGACGCCCTGCGCGAGGTCGTGGAGGGCGCCCAGGGGTCCCCGGTGCTGTGCTACTACGCCTACCGCCACGACCTCGCGCGCCTCCGCGCCGCCTTCCCCGGCGCCGTGCGGATAGACGAGGCCGGGGCCATCGACAGGTGGAACAGGGGGGAGGCGCCCCTGATGCTCGCGCACCCGCAGAGCGCCGGGCACGGGCTCAACCTCCAGTACGGCGGGCACATAGTCGCGTGGTTCGGCCTGACGTGGAGCCTGGAGCTGTACCAGCAGGCCAACGCGCGCCTCGACCGGCAGGGGCAGGCCGGGACCGTGGTGGTCCACCACATCGTGGCCAAGGGCACGATGGACGAGAGGGTCATGAGGGTGCTTCAGGGCAAGGGCAGCGTCCAGGACGCGCTGCTCGACGCGCTGCGGGCGGAGAGAGAGGACCCGGGAATGAGCGACATCAGGAGGATCGAGGCGGACGTGCAGGAGGCGACGGGGCCGTGAGGCGAGAGGAGGCAGCAATGACCGAGGAGGCCGCCCACGCGATCGAGGACGGGAAGTACGCCGCCGCCCCAGCGGCGCTCGGGGACGGCAGCGAGGCGAGGCCGGGCGTCGTGACCGCGCCCGTGCTGGACGCCTGCTGCGGCTCCCGCACCATGTGGTTCCCCGGCTACAGGGACAGCCCCCTCGTCGAGTTCTGCGACGTGCGCGACGAGGCGCTCTTCTTCAGGGAGCGCGGGCGCGACCGCGTCGTGGAGGTGCGCCCCGACACCGTGGCCGACTTCGCCGACCTGCCGTTCCCCGACGGGTCGTTCGCGCTGGCCGTCATGGACCCGCCGCACCTTCTGCGGGCGGGGAGCGGCGCCTTCAGGGCCAAGTACGGCGAGCTCGGCGAGGGCTGGGAGGGCGACGTCAGGCGCGGCGTCTCCGAGTGCATGAGGGTGCTCAGGCACGAGGGCGTGCTCGTCTTCAAGTGGAGCGAGGCCCAGGTGCCGCTGTCGCGCGTGCTCGCCGCCCTCGAGTGGGAGCCGCTGTTCGGGCACACGACGACCAAGCGGGGCACTCACTGGATGTGCTTCGTGAAGGGCGTCTCCCGGCGGCGCGGGCACGCGCAGGAGGCGACGGGGCCGTGAGGCGAGAGGAGAGTGACATGACGGGACGCATCGACAGGGACGCGCCGCCGCGGCGGCTCGACGAGACCGCAGACGACGCGGAGGACGACGCCTTCGTGCCCGCGTTCGGGGCGACCTGCACCGGGGTCGGCGTGTGCTCCGGGGAGATGTGGGAGGACGACGGAGAGAGGAGAGGCGACGATGCTGCATGAGCTCAGGACCGCCAAGAGGTTCTTCGACCTGACGTGGGCGGGGTTCAAGACCGACGAGGTGCGCTGGGACGACCGCGACTACCGCCCGGGCGACCGCGTGAGGATGTCCCGCGACGGCTACCTGTGGGGACCCGTGATCGAGGCCGAGGTGGCGTCCGTGACGCAGCTGGACGACGTCGGGTGCCCGCCCGGATGGGTGCTGCTCGGCCTGCGCATCGTCAAGCGCGACGACAGGGGGATTCCGCTCGTGCCGTTCATGGACGAGGATAGGAGACCGCAATGACCGAGGAGACGACGAGAGAGGAGACAGCGATGACCGAGGAGGCCGCCAAGCGGGCGTTCCTGTCGTTCCCCATGCGGGGCAAGACCTACGACGAGGTGCGCCGCGAGTGGGGGGCGTGGGCGGATTGGGTCAGGGAGACATGGGGCTACGAGGCCGTCGACAGCACCTGCACGGAGTTCGGCGACAACGCCGACCACAGGGCGCTGTACTACCTCGGCCACTCGCTGCAGAGGATGGACGAGGCCGACGTGGCCGTGTTCCTCGGCGGGTGGGAGTCCGCCGACGGCTGCCGCGTCGAGCACATGGCGGCGCTGCTGTACGGGGTGCCGACGCGGTACGGGCCGACGGAGCGGGACGGCGAAGAGACGGAGGGGGAGGGATGACGCGCAACACGCTGGGCGACCTCAACAACCACCTGTTCGAGGCGCTGGAGAGGATCAACGACGAGTCGCTGGAGGGCGCGGCGCTCGACGCCGAGATACGGCGCGCGCAGTCGGTCGCCGGGATATCGGCGCAGATCATCAAGTCCGGCCGCCTCGCCCTGGCGGCGCTCAGGGCCAAGGACGAGGCGTGCGACGCGGGCATGGCGCTCCCGCCGATGCTCAAGGCGGGCGACGGCAGGTGAGGCACCGGTGGACCGACGAGGAGCGCGGGTTCCTGCGCGGGGCCATCCCCGGGCGCTGGCGGGCCGAGGTCTGCGCCGCCTTCGAGGAGAGGTTCGGGAGGCCGGTGACGCAGGCGCAGGTAAAGGAGTTCGCCTCCTGCCACCGCGTCCTGTCCGGCGTGAGGGGGACGCCCCCCGGCAGCCCTTCGGAGCGGACGCGCTTCGGGCCCGGGCACGTCCCGCACAACCGGCGGCCCATCGGCTCCGAGGAGTGGAGGCTGGGATACCTGTGGCGCAAGGTGGCGGAGACGAGGCCCTCCCGCCTCGGGTGGGCCCCGGTGCACCGCCTCGTGTGGGAGGAGGCCCACGGCCCCGTCCCGCAGGGCTGCGAGGTCGCGTTCTGCGACGGCGACCGGACGCGCATCGAGCCGGGCAACCTCATGCTCATCACCGGGGCCGAGCACGCAGTGATGGCAAGACGGGGGCTGTTCGGCGCCGGGGAGGCCGGCAGGGCGTGCGCGGACCTTGCGATCGCCGCGAGCAGGCGGCGGCGGGAGGCGGGGGGCCGGTGAGGGCGGCGAGGGACGTCCTTGCGGAGTACCGCGCGGCGAAGGACAGGCTCAGGGCGAAGCAGGACGCGATCGAGGGCCTGATATGCGAGCTCACCCGCACGTCGGCCAGGCTCGGCGAGGTCGGGCTGCGGCAGGGGGCGGGCAGGGACAGGATCGGGAGGATCGTCGCCGACATGGAGGACGCCTACGCGGAGGTCGTCGGCGCCGGGGCCGCCGCCGCCGAGGGGCTGGAGTGCGCCCTGAGGCTGATAGAGCGGGCCCCGACCGAGCGCCAGCGCCTGCTCCTGACCCTCCGCTACGTGAAGGGGCTCACGTGGGAGGGCGCGGCGCGGGAGGCCGGCGTGAGCAGGCGGCACGCGCTGAGGGCGACGGACGACGCGCTGGGCGTGCTCGACGCCCATCTGGCGGGGCTCGACGGCAGGTACTCGGCGGAGCCGTGAGGGCGGGGGAGGCTCCTCGGGTTTTTTCGGGAATGTCACCAAATGTCACCAGAAATGTGGTATTCTGGCAGCCTGAAGAAGTGTCGAAGAATCCGGAAGCCCCCTCGCGGGGCTTTCTTCGTTTGGGGGCGACGCCATGCTCACCGAGAAGCAGCGGGCCTTCTGCGAGCACTACGTGGCGTCCCTGAACGCGACCGACGCGGCCCGCAGGGCCGGGTACAGGAAGCCCTCCGAGCAGGGGTACGAGAACCTCAGAAAACCTCAGATCCAGAAGCACATCGACGAGGTGCTCGGGGCGCTGTCCGCCGAGCGCGTGGCGACCGCGCAGGAGGTGCTCGAGTACCTGACCTCCGTCGCGCGCGGCGAGGAGGCCGAGGAGGTCGTCTCGGTCACCGACGCGGGCGTCGCGCGGTGCGAGAGGCGGGTCGCGACGCGCGACCGCATCAGGGCCGCCGAGCTGCTGGGCAGACGCCACGCGCTCTTCACCGACCGCTCCCTCGTCGAGGCCAGGGTGGACCCCACGGGCCTACTCGACGAGATCGCCCGGCAGATTGGATAGCCTGCGCTTCCCGCTCTCCGAGAAGTACCGCGACTTCCTGCGCCACGAGGCCCCCGTCGAGTTCATGGAGGGCTCCACGGCGTCGGGCAAGACGACGGTGGGGGCGGTCAAGTTTCTGCTGAAGGCCCACGCGTCGCCCAGGCGCCAGCACCTCATCGCGGGAGTCGACCTCGGCACCATCGAGCGCAACGTCATCAACCGCGACATGGGCGTGCTCGACGTGTTCGGCGACGCGCTGGCCTACCACCCGTCGGGGCACGCGGGCACGACGCTCCCGCACCTCACGCTCGGGGACAACACCGTCTACCTCTTCGGGTACGCCGACCGGGCGCGGTGGAAGAAGGCGCTCGGCGGCCAGTACGGCTGCGCCTACATCGACGAGATCAACGTCGCCGACACGGCGTTCCTCCACGAGGTCTTCATGCGCAGCGACTACGTGCTCGCGAGCCTCAACCCCGACAGCCCGGGCCTGCCGGTCTACGGGGAGTACATCAACCACTCCAGGCCCGTGCCCAAGTACGCCGACGACGCGCCGGCGGAGCTGCTCCGGATGCTCGACCGCCCCGCGAAGCCGGGCTGGACGTGGTGGTACTTCTCGTTCAGGCACAACGCGGCGCTCTCGGACGAGAAGCGCGAGCGGATCATCGCCAACACGCCGGTCGGCACCAAGGAGCACAAGAACAAGGTGCTGGGGCTCAGGGGCAGGGCGACCGGGCTGGTGTTCCCCAACTTCGACCGCGCCCGGCACGTGGTGAGGGCCGCATGGGTGCGCGAGGAGGTCAGGCAGAAGCGGATCGTGTGGAGGCAGTTCAGCTGCGGCGTGGACACGGCGTACTCGTCGCGCTCCAAGGACACCATCGCGCTGACCTACTGGGGCGTCGCGACCGACGGGCGGGCCCTCCTGCTCGACGAGCGCGTGTACGACAACGCAGGGCTGGCCGTTCCGCTCGCCCCCTCCGACACCGTCGTGAACATCGTCGCGTTCATGGAGCGCAACGCGAAGGCGTGGGGCTTCACGCGCCACGTGTGGGTGGACAGCGCGGACCAGGCCACGCTGACCGAGGCGAGGAAGTACAACCGGACGCACCCGCCCGTCTGCACGTTCAACCCGGCCTGGAAGAGGACGCCCGTCATCGACCGCATCAACCTCCAGCTCGGGTGGCTGCACCACGGGCGGATGCTCGTCACGGACGCCTGCCCGGCCTACGTCGCCGAGATGGAGTCCTACAGCTGGGACGAGCGGAAGGACAGCACGCCGGAGGACGGCAACGACCACTGCGTGAACTCAGGGCAGTACGCATGGCTGCCCTACAGGCACCTGATAGGGGCGGCGGAGCCCGAGGAAGAGGACAGGAGGAAGGGCACATGAGCCTCATGGACGCCGTGCGCGAGGGCGCGCGGGACTGGCTGCGCATCAGGGACGCCGAGCCCTTCCGGGCCGAGATACGGCAGCTCCTGACCTACGAGGGCAACGCCTTCAAGAACCGCATGTGGTACCGGGGCGACGCCTACGAGCTCGACCAGTTCTTCAAGGCCTACGCCGGGCACACCCGCTCGTTCTGGGGCTCCGTCCCGAGCAGGGGCCTCGAGATGCGCAAGCTGCACTCGGGGCTGCCGCAGCTCGTCGTGGACACCCTGACCAACATCACGCTCGCCGACCTCAACGGCGTCGCCGTCACGCAGGGCGGGGAGCCGTCGGGGCGGCTGCAGGGCGTCTGGGACGGCGTCGCCGGCGGGGCCGAGGCCGAGAGGCTCTTCCAGCGGGCGACGCGCGAGGCCCTGATAGTCGGCGACGGCGCCTTCCGCATGACGCTGGACGGCGCGGACGTGCGCCCGCGCATCGGGTTCGTCGGCGGCGAGCGCGTCGGGTACACGACGGACAGGGGCCGGGTGTCCGAGGTGGTGTTCAGGACGGCCTACCGGAAGCGGGACGAGACCTACACCCTGTGGGAGGCCTACGGGCACGGCTACGTGACGTACCGGCTGACCAGGCGGGGCAAGGAGGTGCCGCTCTCGGAGCTGCCCCAGACGGCGGGGCTCGCGGACGTGCGCTTCGACGACGCGCTCATGATGGCGGTGCCGTTCCGGGTGTTCGAGAGCGAGCGCCACCCGGGGCGCGGGCAGTCGGTCTACGAGGGCAAGTCCGACGCCTTCGACGCCCTCGACGAGTGTCTGAGCCAGTGGGTGGACGCCCTGCGGGCGGGCCGCACCAAGACCTACATCCCGGAGAGCCTCGTGCCGAGGGACCCGAGGAACGGCTCGCTGATGAGGCCCAACCCCTTCGACAACCGCTTCGTCACCGTCGGGGACGACACGCACGAGACGGGCGCCAACAGGATCGACGTACAGCAGCCCGCGATCCCGTCCGACAGCTACGTGGAGACCTACACGACCTTCCTCGACCTGTGCCTCCAGGGGCGGGTCAGCCCCTCGACGCTGGGCATCGACGTCAAGAAGCTCGACAACGCCGAGGCGCAGCGCGAGAAGGAGAAGGCAACGCTGTACACGCGCCAGTCGATCGTGGGCGCCCTCCAGGGCGTCATCCCGCAGGTCGTGCGCTGCGCCGTCAACACCTGCCGCGTGCTGCGCCGCCAGGCGCCGGTCGACGCGGGGGCCGAGGTCGGCTTCGGCGGGTACGCCAACCCCTCGTTCGAGGCGCAGGTCGAGACGCTGTCCAACCCCAACGCCCCCATGAGCGTCGAGGCGCGCGTGGAGGAGCTCTGGGGCGACACGAAGGACGCGGCGTGGAAGGCCGAGGAGGTGGCCCGCGTCAAGGAGCAGCAGGGCATCGGGCGGGCGAGGGAGCCGGACATGGGCTTCGGCGGCGCCGATGCCGGCGTATGACGTCCGGGAGGCCTTCGAGCGGATAGAGCTCTCGCTCATCCGGTCGATGGCCCGGAACCTCAGGGGGCACCGCGACTGGGAGCTCTCCGAGGGCTTCGACTGGACGGCGTGGCAGGTCGAGCAGCACAGGAGCCTCAGGGCCTTCTCGGACGCCAACGCGAGGATGTGCCCGGAGCAGTTCGGGCGCATCAACGCGGAGATCGACGGCCTCATACGCTCGATGCACGGGCAGGGCGGGCTCGACGAGGAGGCGGGGATACTCTCGGCGCTGAGAGGCGGCTACAGGCCCCCGAGGACGCCGCTGGACGCCGAGGGCTTCTTCGGCGTGGACGACGCCAAGCTCCAGGCGCTCCTTGCGGCCACCAGGCAGGACATGGAGCGCGCCGAGCACGCCGTGCTGCGCTTCGCCGACGACCAGTACCGCCGCGTCATCTTCAACGCCCAGGTCTACGCCAACACCGGGGCGGCGTCGCTCCACCGGGCCGTGGACATGGCCACGAAAGATTTTCTTTCCAAGGGCATCAGCTGCATCGAGTACTCCGACGGGCGGCGCGTCAACATCGCGTCGTACGCCGAGATGGCCGTCCGCACCGCCAACAAGCGTGCCTACGTACAGGCCCAGGGCGACATGCGGCGGCGCTGGGGCATGTCGCTCGTGGAGGTGGCCCCCAACGGCGCGGCCTGCCCCCGGTGCCTGCCGTGGCTCGGCCGGGTGCTCGTGGACGACGTGTGGTCGGGCGGCGCGCCCGACGGCAGGCACGCGCTCATGAGCGAGGCCATAGCGCAGGGGCTCTACCACCCCAACTGCCGCGACGTGCACACCACGTGGCTCGGCGACGGGGACGACGAGGAGGCCTTCGAGTACACGGACGCGCAGCGGGAGGCCGACGAGGAGCGGTACCGCGTCGAGCAGGGCATGAGGACAACCGCGAACGGCCTGCAGCGGGCCAGGCGCCTCGAGGTGGGGTCGCTGCTGCCGGAGAACCGGGCCAGGGCCGCAGGCACGATAGGGCGGCTGAGGGACGCCTGGAACGCCCAGGCGGCAGAGGCCCGGAAGACGGGCATCATACCGCCGGGCTTCGTGGCGGCGGGCCAGGCGTGGGAGTCCATCAAGGCCAGCGTCAGGAGCGTGTACGCGCCGAAGGGCCCCTATTATGCCACAGCCTATGAGAAGGCCGCTGCCACGATAGGGAGCCGCGACCGCAGGCTTGTAGAGGCAGAGCTGGCTCGGCGCGATCCTGAGTGGGTAAAAACCGGGAAGCCGGGAAAAACAAGCTACGACTCGGAAAAGCTCCGAGAGCAGGTTGCGACGAAGAGGGCGCATGAAGCGCTTACTTCCGAGCGGCTGAACAAGCAGGGCCTCGATTTCCACTTCATCGAAGCGACAAACACGTACAGATCAAAAACGCTTGACGGGATGGTTGACCCGGAACACAGGCTGTGGGAGCTGAAGGCGCCGAGCGGCGACAAGCAGAGCACGATAGACAACCTGCTGCGCGACGCCAAACGGAAAGAGGCGGACTACGTTGTGATCGACAACCAGCCCGGGAGAACGGCCCTGAGCGACGCAAAGCTGGAGGAGTTCGTGCGAAGAAGCATAAAGTCCCCGTATCGAAGATTCGCCGAGGTTCTGATAGTCAGAACGAACGGCGACCTGCTCAGAATAGACGGGCAATAGAAAAGCGACAAGACGGCCATCCAAAGTTGGTCGGCGTATGTCGCTTTCGTGCATCTTACCACACATTGCCCCCTTGTGGGGCGGGGTTGTGAGACCGCACAGACGATATCGAAACAAAAGTTAAAGGCGGTTACAGATGAGCCGTAGGGCCCAACCGTCCGCCTTTGTGACACGCATCCTACCACACCTCGCATAAGGAGGCAACCCATGGGCATCCAAGACCTGCTGACCGACGAGACCGCCGCGAGGTTCAAGGACCTGCCCGAGGACAAGAGGCGCAAGGTCGAACGGCGCGTGGCCGCCAGGTGCTCCATGCTGGCGGCAGGTGCGCTGGTGGCGACGGTCACCTTCGTCGCGCTGCTGGTCAAGCTCTTCGCCTTCATCGTAGGCGCGTAAGGAGCGGCCCCACCTATCGGGAAACAGAGCCGTCTCCTCCGGAGGCGGCTTTTTTCATGTCCGGAACATGCCTACGACACTAAAAGGCGCATGGGAGGCCGACGGGCCCGAAACGCAGGCACGCACGGCGACGGCCGGAAAACGGAAAGGAAGGCACGCAATGGCAGAGGACGGACAGGGCGCAGACGGCGCCCCGGGCGCAGGAGCGGTGGCAGGGGCGGCGACAGGCGCCCCGGGCGCACAAAGTGGCGCACAGGGCGCACAAGGCCCGCAGAGCGGCTCTGAGTGGCTCACGGACGACGCGGCGCGCAACGCCAAGATCGACCAGATCATCGAACGCCGCGCGGCGGGCATCATCAAGGCCGCGCTCAAGGAGAACGGCATGACGGACGACGCGGACATCAAGGCCGTCATCACCGGGTACCATGCGAGCAAG
Organism: Coriobacteriales bacterium; assembly: GCA_031263105.1. Classification (GTDB taxonomy): domain Bacteria; phylum Actinomycetota; class Coriobacteriia; order Coriobacteriales; family UBA8131; genus JAISGJ01. The sequence goes on from JAISGJ010000236.1 coordinate 19,706, forward strand.
AGGGCGCAGTCCGACACCGGCGCGAAGCAGGTGGCGGAGCTCGAGGCCCGGGTCGCGGCGCTGACCGCCGAGAGGCAGCAGCAGGCGCTCTCGGCAGAGGTCGCGCGAGTCGCGGCCGAGCTCGACGCCGATCCCGCGCGCATCGCCCACCTGTCAAGGCTCGCGGACCTCTCGGCGGCGCTCAAGGACGGCGAGCCCGACAAGGACGCCATCAAGGGCGCGCTGGAGAAGGTCCTGGAGGACGTGCCGGAGTTCAAGAAGACGAAGACGGGCGGCATACGCATAGGGGCCAGCGACGACGGGGCCGGACAGGGCGCGTCGGAGCTGGAGTCTATGCTCAGGGCCGCCGGGCTCAAGACGAAAAAGGAGTAGGAAATGCCAAACAGCATCGCATACGCGGAGAGGTTCGTACCGGTCCTCGACGCGATCTACCAGGACGCCGCCCTCTCGGGCGCGCTCGACACCTCGGGGAACCTCCTGGGCTGGCTCGCCGGCACAAGGGAGTTCCGCCTGGGCAGGCTCTCCATGGACGGGCTGGGCGACTACGACCGCTCGCTCGGCTACCCCGCCGGGGACGTCACCCTCGACTGGGAGACCCATGCCCCCGACTGGGAGCGCGGGCGCATGTTCACCGTGGACTGCCTCGACAACGAGGAGTCCCTCGACCTCGTGTGGGCGAACCTCTCCGGGGAGTTCCTGCGCACCCACGTGGCGCCCGAGCTCGACGCCGTGCGCTTCGCGAAGTACGCGGCCCTCGCGGGCAACACCGTGGCCGCGCGCATCGCCGACGCCGCCGCGCTCCTCGCCGCGCTGCGCGTCGCCACCAACACGCTCGACGAGGCGCAGGTGCCCGACACCGACCGGCTCCTGTTCGTCACCCCGTCTTTGATCGCGGGCGTCGACGACCTGGACACCACCAAGAGCCGCGCGGTCCTCTCCCGGTTCTCCTCGATCGTCCACGTCCCGCAGGCGCGCTTCTACACCGCCGTCGAGACGCTCGACGGCAAGAGCCCCGGCGAGGAGGCGGGCGGCTACGCAAAGGCCGACGGCGCCGAGGACGTCAACTTCCTCGTCGTCCACAGGCCCGCCGTCCTCCAGGCGCTCAGGCACGTCGCGCCCAAGATCGTCGACCCCGCCGCCAACCAGAGCGCGGACGCGTGGAAGTTCGGCTACCGGGCCTACGGCATCGCCGACGTGCAGGAGCTGAAGGCCGTCGGCCTCTACCTGCACAGCGACCTGACGCCGGCCCCGCCGGCGCAGGGCTGAGAGGAGCAGGCATGAGACGCTACGGAACGCCGGCGCCCGGCCCCCAGGGGGCGGACGCCGCACCGAAGGGCAAGGCCGCACCGAAGGGCAAGGCCGCACCGGCCCCCAAGGAGCCGGAGGCGACGGCGGCAGTTGCCGAGGAGCCAGAAGAGGCTCCGCAGGAGCCGGAGGAGTGAGGGAGGCGAGGACGTGTCCCAGTACCTGACGTACCAGCAATACACAGCCATGGGCGGGCATGTCCTCGCCGAGGACGACGCCGACGGGTACCTGACGGCGGCGTCCTCGCGCGTCGACGGCCTCACCTTCAACCGCATCGTGCTGCTGGGCATCGACGCCCTGACGCCGTTCCAGCAGGAGCTCGTCAGGCTCGGCGTCAAGGAGCAGGCCGACTTCGAGTACGAGAACGCCGACGTGATCGGGAGCGCCCTCGCCGCCTACAGCATCAACGGCGTCTCGGTGAGCTTCGGCGGCGGCCTCGGCGTCGAGGTCATAGACGGCGTGGCCGTCAGGCGCTCGGCCGCCGACGCGCTCAGGCAGACCGGCCTCATGTGCCGCTCGTTTAACTGGAGGCGGCAGTGAGGTGGCCGAGGCTCGTGCGCGAGGCGAGGACGCCCTGCAAGGTGACCGTCTGGGCCGAGGGCATCGGCGAGGACGGAAGCCCCGTGGTCGCCCTCGACGCCGACCTCGTGTGCAACTACCAGTCCAGGGCGAGGACCGTCCGCACGAAGGACGGGACGGCGGTCGAGGTGTCCGGCACGTGCCTCTTCGACGGCGACATATGCCCCGGCGTGGCCGAGCTCGCAGGCGGCGAGGTCTCCGTCTTCGGCGAGCGCCGCGCCGTGGCGCTCGGCTCGAAGGCCAGGAACCCGGACGGCACGGTCAACCACACGAGGCTGGAGCTCGTATGAGGATAGACATCGACAAGGGCGCGGTGAGGGGCGTCGAGCACGCCGTGACGGCCGCCCTGGCACAGACGGCGGAGTGGATCGTCAGCGACGTCCGCAAGGCGCAGACCGTGCCGCGCGACAGGGGCGTGCTGCAGGGCGAGGCGATGCACGTGGTCGCGTCCGCCCTCGAAGGCGTCGAGATCGTGCAGTCAACCCCCTACGCCCGCCGCCTCTACCACCATCCCGAGTACGACTTCTCCAAGGAGGCCAACCCCAACGCGGGGGCGCTCTGGTGGGAGCCGTACATCGACGGCGGGAAGCGCAGGGACGTCGAGCGCGCGTTCCTCAGGGCGTGCAGGCGCAACGGGCTGGACGTGGCCCCATGACGCTGACGGACATCAAGGACTGGCTGCACGGACTCCTGGGCGACGGGCCGAGCTACTACGTCGGCGTCCTCGACAGGAAGAGGGAGCGCTCCATAGGCGTCTACCAGCTCCACAGGCGCAACGACGCCGACCCCCATGTCGGCGGCGGGGCGGCGACCATGCGCAAGTGCGCGTCGATACTCGTCCACTGGGACCGCAGCGCCTCGTCGACCGAGGCGGTGGCGCAGACGGTCCACAGCAGGATACGCGAGGCCTACAGGGGACAGCCCATCGGCCCGCACACGGCGGACTACGTCCGCCTGCTCGAGAACGAGCCAATCGACGTCGGACAGGACGACGCGGGCGTGTTCGAGCGGGTCATCAACATCGAGGTCTACTACAGGAAGGAACAGTGAAATGGGACTCATCGCAGGCGGGGTCTACCCCGTGTTCGAGAACGTGTTCAAGGTCGGCGTCGAGGGCAAGGCGTCCTCCGAGTCCGACATGAAGCCGATAGCCGACGTCGAGACGTTCTCCGTCAGCTTCGACGACAACGTGGAGGAGTGGACGCCGATGACCACCAAGGGGTGGAGGCGGGCCCTCAAGACGGGCAAGGCGTTCACCGTCTCCCTCTCCGGGAAGCGCAACATCGGCGACGAGGGCAACGACTACGTGGCCGGGCTCGCGTTCAAGACCGGGCAGGACTGCGAGACGAGGTTCGAGTGGGTGCTGCCCGACGGCACGACCGTCAAGGTCGGCTGCATCGTCAACATCACCGGCGGCGGCGGCGACAGCACCAACGTCGACGGCCTCGATTTCGAGGTCATGTCGAACGGCGAGCCGACGGTGACGGCCGCCGGATAGGGCGCCGCGCATCACACGACCGGCGGGGGAGCGGACGCACCCGCCTCCCCGCCCGACATTAGGAGGCACCAGTGGCACGAGTGGTGGACATCACCCAGAGGCTCAGGACCGAGCCGGTCTTCTTCGTCCTGGACGGCAGGGAGTACAGGCTCAACGACGACAAGAACACGGTCCTTGCGGCCATGAAGGCCGTCCAGGACGGCGGGGACGGCGACACGGAGGGCATGGACGAGGCGCTCGCGCTGTTCCTGGGCGAGGGTCCGGCGCGGGAGGTCGCCGAGGGCCTGTCGTTCGCCGGGTACAACGCGCTGTTCACCTCGGTCATGGCCGAGGTCACCCAGACGCCCTACGAGGAGGCCGAGGCGCGGTTTCAGCAAGAGCGGCAGGGCGGCTGAGGCGCACTACGACCTCTTCGAGGACTGGGCCCTGATCGAGGCGAGCTTCGCCCAGCAGTACGGCATCAGGCTCAGGCACGAGGACGACATGCCCTTCGGCGAGTTCGCGACGCTCCTGGGCGGCCTCAACGGCGACACGCCGCTGGGGGCGACCGTCCAAATCAGGGCCGAGAGGGACCGGAAGGCCATCAGGAAGTTCTCCCGCGAACAGCGGCGCATCTATAACGACTGGCACCGCAGGCGCGCCAAGGCCGTCACGCGCGAGGAGTACGAGAGCGCCATGAAGGGGCTCTCGCAGGCGTTCAGAGGACTGGGAGGTGAGAAATGAGCAGCGTAGGGACCATCGACCTCGGCCTCAAGCTGGACAAGGCGGGGCTGAAGAGCCTGGCCGGGCTGAACAAACAGACGTTCAACACCGGCAACGCCAAGGCGTTCAGCGCCGAGCTGTCCGGAGTCGGCAGGAAGGCGAACGGGCTCATAGGCGCCTTCGGCAAGGTCGCCGTCGCCGCAGGGCTCGCGCTCGGGGCCGCAGCGGCCGTGAAGTTCGGCAACGAGTGCGTCAAGGCGGCATCGACCGCCCAGGGCGCGTTCATGGGCCTGCAGTCCATCCTCGCCGCGCAGGGGCGCAGCTTCGGCGACGCGAAGGGCTGGGTCGACGACTACGTCAAGGACGGCCTCGTGCCCCTGCAGAACGCCGTGACGGCCTACAAGAACCTCGCCGCGAGAGGCTACGACGACGCCCAGATACGCGGCACGCTGGAGGCGCTGAAGGACTCCGCCGCCTTCGGCCGGCAGTCGTCCTACACGCTGGGCGAGGCCGTCCAGTCCGCCACCGAGGGGCTGAAGAACGAGAACTCGATCCTCGTGGACAACGCCGGCGTGACCAAGAACGTCGCCAAGATGTGGCAGGAGTACGCAGGCTCGGTGGGCAAGACCACGGCGGAGCTCACGCAGGCCGACAGGATACAGGCCGAGTACCTGGGCATCATGAGGGAGACCGCCTTCCAGACCGGCGACGCGGCCAGATACACGCAGACCTACCAGGGGCGCGTCTCGGGCCTGTCCGCCGCGTGGCTCGACCTCAAGACCAACCTGGGCGCGATGCTCATGACGGTGCTCTCGCCGCTTGTCGGGGCGCTGCAGTCGGCGGTGTCCTGGGTCAACTCGCTCGTCACGGGCTTCATGACGCTGGTCTCGACGCTCACGGGGGTGTCCTTCTCGCTCATCGGCGAGTCGGCGGGGGGCGCCGCCTCGGGCGTGCAGGGCATAGCCGACGGCCTCGGCGAGGTCGAGGGCGCGGCCTCCGGCGCCGGGGGTGCCGCCAAGAAGGCAATGAAGGCCCTCATGGGCTTCGACAGCCTCAACGTGATGCCCGCCAAGGACGACGGGGGCGGAGGCGGCGGGAGCAGCGGAGGCGGCGGAGGGGGAGGCGGGTCCGCGCCGAAGGCCGTTGCCCCCGCCATCGACGCCGGCGGGGTGCTGGCGCAGATACAGGGCGTGTCCGAGGGCATGAAGGGCTTCTTCGACCCGATGGTGCAGGCGTGGAGCACGAAGGGCGCCGGGGTCGTCGCGTCCTTCAAGACCGCCTGGGGCGGCGTGACCGCCCTGTTCGGCGAGATAGGCAGGAGCTTCGCGACCGTGTGGACGAACGGCACGGGGCAGCGGACGCTCGAGCTCGTATTCGGCCTCGTCACGAGCATCAACACCGCCATAGGCGGGATGACCGGCGCCTTCGCCCTCGCTTGGGCGGCGGGCGGGCGCGGCACCTCCATCGTCCAGAACGTCTGGGACGGCGTCAACAACCTGCTCTCGATAGTCGGGGGCGTGGCCGAGGAGATCGCGAAGTGGTGGAACAGCGAAGAGGGGAAGAGCTTCGCGGACGCCGTCGTCGAGACCGTCGCCAAGATATCGGACGCCTTCGAGCGCGTGACCAAGGTCATAAAGGACATCTGGGACAACGGAGGCCGCGAGACGTTCGGGCTCATCCTCGACGTCATAGGAGGGGTGATCGAGGTCGTCTCCGTCGTGATCGGCTACGTCGCCGAGCTGTCGGCGGAGCTGGCGGAGTGGGTGCAGCCCGCCGTCGAGGCCTTTTTGAACAACGTCCTGAACCCGGCGCTCGAGGCCGTCAAGGACGCCCTCAAATGGCTCACGACCGACGGGAAGCCCGTGCTCGAGGTCGTCGCCGCCCTTGTCATCGGCGTCGCCACCGCAGTGGGGATCGTGACCGCAGCGCTCAAACTGATGGCGCTCGCCCAGGCGGCGGTCAACCTGGTCATGTCGGCCAGCCCCCTGACGTGGATCGTCTTGGCCGTCGGCGCCCTGATAGCGGTCATCATCCTCCTGGTCACGCACTGGGACGAGGTCACCGCGGCGGTCAAGGGTGCGTGGGACGCGATCGTCGGGGCGTTCGGCGACGCCGCGAAGTGGATAGACGACAACGTCGTCAAGCCCATCGTGGAGTTCTTCACCGGGCTCTGGGACGGGATCGTCAAGACCTTCAAGGGCGCGGGCAAGTGGTTCAAGGACCGCTTCACCGAGGCCTGGAAGGGGCTGACGGACGCCTTCTCCGCGATAGGCACGTGGTTCTCCGACCGCTGGAACGACGTCGTGAGGGCGCTCGCCGCCATCCCCGCCTGGTTCAGGGAGAGGTTCCAGGAGGCGTGGACGAACCTGACGCTCGTCTTCGCTGCGCTGGGCACCTGGTTCACGGACAGATGGAACGACCTCAAGACCGCGCTCGCCGCCATCCCCACGTGGTTCAAGGAGAAGTTCCAGGCCGCGTGGACGAACCTGACGCTCGTCTTCACCGCGTTGGGCGCATGGTTCGGCACCAAATGGGGCGAGCTCAAAGACAAGCTCGCCGCCATCCCCACGTGGTTCAAGGAGCGCTTCCAGGCCGCCTGGACGAACCTCACGGGCGTCTTCAGCGGGATCGCCGCATGGTTCGGGACGAAGTGGGGCGAGCTCAAGTCGAGGCTCGCGGAGATACCCACATGGTTCAGGGACAGGTTCAACGCGGCGATAGAGAACATCAAGTCCGTGTTCAAGAACCTCCCGGAGTGGTTCAAAGGGGTGATCGACAAGATAGTCTCCGCGCTGAGCAACATCGGCTCGACCATAGGCGGCGCCATCTCGCAGGGGTTCAAGACCGCCATCAACACGCTGATCGGCGGGATCGAGGGCGTCATCAACTCGGCCGTCGGCAAGATCAACGGCATAACCAGCCTGCTGGGCTTCGAGCTCGGCACGGTCGCGCTGCCCCGCCTCGCCTCCGGCGGCTACGTCGCGGCCAACACCCCGCAGCTCGCCGTCATCGGGGACAACAGGCACGAGGGCGAGGTGGTCGCGCCGGAGTCCAAGATGAGGGAGATGGCGATGCAGGCCGCCGCCGCCGTCGTCCGGGCGATGGCCCCGCAGCAGCAGGCCGCAGGGGCGGGAGCGGACATCGTCATCCCGCTGTACCTGGACGGGGCCGAGGTCGCCCGCGCGGTCCGCAGGGCGGACGCCGACACGCGGCTGAGGTCGGGGGGCTGGTGATGGCGGTCATCAAGGTGGGCGGCCTGAGCCTGCCGGACGGCAACCTGACCTCCTACGACCTCAAGCGCTCCGACATCGACTCGGCGGCCACCGGCCGGAGCGAGGACGGGCGCATGATCCGCGACCGGGTGAGGCAGAACGTGTGCTCGCTCGAGGCGACCTACGAGATGCTCACGGACGCCCAGGTGGCGCAGCTCTTTTCCGCCACCGACGCGGCGCAGCTCACCGTCGTCATCGACGACGGCGGCGGTGCCGTCACCAAGACCATGATGCGCTCGGGCGACATCCAGAAGACCATGCGCTGCGCCGGGTACTGGGACGTGGCGCTGTCGCTCGTCGAGTACTGAGGAGGAGAGACACGCATGTACCCTGTGCCCGACGCCTACAAGGAGGCCATAGACGGCAACGACCGCGAATACGCGCTCGCAGGCACCCTGACGCTCGGGGACGGCTCCGTGCACGCCCTGTCCGACGCGTCGTTCCTCGCGGGCTCCGTGTCCGTGTCCTACGACTGCGTGACGGGCGAGTCCCTCGCCCTGGGCGCTGCCATGGCGGCGTCGCTGAAGGCCACGCTGCTCGGGCTCGCCCTCGACCGCTACGCGCTCTACGGGGCGTCGGCCGTCCTCGCCTTCGTGCTGGGGGACACGACGGTCCCCCTCGGCGCCTTCACCGTCACCGAGGCCGTGTCCAAGGGCGACGCGCTCGTCGTGTCCGCAGTCGACGACATGTGCAGGACCGACGTGCCCGCAGCGCTCGGGGCCGCGTCGGGGACCCCCTACCGGTGGCTCACGGACCTCTGCGGGGCCTGCGGCCTGCGCCTCGCCCAGAGCGAGGAGGAGGTCGAGGCGATGCCGAACGGCACGGCGACGCTCGAGATGCCCGTGGCCGGCGCGGACGCGAACTGGCGCGACGCGCTCTGCCACGTCGCCCAGGCGCTGGCGGGGTTCGCCGTCATCAACAGGGCGGGGGAGCTGGAGGTCAGGGCGTTCGGGACGGCCCCCGTGGCCGTCGTCCCGAAGGGGCGGTGCTACTCGCTCGCGCCGGCCGACTACGTGAGCCGCCACACGTCCCTGTCCTGCGAGAGCGGCACCGACGTGATAGTGGTGGCGGGGGAGCCGAACGACGGGCTGAACCTCGCGGTGCGGGGCAACCCGTTCTTCGACGTGGGCGAGGCGACCGACCACTACCAGACGGTCGCGAACATGTACGGGGCGGTCGAGGGGCTGGCCTACGTCCCCGGGCAGTGGTCGTATGCGGGGAACCCCGCGCTTGACGCGGGCGACATGGTGACCATCGACGGGCGGGACGTGCTGCTCACGGGCATCGTGTTCAGGTACCACGCCCCCCAGGACCTGCGCAGCGCCGGCGCGAACCCCCGCCACGGGTCGGTCGTGCCCGCGAGCGAGAGGCGCCAGCACGAGGCCAAGGTCCTGACCCTCGAGGAGATCAGGCGCGTCCAGGGCGAGCTCGTCGACGTCAACGCCCAGATCGTCCGCACCCAGGACAACATACAGCTCTGGGTGCAGGACACCTACACGGCGTCCGCCGACTACTTCTCGAAGGTCACCGAGCTCCAGAGCCTCATCGAGCAGAACGCCGAGTCGATCTCCCTCAGCGTGGGCGAGCTGACGGCCGTCATAGCCGACCTCGACGACGCCCTGACGAGCCGCATCGACGGCATGAACACCTCGCTCCTCATCGACGCCGCCGGCGTCCACATACGCAAGTCCGTCGACGGGGACCTCGGCAGGTACGAGGTCTTCATCGACGAGGCGTCGTTCCGCGTCCGCTCCATAACCGCCGACGCGCCGCCCTCCGACCCGTCCGCCGACACGGCGGCGGTCGCGTGGATAGACAACGACGACATGCACATCCACAACGCCACCGTCGTCAACGCGCTCGACCTGGGCTCGTTCCGCTTCGAGCCGCGCTCCTCCGGCAACCTGTCCCTGGTCTGGAAGGGGTGACGTCATGAATAACGTCAATGTGAGGATCGGCAACGCCCTCTTCGGATCCACAGCGACGGCGACGATGGAGGGCATCCCGGGCGACAAGGTCCGCAAGGTGGTCTGGTCGGTCAACGGGCACACGACCACACAGACAGGCACCGGCCCCTCGGCCTCGCTGGGGATGGACCCGGCGTGGGCCGGGGCGCTCACGTCGGGGCAGTACGTCGGGGCGACGTGCACGGTCACGGTCTACCAGAGCACAGAGGTCATAGGAGAGGGGAGCGCATCCTTCGGCGTCGGGATGCCAGCGAGGTCCACGGCGGGCGTGCAGGCCACGTCCTTCGGCGCGGCGGTCGCGGTCTCCATCGCCCGGAGCGCGGCGTTCCTCACCCACACCGTGACCTGGCAGGTGGGCTCCCACAAGGCGTCCTCGACGAGGGTGGCGACATCGGCCTCCTACACCGTCCCCGCGTCATGGGCGGACGCCGCGCCGTCCGCGACCTCGGCGTCAGGCACGGTCACGGTGGACACCTACAACGGCGCGACCAAGACAGGCTCCGTGACCGTGCCCTTCACCCTGACGGTGCCGAGCAGCTACCTGCCCACGGCGGGGGCGCTCGGAGTCGCCCGCGTCGACGGGCGGGTGCCTGCGGGCTGGGGCGTCTACGTGCAGGGCCAGTCAAGGGCCACGCTCTCGCTGCCGTCGGCGGCGGGCTCCAACGGCTCCGCCATAGCGCTCAAGACGCTTTCTGTGAACCGCCTCCTAACCGCTGACGTCCTGTTCTCGGGCGCGGGGGGCGCGTCCTACACCTTGACGACGGGGTACCTGCCTGCTGGCAACGTCGAATGCCGTGGCAAGGTCAAGGACAGCCGTGGGCGCGAGGCCTTAGCCGAGTCACGGGCGTTCACGGTCCTCCCGTGGTCGCCCCCGGAGATCACGTCCGTCTCGGCCCAACGGTGGACGACCGGCGACGCGTCGGGCACGGCCTCCGACGACGGCACGTTCATCCGGGTCCTCGTCACCGACAGGGTCTCGCCCGTCGACGGCAAGAACACGTTCTCCCGCGCCTGGCACCGGCGGCGGGTCGGCACGGAGGACTGGACGGTCGGGCCGTACACGCCCGGCACGCCCCTTTGGCTGTCCGGGGCCTCGGCCGAGTGCAGCTACGAGGTCGCGTTCACGCTCGCCGACGCCTTCGGCAGCGTCTTCACGAGCGTCCTGGTGCCCACCGCGCACGTCGCGATGGACTTCAGGGCGGGCGGCAAGGGCATCGCCGTCGGCAAGGTGTCGGAGAAGGAGGGGCTCGAGGTCGACTGGCCGTCGTTCTTCAACGGGCCGGTGTACCTCTCCGCCCTGACGCTGGACGGCACGGACCTCTCCCTGCCCGTGTCCGTGGCCAACGGCGGCACGGACGCCCGGAACGCGGCCGATGCCCGGACGAACCTGGGCTTCCCGAAGACGGGCGCCGCCAAGCAGAAGCTGCTGTACCTGCCGCCGGGCTCCAACGCCCCCGGCCTCGCGTGGTCGGGGGACGCCGACACGAGCAACCTCTTCGTCGTCTACCGCAACGGCTCGCTGTCGTCCTCGGCCATCCCGCTGGGCCGGGGTGACGGGGGCACGGGCGCGTCCGACGCGGCCGGCGCACGGGAGAACCTGGGCGCACAGGCCGATGTCCGCAACGTGGGTGCGCTCGAGCTTAGCCAGAACGTCGGGGCCAACGCAAACTCCTACATAGACTTCCACTCGCTCGGCGGCTCGGACTACACCTCGCGCATCATCAACAGCAGCGGGAGCTGGACGCTCCAGGTCATCGCGGGCGAGGGCAGCGGCACGGGCCCCCTCTACCTCCGGGCGCTCCACACCTTCGTGCCGAGCGCGTACGCCGACACGACCTCTGCGGGGGCGAACGTGTCCGTCGGCTCCACCGGCCAGCTGTACCGCTCGACCTCCTCGCGGCGCTACAAGAAGAACATCGAGCCCCAGGAGGCCGACCTCGGCGCGGTGGACGGCCTCATGCTCTGCACATGGGAGCCCGCCCGGGACGACCTGGGCATCGACGAGGGCCGCTACGCGGGCCTGGTGGCCGAGGACGTGTCCGACGCGCTGGGCGGCCTGTACGTCACGCTCGACTCCGAGGGCCGCCCCGACGCCATCGAGTGGGCCGCCGTGACGGGCTACCTCGTGGAGCAGGTCAAGGACCTGCGGGCGCGGGTGGCGGCGCTGGAGGGGAGGGGGGCGCAGGCATGACGGAGCTCAAGGCGATCCTCGACCTCGTGGGCGACCTGGGCGCGACCTCTACCCTCGCGCTGGCGGCCGCGCTGTTCGCGGCCCGCAGGAGGCTCTTCGCGTACCTGCGCGTCGTTCTCGGCATCGAGGCCGTCGAGTGCAAGGTGCTGCGCGAGACCATACTCAACAACATCCGCCACGCCCCCCACAAGGCCGAGGCCATCAGGTCGGACTACGACGACTACAAGGCCATGAAGGGCAACACCTACCTCGACAAGGTGGTGGCGGAGTGGCACGAGTCCTACGAGCGGGGCCTCATCGCAGAGAGGCTCGGCACGTGGGACGGGCATGAGCGGCGAGGACGGGAGGGAGGTGAATCGACATGAACCTTTTAGCAATCGGGAAGCGCAAGTACCTGTACTACGTGACGGCCATATACGCCCCGAGCGTGATTCTGGCCGTGGCGCTGATGAACGTGTGGGGGGCCCCCTGCACGGAGCAGGTGACCTACACGCTGGAGGCCGTGGGGACGTTCCTGGGCGCGATATCGGGCGTGTTCGGGCTGGCGAACTACAGCCCGGCGCAGGGCGCACAGGCAGGGCCGGAAGGCACCGACTAGAGAGAGAGGTAGTGACATGGAAGACAAGACCGCTGACGGGGCCATGGGCCAGGAGGAGATCGAGGCCATGGGGCCGGGCGACGACATGCCCGAGGAGGTGGCGTCATGAGCCTGGATATCGTGCAGATCCCCGCCGACCCCTCCAACTACACGCGGAACCGCGCCGCGCAGGGCGGGCGCGTCACGCACGCCACCGTCCACCACGCGGCGGGCACCTCGCTGCAGGGGGTGGACAACACGTTCCGGACGCCGGGCCGCAGCGCGAGCACCCACTACGGCGTGCAGGACGGGCAGGTGCACCAGTACCTGCCCGAGACGGACGTGCCGTGGTCGGACGGGAGCTGGGCGAGCAACATCAGCACGGTCAGCATGGAGCTGGTGGACGCGGGCGGCGCGCCGGACTGGCCGGTGTCGGAGGCCACATTCGACACGGCGGCGCAGCTCGTGGCGGACATCCTCAAGCGTCACGGCCTGGGCCCCGCCGTCAAGGGCGTGAACGTGTGCTGGCACCAGATGTACTCCGCGACGGCCTGCCCCGGGCCGTGGATGCTCCGCAACATGGACAGGTTCGTGGCATTGGTCAACAAGTACATGGAGGTTCCCGTGACAAAAGAGAAGAAGGTGCAGATGTACGCGTACAACGGCACCGACGCCCAGATGTGGAGGCCCGTCCTCGTGGCGGAGAACGCCTACACGCTGGAGAGCAAGGCCAAGCCCGGGTACTTCCTCGGGGTCGCAGGCGGCGCACACAGGGCGGGCGTCCTCATTCAGGCCCAGCCCAGGATGGCGAACGCCGCGAGGCAGCAGTTCAAGCTGGTGCACTATGCCGACCGTAAGTACGTCCCTGCATGGGCGGCCCCTTTGCAGATAGTGCCCTGCACCGGCAACGGGAAGGGGCTGAGGCTCGACGTCAAGGCCGCATCGAAAGACGACGGGGCGGCCCTTCAGCTGTACGCGGCCAACGCGACCGCCGCCCAGAAGTTCGTCATATACGACCACGGGGACGGCTATTGGAGCCTTGCCTGCATAGGCACAGGAACGGTCGTCGACCTCGCCGCAGGCGGGAGGTAGGTCATGGGCAGGACCAAGGGCAAGGCCGTGACCGGCCCCGTCAACGGCGTCACCCTCAACGGGGCGACCGTGGCCCTCCCTGGGACGGAGCTCACCACCGGCCGTGCGCGCGTGGTGCCCTACGTCCCGTCGGACGCCCCCGAAGGGGCGAAGCCCCCGAAGGCGGGCGAGAAGGTCACGGTGATCCCGAGGGAGGCGCACGTCCGCTCCACGCCCCGGAGGCTCGACGACCTCTCCAACGTCGTCGGCGCGGTCCGGCGCGGCGACGCGCTGGACGTCCTCGAGCGGCTGGACGGGTGGGTGCGCGTCGGCGAGGGCAGGTACGTCTTTGCCGAGTGCGTCAGGTAGGCCGCAGCAGAGTCAGGCCCCCGTCCGGATCGTCCGGGCGGGGGCCGTTTTTTTTGTGCCCGGAGCCGGCCCCCGCCGCCGTGTGCCATCCTGTGCCATCGGGTGTCAAGATGTGCCGTGATGTGCCGTTGTCGTGGTAAGTCGCGGGGTGACGCGGGGCGTAAGATTGTGGCGCCTGCCTCGCAAAACGGGGTTTTCCCACAAAGCCGGGTGGCGGAGGGACAGGGATTCGAAGGCCGGGGCATAGTGCATCTGCCTGCACAAACGCGTTTTGGGTGTGCCGTCAGGTGCCGTTCGCTGCCCTCGCGTAGGCCCGGTCGATCGCCTTCGCGTCCTCCTTGAGGTCCGTCAGCAGGGGGCGGACGTAGCGGTTCAGCGTGGTGGTCACGTCGGTGTGCCCGAGCCACTTGGAGACGGACGCGACGTCGATGCCCGCCCGGATCGCGGCGGTCGCGAAGGAGTGCCGCAGCGTGCTCATGTTTATCCTCGGGACGTCGTGCGCCTCCCTGAAGCGCTCGATGAGGGTGGTGGCGCGGCGCGGCTTCACCGGGCGGCCGCCGTGGTCGGCCACGGGGCCGGCGATGCGGGTGACGCCGCCGCAGTCGCGCAGCGCGACCATCTGCCCGAAGGCGAAGTCGGTCATGGGGACCGTGCGCCGCGACTGCCTCGTCTTCGGCGGCGTCATGTCCGGCTCGCCGACCGTGTACGTGTAGGTCTGCCTCACATGTATCTCGCGCCTGCCGAAGTCGACGTGCCCCCACTCGAGCCCCAGTATCTCGCCCTTGCGCAGCCCGAAGCACAGGCCCAGGACGAGCAGCGCCCGCGTCTCGGCGTCCCCGGCGAGCCCGATCACCCTCCTGTGCTCGCCGAACGACGTGAGCCACTCGCCCCTGCGGTCGCGCGTGCTCTCCTTCGGCGGCATCCTGTAGCGGCCGGCCGCGGGGTTGTGGGCGAGCACCTCGTTGTCGACGGCGTGGGACAGGACGCAGCGCAGCGTGTCCCGGGCGTTCTCGGCGATGCTCGCCGTGTCGCACGCCGACAGCATCCTCTGTATCTCCGAGTGCGTGACGTCCCCTATCAGGCGCCCGCCGAGCCAGGGGCGTATCCTCAGCTCTATGTCGCGCCTGTACCCGGCGAGGGTGTTCTTGCGCAGTATCTCCTCCTTGTCCGGGAGGAAGTGGCCGTCGATGTACGCGGAGAGCGTGATGCGGTTCGAGCGCCCCCGCAGGTCGCGCTTGAGCATCTGCAGGTCGATCTCGGCCCTCCTGGCCTCCTTCGCCGTCCTGCACGAGGCCGTCTTGCGGTCGCGGCTGCCGTCGGGCCTGGTGCCGATGTCCACCTGGACGCGGTAGCCGGTCTTGGTCCTGTAGATGCTCATCGTGCGCCTCCTGTGGCCGTTCTCTGCGCCTGCTTTGACACGCCCCCTGCGTCCGTGCTACAATCTCCGTACAAATTCCTTCGGGATCGCCCCCGCGAGAGCGTGGGGCTAACAGGACTGGCCGAGCAGCAGCTCGGCCAGCTTCCTTTTCAGGGCGTCGAACTCCTCCTGGCCGACCATCCCCGTCTTGTTCGCCAGCCTCGCGCTGTCCCAGACCCCGGCCTGGCTCAGGAGGGCGACGCTCGGCCTTCCCTTGACCGTGACCTCGTGGTAGTGCCTCCCGCGATTCCTGGTGGTCGAGAGCGGGACGCCCCAGAACAGCCAGTCGTTGAACTTCTTGACGACCAGCACCGGGCGGCGGAACATGGGCCCCTTCCCGTCCTCCTCGAACCCGACGTTCTCGCCGATGCTCGTCCAGAAGACGTCGCGCTCCTTGAACGACGCGTGGCGGCCCGCGTTGTTCACCCCCGCCTTGACGGGCATCCACCTGCTGTAGTCCTTCTCGCCCATGCTCCCTCTCTTCTCCTCTCCGCCTTCCGGCCCCTCCGGCCCCCTCCCCCTCGCCCGCTGCGGCCCAGAGGCTACTGCCCGACACTCCACGCGACGTAGTCCTGCTCGCTCGAGAAGATGCTGTTCCCGTAGAGCAGCTTCGCTATCCCGTCCTCCTCGAGGAAGTACAGGTGCTTCGTGAAGGACCCGCCGGGCGCGAGGTTCCCCGACGACATCTCGTCGGTCGCCCCCTCGACCATGAAGGCGGTGCTGTCCCGCACGCCGCTCACGGTCTGCGCCTGCCAGTCGAACGGGTTGAACGAGTGCTCGCGGTCGGAGCCGTTCGTGTAGGACACCGTCACCTGTATCGCGGGCTTGTCCTCGTAGTCGTACCAGCCCGCCTCCACCGCGTCGACCGAGACGGTCAGCCCGTCCTGCACCTCGTAGGCCGTGCCGACGGGGAGGTTCTGCGGGTCGGGGCCGGGCTCCGGCTCGGGCTCCTCCGCGTCGGGAGCCGCCGCCCCCGTGGCCCCGCCCGGCTCCTCCGCCACGGGCCTGTCGGCGGGAGGCGCGTCCTCGCCGCCGCCGCTGCTCGCCGCCGCTATGCCGATGCCGATGACGGCCACGACGAGGATCCAGAGCCAGGGACGCTTATAGACCGGCTTCTTCACCCGGGGGGGGGGGGGGGGGGGGGGGGCCGGGGTGGGGGAAAGGCACGGTGCGCGCAGGTGGACCATTGGGGTTCACATAGTTTTCTTTGGCGCCCACTTGGCGGGACAA
>JAISGJ010000023.1 GCA_031263105.1 Coriobacteriales bacterium
GGCGGGGGGGGGCGGGCCCCCCCGGCCCCGCCCCCTCAGCCCACCCCGTAACCCCCCCCCCCCCCCCCCCCCCGGTCCGGTGTTGGTGGGGAAATATGCTACACTTTGAACCCGTAAACGACTGTGCGCCTTGAAGGGAAGTCTATGCCTGTGTACGAGCCGCGCGTAACGGTCTGGCATACCGCACTCAAACATGGCCTGACAGAGCATGAGGTCAAGAGTGCCTATTTCAACGCGCAGGAAGTCTACTTCCTCGACGACAAAGACAAGGACAGGCGTTTCTATGTAGGACTGGGCGAGAACGGAACCCCGGTTGAACTGGTTGCCCTTAACACCGATGAAGGGGTTTTGATAGTACACGCCATGAAACCGGCCCGAAAACACTTTGTGAACAGGTTGGACAGAGGAGACAAACGATGAGGACAAGGACGAGCGGCCGAGAGATAACGGACGAGTACATCGCGGCGACACTGGCCGACGCAGAGAGCCTGCAGCCTGCCGACCTTGTCCCCCTGTCGGCCCTTGAGGAGCTCAACGACAAGTTGGAGCGCATGCAGCTACAGATGAACGAAATCTACCAGACCGTCAACAAGCAACAGATAGCATAGTGTTCGGCAAAGGGCACCGAGGTGTCGCAGGTCACATTCGAGGGCCAACAGCACAAAGTCAAACGGCTACCTTTGTTCGTTCTTCCGGCACGCTGCGTTTGTGTTCGGCGATCCACTGAGCCCTATAGTCATTCAGACTAAGGCTGTTCGCGCCACCCCAGAAATCTGGGTCGTCAACTTGGATTGGGTCATCCTCCCACATACAGACAGGACAGATGTCATGGATTTCATCGACCCGGAGCGTCTTGAACCCACAAATCGGGCAAGCCTTCATTTTACTGGCCTTCAGCTATCGTTCCTGTTGCTTCCATGCCTGTAGGGTACGGTCACTATCTTGGCATAGTCGCCCATTCCGTCAAGTAAGGTGCCATAATTCAGGACAGCGTTCGGTCTGATGGCCTCGCACATCTGCTTGAATCCTGCCAAGAACTCCCTTTGGCTATCGCCCGCCCCTATCGTCGACACAGCCACGACACAGCCCGCTTCTATCCCATCGAAACAGAAATCATAGGTGTCCTCACTTCCCCAAGACACGGTCGGTATGACCAGCAGCTTGTTGAACTGCCAGTATGAGGCGCACCAACGGCTCCTGAACGTGTTGTACATCTGGAGCGGTTTGGGCATGTCGGCATATACGCTGAAGTCCGGCGACAGCAGCTGGAAGTACTGCGCCAGTCTTTCAAGCTCCTGTTCCGGCTTGTTCCAAACCTCATCGAACTTGTGGTCATCCAAGAAGAAGTGAACCGTCTTGTCTCTGTTGGTTCCTTGCTCACAGCTCTTTATGTTGTTGAAGCCGATGAGGGAGAGATTATCGAGTTCAACCTCCTGCGAATAGACGAAGGGCATGTCAAAAGTGCCAACCATGAACTGTTGGTTCCGCAAGAACAAGGGGTCGTTTCGTAGGTCGTGACTTTTCATGGGACCATTCTACCAGAATATGAGACCCTGAATCAGATTTGACAAGAAAGCTGGGGGCACGCTGGGGGCACCATTCACCTGAACCTGACCCCCGCACAAAGCTGACGAATCCGCATGCAGCACAAAGGGAAGGAGGTTTTGTCGCACTTTGAGAAGGCCGTCTCAGGCAAGCACATAATCCGCCCCGCCTGCAGGTTGTCTGGCTAATCAGGCGCTCTTCAAAAGCTCAGTGGGTTCTACCTCCATCTTGGAGAACGCGAACATCTTCTTCCCCAAGTCCTTGATTTGCCCGTCGCAGAAGATGCCTTCAACTGGCGGCAGGGCGGTCTTGACGAAGAACTCAATCTGCCTCTCCGTTTCGCTGACGCGGCTCACTGTTTCGGTCATCTGGTACTCCAAACGCTCAATGCGATGGTTGACCGCGTAGCCGCGCAGTATGTACTCCTTCAACACCTGCGTTGCCCAACGGCGGAACTGAACGCCACGCTGCGATTTGACGCGGTAGCCGACAGAGATGATTACATCGAGGTTGTAGAAGTTTGTGGGCTTCTTATTATATTCAGAAATCCTGAATTTCTTGACCACGCCATCTTTCGCAAGCTCGCCTTCTTTGAACGCATTTGTTATGTGCATACTGACATTGGATTTTGTGGTTTCAAGCAGCTCCGCCATCTGAGCCTGCGTGAGCCAGACGGTTTCGCTCTCGACGAGAACATCAATTGCCACGTCGTCGTCCTGTGGCCTGTATAGTATGATTTCACCTTTGCCCATAACGGTGTTCCAAGTTCCCCATATTGCAGCAAAGCTGGTTACCACGCCGTGCCACAACGCAAGCGCGTCGGTGATTTCTGCCACCCACTATACACACTCCTGCCTGAGGCACGGAAGCGGACGGAGCAGATGTGCGTTAGGGAGACGACAGCGGCCGCTGCGCCCCTGTGCTACCACGCCCGCTTCCAGTGGGCGTAGAGGGTGACGCTCTTGGCGACCCTCGTGGCGGCGCCCGCCCGCTTGCCGCCGTGCTTGGCGGTGTACCAGCCTTGGAAGGCGTAGCCCGGGCGCTTGGGGACGGCGAGCCTGCCGAGCTTGGAGCCGTGGGCCCTCTTGACGGTCGCGACGGAGTACCAGCCCTTCACCTTGCCGCCGTTGGCGTCGAGCCTGACGGTGTGGACCTTGGCCTTCCAGTGGGCGTGAAGCGTGACGTTCTTGGTCACCTTCGTGGTCGTGGCCACCTTCCTGCCGCCGGCCTTGGCGGTGTACCAGCCGAGGAAGTCGTGGCCGGCGCGGCTCGGGGTCGCGAGTTTGCCGAGCTCCGTGCCATGGCTCCTCCTGACGGAGGAGGCCGCGCCCTTGCGCAGCTTGCCGCCGTTGGCGCTGAGCTTGACGGTGTGGACCTTGGCTTTCTCCAGCTTGAAGGAGTAGGCGCCCGTGCTGCCGTTGCTCTCGACGCAGAAGCGGTACGCGCCCCTCTTCAGCGGGACCGAGGCGCGGTAGTTCGCCCTCTTGGCGGTGTCGTCCCAGCCGAGGCCCCTGTCCTCCCACACGACGTCTCCCTTGCTGTTGTACAGGAGGAGGGTCGCGTTCGTGAGGGTTCGCGTGTCGAGCGCGACCGTGAGCACGCCGGAGGACGCGAAGGCGAAGCTGTAGAAGTCGGCGGGGTCGGCGGCATACGACAACTGGCCCCTGTAGGTCCTCCCCAGGGCGATGGGGCTCGCTGCGGCGAAGGTGTTGTTCGACCCGAGGTAGCCCTCCTTGAAGCTCTCGTTGGAGGACGTGGCGGACAGCCTGAAGGAGTAGGCGCCCGTGTAGTCGGAATACTTCTTGACGCAGAAGCGGTACGAGCCACCATGCAGCCAGACCGAGCTGCGGTAGCTGGCCTTCTTTGCGGTGTCGTTCCAGCCCAGATCCCCGGTGTAGCGGCTGTTCTCCCACACAACGGTTCCGTCGATGTCGTATACAAGTAAGTTCGCCCACGCAAGGCTCTGCGTGTCGAACTCGACCGAAAGCTTGCCCGAGGACGCGAGAAGAAAGCTGTAGAAGTCAGCAGGGTCGGCGGCATACGACACCTGGCCCCTGTAGGTGGCCCCCAGGGCAATCGGGTTCGCTGCGGAGAAGGTGTTGTCGGAGCCGAGGTGGCCCTCCTTGAAGCTCTCGTTGGAAGACGTGGCGGACAGCCTGAAGGAGTAGGCGCCCGTGTAGTTGTCAACTTTTATCACGCCGAAGCGGTACGTGCCGCTGTTCAGCCAAAGCGAAATGCTGAGGTGCGCCTTTTTTGCGGTATCATTCCATCCCAAGCTCCCTATAAAGGACGTACCAAACAATATGTAGCCTCCGTTGTTCCACAGGATGGTTCCGTCGATGTCGTACACACGTAGGGCGGCATTCTCGAGGCTCTCTGTATCGAACTCCAACGAGAGCCTGCCGGAGGACGCGAGGGTGAAGCTGTAGAAGTCCGCTTCTGGGTCAGATTTCGGTGCCGAGATGGCGCCGTTGACCGTCGTCCCCAACGCGCAGGGCACGGCGCTCCCCAGGGAGTTGCCTGCGGCGAGGGGCGCGACCTCGGCGCCTTCGCCTGCGGCACCGGCATCGCCGTCCGCCTGCGCCTCCCCGCCCTCCTCCCCATCGTCTTGGGCCGCTGCGGGAAGGAGCGTTTCTGCACCCTCTTCTGCGACATCCGCCTGCGCAGCAGGCAACGCGGGCAGCTCGGCGGTAGGCGCGGCATCCGGCTTGGGGGCGACGGGCGCATCCGGCCCTGCAGCTGGCTCGCTCTCCTCCCCTGCAACAGGCTCGTCTTCCGGTTCCGTGACGGGCTCGTCTGCGCCATCGCCGTTCGACGTGCCCGCGCCGTCCGGCGTGCCCGTCGCGTCGCCGCCCTCCTCCCCATCGCCCTGAACCGCTGCCTGCGCAGCGCCGCCCTCCCCAACAGGCTCGTCGGCGAAGGCGGGGGCGGCGCCGACGAGGCCGCCCAAGGCGAGCACCACCGCGAGCAGGAGGCGGAGCAGGGCGGACGCGCCCTTCGTGGGAGTCGTCTGTGGCGTGGCAGCTTGCTTCATGTTCGGAGCCCCTTCCGTGTCAGGCCCGCACCCCGTGCGCGGGCATCGATGCCCCGGGTCCCCCTCCGCCCCCTGAAAAAGGGCAGCCTCGGGTCCGCGCACCATTCCTGATACATTGGGCCCCCCCCCCCCCCCCCCCTGTCAAGTAGGTAAAGGAGAAAAAATGGGAATTCGGGCGTGGTTTGCCGATGCAATGCCCAAGGATTACGTTTGGAGCACGGCGGTGCCATGACGGCAGGTCGTGTGGTATCATCCTGACAATGGAATGCGAGGCAGGAAGGACATGCAGCATGGACGCTGTCGCCCAATACCATGACTCGGCAAAGGTTCTCAGTGCCAAGGAGCTGACGTCCCTCGAGCGGCTGCGCTCCCTCTTCCCGCACTATGCCGGGGATCAGTTCCTGGTGATCCCCGTCGACCGTGACACCGACTTCGCCACAGAGGACGTCACGCGCCTGAACTCGCTGATGATGCTCCGGCGCCACGGGGACGACGAGTGGCGAGCGCAAGCCGTGGGGACATCTACTGGGTCGACTTCGGGCCTGTAGAGAGCAGGGCACCGGCAAAACTGCGCCCGCTCCTTATCGTCCAAGTCGACGAGATATCGCACACGGCCATCGGAACGGTGGTCGGCGGGGCGCTTACGTCCAACCTCGATGCCCGAACCCATAGGGCGGTCTTCGTCCCAAAAGAGGCATCGGGGCTTTCGAGGGATTCTGTCGTCCGGTTGACCGAGCTGATGACCATCGACAAATGGCAGTTGGAGGAATACATCGGCCACCTGCCGACGGAATACATGATTCAAGTCGAGAACGCCCTGCGCGAGGTATTGGGCCTCTAGCCCTTCCGAGGGCAGCCTCCGCTACCCCTTGAGTTTGCGGCTGCCGGGGGAGGTCAGGGGGATGCCTTGCTGGCAGAGGGGGCAGTCTCCGGCAGGGCAGAGGGGACCTTGAGGCGCAGGAGGGGGAAGTAGGGCACGGGGAAGGCGGAGGCGGAGCCTCGGTCGATGAGGGTGAGGACGGCTGCGGGCTCCCCTCCCTGGGCGGTTACGAGGCGGCAGACCTCACGCACCGAGCCACCGGTGGTCACGACGTCCTCCGCAACGAGCACGCGGGCGCCGGGCAGCACCTCGAAGGAGCGGCGGATGCTAGCTGTTGCGGTGCTGGGCGAGGATGGACATCAGTTGGCTCTGAAGCGCGGGGATGTCCTTGTCTATTGTCTCCAGAACGACCTTGTCCCTACGCAGCATAGACGGGAACCTCGTTACAGACCTCGAGCAGGGAGCCCTCCGGGACAGGGGCATGGACCACATCGACCGGCACCTCCAGGGCGTCCTCGAGGCGGTATTTGATCTCCAACAACGTGAGCAGGGAGACCGCAGGGGTCGCAAACTCGACCAAGACGTCCAGGTCGCTGCCGTCGGTGGCGCGCCCGTCGGCATAGGAGCCGAAGTACGACACGCGGACGATGGGGTAATCGCCCGCCAGGCCCTGCACGCCCGACCGTATGTCCTCATGGGTCAACATCGCTGCACCTTCCCTCATAATCGAGTCGAACCCATTATAAAGGCAATGCAGGCGATTGAGGAATACCCGCATCGAACAGACAGGACGAAGTACGATTCCTGCCATCGAGCAATCATGTCCCATATTCACAAAGCGGTAAATATAGGACTGAAAGTCTCCGAGAGGAGACGATGATTATGATACGAGGGGACGGTTCCTTGTCTGCGTTGGCGAGGGTGACGACAGCGGCGCCCTCCCGCTATCTCGCCCGCTTCCAATGCGCGTAGAGGGTGACGGCCCGGGTGGCCTTCGTCGAGGCCGTCACCTTGGTGCCGCCGGACCTCTTGGTGTACCAGCCATCGAACTTGTAGCCTGTGCGCTTGGGCGTGGCGAGCCTGCCGAACTTGGCGTCGTAGGACCTCTTTGTGGAGGAAATCGCGGACTTGCCGAGCTTGCCGCCGTTGGCGTTGAGCTTGACGGTGTAGCTCTTGGCCTTCCAGTGGGCGTAGAGGGTGACGCTCCTTGTGGCCTTCGTGGCGGCCGTGACCCTCGTGCCCTTTGCCTTGCCGGTGAACCAGCCTTTGAAGATGTAGCCGGTGCGCTTCGGCGTGCTCAATTTGCCGATGGCCGCGCCCTTGGCGCGCACCAGGGACGCCCTGGCGGACTTGCCGACCTTGCCGCCGTTGGCGTTCAAGGTGACGATGGGGCCGTTTGCCTTCCAGCGGGCGTAGAGGGTGACGCTGCGGGTGGCCTTCGTCCCGGTTGTGACCTTCGTGCCCTTGGACTTTGCGGTGTACCAGCCGAGGAAGGTGCAGTTTGCGCGGGCGGGCGCGGGCAGCGCGCCGAGCGCCGTGCCGTAGGTGCGCCTGAAGGAGGAGGCTGTCTTGGCGGGCATCCTGCCGCCGTTGGCGTCGAGCCTGACGGTGCAGACGCCCTTCTTCCAGTGGGCGTAGTAGGTCGCGTCGCCCGTGACCTTCGTCGAGGCGGTGACCCTCGTGCCCGCCGTCTTGCCCGTGTACCAGCCGAGGAAGGTGTGGCCCGTGCGCGTGGGCGTGGGCAGCGCGCCGAGCGCGGAGCCCTTCGCCCTCTTCAGAGAGGCGGACGCCGCCTTGCCGACCTTGCCGCCGTTCGCGTCGAGCCTGACCGTGTACTGCCAGTCGGGCGGGCGGGCCGCGGCGCTCGCGTTGAGCTTGAGCGCCACGGGGGCCGCGTTCAGGGTGGAGGCGATGTCGGGCGAGGAGTCGTACACGCGCTCGGCCCGCCCGAGGTAGGAGAGCGGCGAGGCCTGCCAGGCGAAGATGCGGTGCGTCCCCGCTACGGCGGAGCCGGTCGTGTAGGCGAAGGAGGAGTAGTCCGCAGGCAGGGAGACGGAGCCCGTGCGCGAGGCGGAGCCTGCCGCGTAGTAGGCGAGGGTGCGCGGGTAGGGCGCCGTCTCCAGGTAGGCCAGCACGTAGTGCCCGGTGCCGACGTTGCCGTAGTAGGCGTCGATGGCCGGCGTGGCCGCGTCCTTGGCGAACGCGCGAACCGTGGCGGCGGGCGCGATGGAGACGGAGGTGGAGGGGTCGCCGATGGCTTCGTGGCCACCGCCGATTCCGGCGCCGGAACGATCGCCGTTGCTGTATTCGTCGTTTTTGCCGCCAATCGCCCAGACCGTGCCGCCGGTGATGCTTATGGTGCCGCCCGATCCTTCGTTGCCGCCGCCGATGCCAGCGCCGCCGCCCCAGCTGCTGCGACCGCTGCCGGTGGCCGTGACCGTGCCGCCGGAGATTGTGATGGTGCCGCCCTTTCCTCCGCCGTCGCCGCCGCCGATACCGGCACCGTGGCCGTTTTCGCCGCTCGCTGTGATCGTGCCGCCGGAGATTGTGATAATACCGCCGTCTCCGGTACCGGCATCATCGAGCCAGCCAGCGTTGTCGCCCCCGCCGATGCCCGCCCCCCAACTGTTGCTGGTCGCGATAACCGTGCCGCCCGTGATGGTTATGGCACCGCCATCGCCGCCGCCGCCGCCGCCGCCGATGCCCGCGCCGCCGCCGCCGGTCGCCGTGACGTGAGCCGCGCCGCTGATGGTTATGGTGCCACCCGAACCACCGTCACCGCCACCGATACCAGCACCGCCGCTGCCGGTCGCCGAGACGTGAGCTGTGCCGCTGATGCTTATGCTCCCGCCGCCGCCGCCGCCGCCACCACCAATACCAGCACCATCTGCACTTCCGGTCGCGGTGACAGTGCCGCCGTTGACGACAATCGTGCCCCCATTGCCGCCCTCACCGCCGCCGATGCCTGCGCCGTCGGTACCGTTCCAAGTATTGCCGCTCGCGGTGACAGTGCCACCGGAAATCGTGACAGTGCCACCCGAACCACCGTCACCGCCACCGATACCAGCACCGCCGCCGCTACCGCCAATCGCGGTGACCGTGCCGCCGGAAATCGTAACGGCTCCGCCCCCGCCTCTGCCGCCCCCGCCGATGCCTGCGCCGCCACCCCAGCTGCCGTTGCAGGTTGCGGTGACCGTGCCACCCTTGATGACGACCGTGCCATTGGTGCCGCCATTGGTGCCGCCGATGCCAGCAGCGTCACTGTTGCCCGCCACCGCCAGCTTCCCCCTGCCTTGGATGGTCAGTGCAGCATTCGGCGTCACCTCTATCCCGGCACCATCGTTTGACTCCAACTTACTCTCGCCCTCGAGTGTGAGGGTCAGCCTCGCACTCCCCTCCAACCTGATGCAAGGGAGGTTCGTCAAGAGACTGATACCCTTGAGGACGAGTGTAGTGCTGACACCGTCCGCCACCACGATGCCCAAGGCGTTCTGGCCACCGGTGCGGATGAGGGCGTAGGTGTTCCCCTTGGCACCCGCCGTGAAGGTTATCACCTTGGTCGTGGCGTCCCAGGTGTAGCCCGTGCCGTTTGCGACACCGGCGGACACGTCGATGGTGTAGCTCGCCAGGGGCACGAGGTCGCCCGTCTCTCCCTCTGCCTCAGCAGGGGGCACGACGGAATCTTCCGCATCTTGGGAGACACCCCGCACGGCGTCAAAGTCGGTGCCCTGTGTGATGTCGCCAGCTTCCCCTTCGACGCCGGGCCCGGCATCCGGCCCGACTGCGGGCTCTGCGTCCCGTGCGCTGTCGGGCTCGGCGGCCTGTACGTCGCCGGGGTCGCCGTCCGGCTCGGTGCCGGCTTCGGCTCCCTGTGCGCCGCCGGCGTCTCCTTCGACGGCAGGGGCAACATCCGGCCAGACGACGTCCCCGGCATCCTCCCCCGCCCCAGCGCCCAACTCGAAGCCGCCCTCGACATCCTCCCCCGCCCCAGCATCCTGCGCGGCCCCAGGGGCCGCGGCCGCCTCCGTGCCCGGCCCGTCTGCCGCCTCGGCCCCGTAGGCGACGGGCGCGCCCGCAAGCGAGAGTGCGAGCACGGCCGCCAGGAGGCAGGCCAGTGCCTTGCGCGGCGCGTCCTTGCGCGGCGCTGCGTGTGCGTGTTCCATGGTGGTTCCCCTTCTGCTGTTCCGAGCGTTCCCTGTGCGGGCAGCCGCAAGCAGGCCCGGCCGCGCGCGCCGCTCGGCGGCGCTGGCGGACGGCACCCTCTCGGCACCGTACATTCTTCCAACCGCGTGGGGGGGGGGGGGGGGCCGCG
>JAISGJ010000025.1 GCA_031263105.1 Coriobacteriales bacterium
CCGTCCCCCCTGTCACAAGGCGGACCGTCCCCACCGTCCCCCCTGTCACAAACCGTGCCGTCCCCACCGTCCCCGCCGTCACAAGGCGGACCGTCCCCACCGTCACCGCTCGCCCGCCGGCCCGCAGACCACACGGGAGACCGCATGAGCAGCATCCTCGGGCCGCGCGAGCTTGCCGCCCTCGACCCTACACATACCACCGCCCGCTGCAAGCAGTGCTCCAACGCCTGCCTCCTCACCATCACCACCTTCGGCACCGACCCTGCGACCGGCAAGAGCCGCCGCTTCGTCACGGGCAACCGCTGCGAGAGGGGCGCGGGAATAAGGCCTCCGGTAGCAGACCTGCCCAACCTGTTCGCCTACAAGAACGGGCGCCTGTTCGAGGGCACGCCCGCCAGGCCCTACGTCCCCTTGGCCCCCAGCGAGGCCGCACGCCCCACCGTGGGGCTGCCGCGCGTCCTCAACATGTACGAGAACTACCCGTTCTGGTTCACGTTCTTCCGCAAGCTCGGCTTCGCCACGGTGCTCTCCGAGGAGACCCGCAAATCCACCTACGAGGCGGGCATCGAGTCCATGCCGTCGGAGAGCGTGTGCTATCCCGCCAAGCTCAGCCACGGCCACATCATGGACCTGCTCAAGCCGGAGCGTGGCATCGACCTCGTCTTCATGCCCTGCATCCGCTACGAGCGCCGGGAGGACGAGGGTGCGCCGAACCACTTCAACTGCCCCGTCGTCGTCAGCTACCCCGAGGTCATCAAGCTCAACGTGGAGGAGCTGCGGACCTCGCCCGTGGCCTTCCTCAACCCCTTTTTGCCCTACGACCACCGCAAGCGCTTCATCGAGCGGGCGCACGAGGAGCTTGCGGCCTACTTTGCCGCGCATCCCGAGGCCAAGGGCGCAGCGCCCAGCCTGGCAGAGGTCGCACGGGCAACCGACGCCGCCTGGGCAGAGGACGAGGCGTTCAAGGGCGACATCCGCCGCGCAGGCGAGGACGCCCTCGCATGGATGGAGGAGACCGGGACCCACGGCATCGTGCTGGCCGGGCGGCCCTACCACATCGACCCGGAGATCAACCACGCCATCCCTGAGCTGCTTGCGGGCTTCGGCCTCGCGGTGCTCACGGAGGACAGCATCTCGCACCTCGTCAAGCCCGAGCGGCCGCTGCGCGTCGTCGACCAGTGGATGTACCACTCCCGCCTCTACGCCGCCGCCAAGCTCTGCACGCTGCGCAGCGACCTCGACCTCATCCAGCTCAACAGCTTCGGCTGCGGACTCGACGCCATCACCACCGACCAGGTGCAGGAGATTCTCGAGGCGGCGGGCAAGCTCTACACGGTGCTCAAGATAGACGAGGTGAGCAACCTCGGCGCCGCGCGCATCCGCGTCCGCTCGCTCCTCGCCGCCCTGCGCGAGCAGGGGGCGTCCCGCCGGGTCGGGGGAGGGCGTCGGGGGCTACTCCGCGAAACGACGGCTCGGGCGGAGGATTCTGCGCAACAAGCTCCGCTTCGCATACGGGGGTTCGCGCAAGCGCTCCCCTTTCTCGCTGGCAAGGCGCCACTGGCGCCTTGCCCGGGCGCTCGAAACGTGCAGATTGCGCACCCGAATCCTCCGCCCGAGCCGTCTCGCTCCGCACAGCCCCCGACGCCCTCCCCCGACCCCTCACGAGGTATTGGCTCGCGCGGGGCGGCCCGCAGCGGAGAGGGAGTAGCGGACGCGTGCGTGCCGGAGGTAAAGGGGGAAGGGGGGGTGGCGACAGGCCGCCCCGCTCCCTCAACCGCCATCGAGAAGCCGAGGTTCACTAAGGGGATGAAGGAGGAGGGGTGGACCATCCTCTCGCCGCAGATGGCGCCCATACACTTCGAGCTGCTCATCAAGGTGTTCAAGAAGGTGGGCTACAACCTCGAGCTGCTGCCCTCGGTGGACCCCGGTGCCGTCGACGCGGGGCTCAAGTACGCCAACAACGACATCTGCTACCCCTCCATCCTCGTCACGGGGCAGATCATGGAGGCGGTGACGAGCGGGCGCTACGACATGGACCGCACAGCGGTCATCATCACCCAGACCGGCGGGGGCTGCCGGGCCACCAACTACATCGCGCTCATCCGCAAGGCGCTGCGCGAGGCCGGCCTTGCGCACGTCCCCGTCATCGCGCTCAGCTTCCACGACATCGGCGGCGAGAGCAACCCCGGCTTCGGCGTCTCCCCCGAGATGCTGCGCCGCGCCATCTACTCCTTCTTCTACGGCGACCTGCTCATGCAGTGCCTCTACCGCACGCGCCCCTACGAGAAGGTCGAAGGCTCGGCCCAGGCGCTCTTCGACACGTGGATGGAGGCCTGCGGCGAGCAGATGCTCGGCAGGCTCACGCACCGCATCTTTCGCCGGACGGTGCAGCGGATCGTCCATGGGTTCGACACCTTGCCGCTCGTGGACGACCGCTCCAAGCCGCGCGTGGGCGTCGTCGGCGAGATCCTCGTGAAGTTCCACCCCACGGCCAACAACGGCATCGTCGAGGTCATCGAGGGAGAGGGCTGCGAGGTCGTGGTGCCGGGGCTGAGCGAGTTCTTCCTCTTCGGCATCTCCAACGGCATCTGGCAGCACCAGGAGCTGGCGAAGCCCAAAAAGTCCGCCCTGGGCTCCAGGGCCGCCATCGCGCTGTTCGGCCTCATGCGCCGCCCCCTCGTCAAGGCCCTGCGCGCGAGCGAGCGCTTCGAGCCGCCCGCGACCATCTACGAGCTTGCGGACTTTGCGCGCGAGGTGCTGAGCCTCTGCAACTCCATGGGCGAGGGCTGGCTCCTGACCGCCGAGATGCTCGAACTCGTCCACACCGGCACGCCGAACATCGTCTGCACGCAGCCCTTCGCCTGCCTGCCCAACCACGTGACGGGCAAGGGCGTGATAAAGGAGCTGCGCCGCCTCAACCCCGCCTCGAACATCGTGGCCGTCGACTACGACCCCGGCGCCAGCGAGGTCAACCAGCTCAACCGCATCAAGCTCATGATCTCGATAGCCAAGAGCAACTTCGCTGCCGAAATGTGACGGGGCTTCAATAGGGTGTTGTATCAGGGTTCAGCATTGGTTACAGACAATATGAGTTCACACCCCACTGCCGTCCCGAGCCCCCACTGCCGTCCCGAGCCCCCACTGCCGTCCCGAGCCTGCCGAGGGATCCTCGGCCGCGCAAGCGGTCGACCGCAGGTCGAAGGGGCCACTGACCTGCCGTTGGACACGGCGTGTCCAAAGATTCCTCGGCGGAGCACGGAATGACAGTGGGGTGTGTAACCGTGTGTAACCGTGTGTAACCAGCATTGTGACTCGGGTGCCGGTCGGCGTACCGGTTCTTGACGGGCGGCGGAGGCCCATACTATGATGGCGCTGTCACGACGTGTCGGGACGCTTCTTTTGTGCAGAAGACGGGCAGACGCACCGTGGGGGAGTGGGAATACCTGTACCTGTACCTGTATCTGTGGTTTTTGAAACGAATCAGACAGGACTAGGGTATGCCGCTTTACCGATACCGCGCCGTCGCCCTCGACGGCTCTCACCGCAACGGCAGCACCGAGGCCGCGACCGCCGAGGCGCTCGTCGCCTCCCTCAGGCAAGAAGGCCTCTACCTCACCACATGCTCGACCGCCGCCCCCGCACGGGAGGCCTACCGCCTCAAGACCGTCGAGGTGGCCGACTTCTGCCGCCAGCTGGGGGCGATGCTCTCGGCGGGCATCATGCTCATACGCGCGATGGGCATCCTCGCAGGGCGCGACCTGAAGGCCCCCCTCAGAAAGACCTACGAGAACATCATCGCCGAGCTGCAACGCGGCTCCACGCTCTCCGAGGCGATGGCGGGCCGGGGACGCGCCTTCCCCGAGCTCCTCGTCAACATGGTCCGGGCGGGCGAGGGCACCGGGAGGCTCGACGCGGTCTGCGAGAAGATGGCGGTCACCTACGACAAGGAGCACCGCCTCGACTCGAAGCTCCAGCAGGCCCTTGTCTATCCCGCCATCCTCGTCGTGCTCGTCATCGGCGTGGTGCTCGTCATCTTCACCTTCGTGCTGCCGCAGTTCATGGGGCTGTTCGAGGGCATGGAGCTGCCTGTGCCCACCAAGGTCGTCATGGGCCTCTCGGGCTTCCTTGTCGCCCATGGCATCTGGCTGGCCGTCGGCGCGTCGGTGGCGGCGGCAGGGCTTGCGGCGCTGCTGCGCCGCCCACGGCCGCGAAGGGCGCTTGACCGCGTCCTGCTCCGCCTGCCTAAGATCGGGCGCCTGCTCTGCATCATCTACACCGCGCGCTTCGCACGCACGCTCTCGTCGCTGTACGCAAGCGGCATCCCGATGATCAAGGCCCTCGCCATCGCGCGCGGCACCGTCGGCAACACGTACATCGAGGCCCAGTTCGGCACCGTCCTCCAGGCGCTCGGCAACGGGCACACGCTCTCCGGGGCCCTTGGCGCGGTGGACGGCTTCGAGCCCAAGCTGCGCTCGACCATCCTTATCGGGGAGGAGAGCGGCAACCTCGAGAAGATGCTCGAATCCATCGCCGAGCAGTACGAGTACGACTCCGAGATGGCGTCACAGCGCCTCGTGTCGTTGGTGGAGCCCGTGCTCATCGTCGTCATGGCGGCAATCGTCGCCTTCGTCATCGTCTCGGTCCTCCTGCCGGTCTACCAGATGTACGCGGGAATCGGCGATGAGGGAGGGGCGTAGCCCGATGAAAGGCAGGATGCTGCTCTCGCTGTACTGCTCCCCCTCCCATCTGCGCCTCCTCGTCGGCAGCGTGAGCGGCCGGCAGGCCACGGTGGACGAGTTCAGGGAGATACCGCTGCCGGAGCGCTCGACGATCAACGGCATCATCACGGACCGGGACGCGATGCTGCGCTTCTTCGGCGGCGTCTCGCAGGAGTTCGGCCCGTACCGCCAGGACGCGGCGCTCGTCATAGAGAGCGGCAGCATCCGCACCCGCCTCATGACGCTGCCCGCCGTCAGACAAAAGAGGCTGCCCGCCTTCGTCCGGCAGGAGTTCGGCGAGACGGGTGGGGAGAAGGACGACGTGTTCGACTTCGCGGTCCTCGGCCCCGACCGTCGGCAGGGAGGGGTCGAGGTGCTCGGCATCGCAGCGGGCAAGGCGCTGCTGCGCAGCTACCTCGACGTCCTCGAGACGGCCGGCTTCAGGGTCAGGCGCATCGACGTGGGCGCCAACGCCCTCGTGAAGGCCGCGCGCTTCGTCCCACAGCTGAGGGCCAGCAGCAGCATCCTGATGCACAGCGACGACGGCGCCCTCACGATCGCCCTCTTCGAGCAGGGCAGGTACCGGATATCCCAGAGGTACCGCCTCCTGCACGCGCCTGCGTCCCCGGGGCACTTCCAGGAGGTGGCGGACAACCTCTCCTCGATGGTGCAGTTCCAGAGGTCCCAGCACCGCGACCTCTCCATCGAGACCATCCATGTGCTCGGCGGGAGCGTCGGGCACCTGCAGGGCATCGTCGAGGCGACCCGCTTCCTCGAGATCCCCGTCGTCGCCCTCGACCTCGACGGGCAGGTGCGGCTCAAGGGGAAGGCGAGCTTCGACCAAGGGCGTTTCTCCAGCTCGCGGTTCCTGTACAACATCGGCACCCTGGCGCGGAGGTGAGGAGGGCCCGTGGCGCATAGGAAGGACATCGACCTCCTTGCGGCAATGAGGCACGAGCGGCCCCGTGTGGACCCCCGTGCGCTCGTCGCCTGCCTGATCGGCCTCCCCGCCGTCGCTGCGCTCGTCACGCTGGGCGTCCTGTGGCTCGACGGGCAGACGGCCGTGCTGCGTGCCGAGCGGGACGGGCTGCAGGACTACGTGGAGGGCCGCCGCCTTGAGGACTCGCAGCTGCGGACGGAGGGGCTCCGCGAGCAGGCGGGAGAGATGCGCCTGCGTGCAGACGAGGTCACGGGAACCCTGTACCGCCTCTCCAGCTACCCCGACCTCACCGGGGCGGACATCGAGGCCGTCTACGGCCTCGCGGGGGCGGAGAGCGAGCTTTCCGGCATCGCCTACGACCGGCGGACGGGCATCCTGAGCTTCTCTGCGGTCACGGGACAGGTGCACGCCATGCCCGCGTTCGTGCAGGGCCTGCGCCGATGCGGGATATTCTCCGACGTGCAGTACACCGGCTATGCGCACAGCATCCGCACCGTGACCGAACGGGACGGGGGCGGGGGCGGCGTTGCCGGGGGCGGGGGCGCTGCCGGAGGCGGGGGCGCGGCGGGAGGGGACGGGCCTGCCTCCGGAGAGGCGGGCGGCGGGGGCACCGTGACGACCAGGAGCTACGAGGTGGACGAGTACCACTATGCGGTGACCTGCCAGGTGGCGAAGCCGCAGCCGCTCCTGCCTCCCCTGCCCCAGGATGCCTCGGAAGAGGGAGACGGGCAGGCCGCCGACGCGGCGGGGGCGGATGCGGGCGGCGGGGGCGGCGAGGCGGGCGGGGGCACAGCGAGTGGGGGCGGGGGCGCAGCGGGGGCGGATACGGGCGGCGGGGGCGCAGCGAGTGGGGGCGGGGGCGCGACGGCTACGGACGCGGGCGGCGGCGGCGCGGCAGACGCGAACGCGGGAGGCGGTGAGTAGCCGATGGCGCAGCATGGGAGCGTGCCGGGCTTCCCGGGACACCAGGCGGAGAAGGAGCGGCCCCTTGCGCGGGCGCTCGCCAGGCTGAGCCTGCGCGAACGGGTCATGCTGGGGGTCCTTGCCGCCCTCGTCGCCGTCTCGGCCACAGCCTTCCTGGGCGTCCTGCCCGCCCTCGACAGGCTGGCCTCGCTCAGGAGCGAGATCGCCGCCCTGCAAGACGAGAAGGCCGCACTTCTCCAGAAGACCGACCTTGCCCCGCAGTACCGGGCAGACTATGAGGGCGCCCTCAAGGAGTACGAGGACTACCGGCGCTTCTATTATCCCTTCCTGCACCCCGAGGCCATCGACGAGGCTGTGACGAGGCTGTTGCTCGACAACGGCCTGGAGCCGCTGCGCCTCACGATGGGCCCCCTCACGCGTGAGGACCTGCCCGTCTACGTGGAACGTGCCCTGGCGGCGCGCCCCGTCCCCGTGCTGCGGGGCGGCGCGGAGGATGCGGTGGGCGGCGCGGGGGCCGCCGAGGGCGGCGCGGCAGCGGGTGCGCCGGGCGGGGCGGGCGCGGGAGATGCGGCGGGCGGCGTTGCAGCGGAGGATGCGAATGCGGATGCGCCCTACAGGGACGCCGACAAGGCGGCGGAGGCGGCCTCCGTCTACTGCTACACGGTGGACGTAGAAGCGGCGGGCGAGCAGGCGGCGCTGCACCGCCTCCTTGCGCAGGCACGGGAGCTCACGGCGATGGAGGCGGTCTCCTTCTCGTACACCCCTCCCCCACCCGAAAGCCCCCTCGGCCTTCCGACCGCAGACATACGCGCGGGCACGGCAGCAGGGGCGGGCGGGGCGGGGGCGGGGGCGCCCGCAGGCACAGCGGCACAAGGCGGCGACATCCGCCTGCAACTCAAGCTCTATGCCCTCATCGAGGGCGGCGTCCAGGCCCAGGGGACCCAAGGGGCCCAAGGAGCGCAGGGGGCGCAGGGAGCCCAAGGGGCGCACAGCAGCCCTGTCCCCGACGACCCCGAAGGGCAGTAGCATGGCGGAGACCAGACAGATACGCCTCGGCGACCTCCTCAGGGAATACGGCTACCTCGACGACGAGCAGCTTGACCAGGCGCTCGAGTACCAGAAGCACCGGGACGTCCGGCTCGGGCAGGCGGTCGCCGAGCTCGGCTTCGCGACCGAGGACGAGGTCCTTCTCGCCCTCTCCCATAAGCTCGGGCTGCCCAAGGTCACGCCCTCCTCCCTCCGCGTCGACGTGGAGGCCGTCGCACGGATACCGCGCTCCCTCGCCGAGCGCAGCTGCGCCATAGCCGTGGCCGAGAGCGACGGCGTCCTCGACGTGGTGACAAACGACCCCGTCAACCTGTACGCCATCGAGGAGATACGGCACGCGACGCAACGGCAGCTCCGGCTCCTGATAGGCGACGCGACGGGCATCCAAGACGCCATAGCCCACTATTACAGCGAGGTCGAGGCCCGCGAGGCCGTGAACCGGGCAGAGGGCGTCTATGCGTCCCTCATGCCCGAGATAGAGCGGATCGACACCGTGGCGCTCGGCGACGACAGCACGCCGGTCGTCAGCCTGCTCAACAGCCTGATGACGCGTTCCTACAGCAACGGTGCCTCCGACCTGCACATCGAGCCCTTTGCGGACGTGAGCAGGATCCGTATGCGCATCGACGGCACGCTGATAGAGTACGCCGACGTGCCGACCGCCATCCACAGCGCGCTCATCGTGCGCATCAAGATAATGGGCAACCTCGACATCGCCGAGAAGCGCCTGCCGCAGGACGGGCATTTCCGCGTCGCCGTCGGGGAGGTGGACCTCAACGTGCGCGTCTCCGTTATCCCCACCATCTATGGGGAGAAGGCCGTCATGCGCTTCCTCACGACGAACGCCCCCATCGACCACGCGGGGCGCTTCGGCATGGGCGAGGAGGACTACGAGAGGTTCATGCGGATACTGAGGCAGCCCAACGGCATCATCTACCTCACGGGGCCGACCGGCTCGGGCAAGACGACCACCATGTACATGGCCCTGGAGCACTTCCGCGCACAGCAGATAAACATCTCGTCCATCGAGGACCCGGTGGAGCGCAGCCTCGACGGCGTGAACCAGATGCAGGTGAACAACCAGGCCGGCCTGACCTTTGCGGCAGGGCTGCGCTCGCTGATGCGCCAGGACCCCGACATCATCATGGTGGGCGAGACGCGCGACCCCGAGACCGCGTCCATATCCGTCAGCGCCGCCATAACCGGCCACCTGGTGCTCTCCACCCTGCACACCAACGACGCGCTCGCCTCCGTCGTGCGCCTGGAGGACATGGGCATACCGCCCTACCTCGTCGGGAACTCCGTGGTCGGCCTCGTGGCGCAGCGGCTCATGCGCAAGATCTGCACGCACTGCGCGGAGGAGTACCTGCCGAGCGAGCTCGACCTGCTCAACCTGCGCGAGGGCGACGGGGGCGGGGGCGGCGGGGGCGGGGCCGAAGGCGGGGGCGGGGGCGGCGGGGCCCCCCGGACGCTGCGGCGGGGCGCCGGCTGCCACGTATGCAACCAGACCGGCTCCAAAGGACGCATCGCGATACACGAGATCGTCGCTGTGGACAGGAGGATGCAGCGGATGATAGCCGAGGGCGCGCCCGTCTCGCAACTGCACGACTACGCCCGCAAAGAGCAGGGCATGGCGACCCTGCGCGAGCGAGCGCGGGCCCTCGTGCTCGACGGGATCTGCGGCATGGAGGAACTCCTGAAGATCGGGGGGAACGTGGAGTGAGGGACGGGCGGCCGGGCGGCCGGGGGACGGGCGGCCGGGGGAAGCCGGGGGAAGGAGCCGTGAGCCAAGGAGGCCTGCATGACGCACTTCACCATTGACGACCTGACCGAGCACGCACGGCAGAACGACTGCTCCGACGTGCACCTCACGGTCGGCCGGCCGCCGGCCTTCAGGAGGCTCGGCGAGCTTTTCGAAGGGCCCTTCGAAGACACGCGCGACGGGTGCCGCACGCTCATCCTCTCCCTGCTCGACGGCCAAAGGCGCGAGGCCCTGCAGGAAGGGCACGACCTCGACTTCGGCTTCGAGGACGGCGCGGGGCTGCGGTACCGCGTGAACGTCTACCGCCAGCACGACGAGCCGGCGGCGGCCATCCGCGTGCTGGGAAACCACATCCCCACCTTGGAGAGCCTGCACCTGCCTGCGGCCGTCCGACGCATGGCCGAGCAGCCCCGTGGCCTGGTGCTCGTCACAGGGCCGACCGGCTCGGGCAAGTCGACCACCCTCGCCGCGATGATAGACCACATAAACACGGAGCGGCGCGCACATATCATCACCATCGAGGACCCCATCGAGTACGTCCACCCCTCCAAGGGCAGCCTCGTGCACCAGCGCGAGGTGCACCGTGACGTGCCCTCGTTCGCCGACGCCCTGCGCTCGGCGATGCGCGAGGACCCCGACGTCATCCTCGTGGGCGAGATGCGCGACTACGAGACCGTCAGCGCCGCCGTGACCGCCGCCGAGACGGGGCATCTCGTGTTCTCCACCCTGCACACCACAGGCGCCGCACAGACCATCGACCGCATCGTGGACGTGTACCCCTCGCACAGCCAGGGGATGATACGCTCCCAGCTCGCCGGCGTGCTTCGCGGGGTCGTCACGCAGACCCTCGTGCCCCTGGCGGACCGCAGCGGCCGCCGCGTGGCGACCGAGGTGCTCGTCGGCACCGATGCCGTGCTCAACCTCGTCCGCGAGGGCAAGTTCCACCAACTCGGCTCCGCCATGCAGTCGGGTGCGCAGGCCGGGATGCACACGCTCGCCGGCGACCTTGCCGCCCTCCTGCGCCAAGGCCTCGTCACACAGGAGTCCGCCGAGTCCGCCGTCCACGACAAAGCGGAGCTGGAGCAGTACCTCGACGTCTGGTGAGACACTGCCGCCCTGAGCCCACTGTCATCCCGAGCCCCACTGTCATCCCGGGCCTCCCACTGTCATCCCGGGCCTCCCACTGTCATCCCGGGCCTCCCACTGTCATCCCGAGCCTCCCACTGTCATCCCGGGCCTCCCACTGTCATCCCGAGCCCCACTGTCATCCCGAGCCCCACTGTCATCCCGAGCCCCACTGTCATCCCGAGCCTGTCGAGGGATCCTCGACCGCGCAAGCGGTCGACCGCAGGTCGAAGGGCCCCCTGACCTGCCGTTGGACACAGCGTGTCCAAAGATTCCTCGGCGGGGCTCGGAATGACAGTGAGGCGGGACGTCGAGGACGGCGTCCCCTACGGGCGGGTGCCTGCCTACGTCACATCGGCGGGCTCGTCGGGATCCGCGTCGGCGGGCTCTTCGGCGCCTGCGTCGGCGGACTCGTCGGCGCCTGTGTCGGCGGGCTCTTCGGCGCCTGCGTCGGCGGACTCGTCGGCGGGCTCGTCGGGTTCCGTTGCCGCACACACCAGAATGCAGCGGTACTGGCCGCCGTCGCTCGTGCAGGTGGAGAACATGAAGAGCTTGCTCACCTCGTCGACTGCCGGCGCTGCGGGCTCGGGGGCCACCACGCTGCGGTCGATGAGGCCCTGCACGTAGGACCGGAACTCCTCCTGCGACTCGAACGACGTCTGCAAGACGGGCTCGTAGGCCCCGCTGACCACCATCGAGACGGAGGTCAGCCGGTAGTCGCCCGAGGGGGTGAGCAGGTAGACCGTGCGGTGCGCGTTGAACTCGGCGGCATCCATGAGCTGGGGGATCTTCGCGAACATGGAGCCGTTCGCCATGTTGTGCGCCTGGACGACGTTGTTGGCGTCGGAGAAGTCGGCGGCGTTCGCCGCCAGCAGGAAGGGCGTCCCGTAGGTGGGCAGCCAGTTCGCCGCGACCTCCCCGTTGAAGTTGTGGGTGAGGTAACGCTCGTCGTCCGCCCCCCGCACGACGGGGTAGTTGATTGCGGTGCCGGGCAGGTATATCCAGCCCACGATGTCAGGGTTCACCGCCGCGAGCGCGTCCCAGTCCACGGTGAGGGTGAAGGGCTGCGACCCGGCCTGCGACCCAGGCTGCGACCCGTCGGTCCCGGCCCCGGCGTCGCCGTCAGCGTCCGTGACGGGCGTGCGCTGCGCCCCGAAGGCCGTCTCCGCCACCTTGTCGTAGGCGACCTGCCCTTGCCCATACGAGAACGCGTAGGCCGCCAACGCGAGCGCCACGCCCACGAGCACGACGAGGGAGAGGACAAAGACGACGCGCGCCGCCCTGCTCCTCTCCCGTGTCCTCCTGGCAGCCATAGGGTCACCTCCCTCGAATTATTTTCTGTCACAACTATGATACTACAGCACTATACTGCTTCAGACGACAACTTGCTTGCGCCGTTCGGACACCGGGAAGCAGGACATGCCCGCGAGGAGGGCGGGTGCTTCCCTGGTCCGAGCAGCCCCTCTGCTGTTGGCAGGTTACTGTTCACACCCCACTGTCATTCCGAGCCTGTCGAGGAATCCTTGATCGCGAAGCGATCAACTGCGATCGGGAGGCGCACCTGTCCGCAGTCGGCTGCTGCACGTCCCGTGGGCCTGTCGGTTCCATGGGCTCACCCGCTCAGGGGCTCACCCGCTCAGGGGCTCACCCGCTCAGGGGCTCACCCGCTTAGGGGCTCACCCGCTTAGGGGCTCACCCGCTTAGGGGCTCACCCGCTTAGGGGCTCACCCGCTTAGGGGCTCACCCGCTTAGGGGCTCACCCGCTGCTTCGCAGCTTCGCCCGGAAACAGCCCACTGGGCTGTTTCCCAACGCAGCTTCGCCCGGAAACAGCGCACTGTGCTGTTTCCCGACGCAGCTTCGCCCGGAAACAGCGCACTGGGCTGTTTCCCAGTCCACTGGACTGTCGCGCCGTCCTCGCTGAAAACGCGGTGCGTTTTCCGGGCGCTCGGACCCCCTCCGAGGGAGGGGAATTTAGCACCCCGCGTCGCAGCCCTTGCCCAAGTGCCTTCCGACCCATCCTCGCTGAAAACAGCCCGCCTGGCTGTTTCCCAAGCGCTCGGAGCCTCCGGAAGAGCGTCGGGGCGGAACCCGCCACCTTGACCTCGTGGGCGAGGGAGAGGCTGCGGCGCTGCCGGAGGCAGCGCCGCAGCCGAGGAATGACAGCGTGGGCTCAGACAATGACTATCGGTAGTGCCCTCTGCATGAGACGATTGACAGCATGTCGCCGTCTTCGATCTTGTAGACGAGCCTGTTCGCCTCGTCGATACGGACACTTGAGAGCCCTGTTTTGCTGTACTTGAG
This sequence comes from Coriobacteriales bacterium, assembly GCA_031263105.1. Lineage (GTDB taxonomy): Bacteria > Actinomycetota > Coriobacteriia > Coriobacteriales > UBA8131 > JAISGJ01. The sequence goes on from JAISGJ010000025.1 coordinate 12,819, forward strand.
CTTCTCGGCTTTCCCTATGGGCGCGTCCTGCCCATCAGGGGTCTCTTGGCCTCGTTCGATGCCTTTCACGAGCCTGTTGATCCGCTTGAGCGTCCTTTTGTCCTGCGTTTGCCAATAAAGATAGTCGCTCCAAGCCCTGTCGCTCCAAAGCTTCTTCACTTAGTCCTCAATCAGTTCGTGTTCGACGACATCGCCGTCTCTCATGGACAGATAGACGCGATCCATCTCTTTGGCGAACTCGTCTTCGGTGGGAACGGGAGCGAGCACCGCGAAGGGAAAGCCCCTGTGGGCCACGAACTGGCGGGCGAACACGTTGAAGGCAGCAGCCGAAGTCAGGCCGATGCTCTTAGAGACGTCATCCACCCCTTTTTTCAGATCGGCGTCCATACGAATATTGAAGGTGGAGGTCGGCATAGGGTGTCCATTCTCTTGATTCCCAATGTATATACATTATATATAAATTATGGCACATCGTCAACCAATCGCGTCGCCTCACAATAAAAGTACTCCAACCCCCTTCGTTTCCTCAAAATGAAAAAGTACTTGAAAATCGTCTCATCTAAAAGGGAAGGAATGAGATGATATGCCGCTTACCATGTCAGAGAAACGATC
>JAISGJ010000051.1 GCA_031263105.1 Coriobacteriales bacterium
GGGGTGACGTGTAGCATCCGTTGTGTCTTGGAGCCGAATTCTTCTTGTGGAGCAGAAAGGGTCGGCTGCACGTGCTACGATGAGCATTAGTTAGATTTACATAACATCGAGGCGAAGGAGGGCGCTTGGGCGCATCCGGTTTTTCTGTCTCCCCTACTTTGTCACAGCTCCGGTCGGATCCCCGTTGGAAGACGGACGGGCATGCGCTCGTGCGCTTCTCCCATCTCGGCGAGACCGGGACCATGGAGATCGTCCCTGTGTTCGACGGTGTCCTGCTCTGCCTCAACGACTTCCACATGCACCAGGTGCCGAACGACAGCCACGCACAGACGCGGCAGCTGCTCGTCAACTATTGCGAGGAGGGGCGCTGCGAGGTCAACTTGGGCGACCATGGGTTCGTCTATGTCGATACGGGCTGGCTGAGCGTCGATGCCCATGCGGCGACTGACCTGTTCGTGTATCCGACCGGACGCTACAAAGGGGTCGAGTACCTGTTCGACCTCGACGAGCTGGCCCGCTTCACGCCCCAGGCCTTCGTGGAACTGGGCATCGACCCCTCTGCATTGCCGGGCATCTTCTGTCCAGACGGCAAGGGGTTCCTGGCACGGGCGCCCGAACACGTCGAATCGATTTTCCAAAGCATCTCGAGCGCACGAGCGGAACCGCTGCCCTTTTACCGCCTGAAGACCCTGGAGCTGCTTTACGCGCTTGTGAACATGGACAGGGGCACAGTGCGCAGCAGAAGGACCTGGCTCACCAACGGGCAGACCATGATTGCAAAGCAGGTGTACGCCGACATGACGGAGAGTCCGCAAAGGCCGATCGACGTCCCGGGGCTGGCGCAGCGCTTCGGGGTCAGCGCAAGCTCGGTGCGGAGCTACTTTCGCAGCGTATACGGAGAGAACCTCTCCGTCGTGCTGCGTCGGGCGCGGATGGAGAAGGCGGCGAGGCTGCTGCGGGAGAGCGACCTGCTGGTGACGGAGGTCGCCCTTGAGTCGGGGTACGAGAACCAGAGCAAGTTCGCCGCCGCGTTCCGCAGGTTCACGGGGGACGCTCCGTTGGAGTACCGGAGAAAGACGAGATGCGCGGGAGCCGAAGGGGCCGAACGCGCAATGCCGAGAACATGAGGGTCTGAGAGCGTGAGAGCCCTCTCGGCACATCACACACAACCGAAGGAGGAACGCCATGTCTGAAGACGAAAACAGGGCAACCGGAGCAGGGTCGCAGGCACCGACGCAGCAAGAGCCATCTGCCGCATCGCCGGAACCGCCGTCGGCAGCAGCAGCACCCGCACCGACAGCAGCGCCGTCGAGGACGCGCTGGACGGGCAAGGACTTCGTCACGCTCGCCATCTTCAACGTCATCCTGCTGGTCGTCGCGATGGCCGTCACCGCCGTGGTAGGGCTGCTGCTTCCCGGGCTCTCCTACGTGGTCGGCTATCCCCTTGCCGGACTGCTCACCGGCCCGGTCTATATGGTGATGGCGAACAGGATACACAAGCGCGGGATCCTGTTCTTCACCGCCGTGATAAGCGGCGCGTTCTATGCGGCGATGGGAGTCGTGCACTATCTTGCCATCTTCGCCGTCGGCGGAATCGTCTGCGAGCTTGCCATGTGGGGCAAGGGAAGCTACCGGCGTGTGCCGAGGAACGCCGTCGGCTACGCCCTGCTGTACGTCTTCTACTATCTGGGAGGCGTGCTGCCGCTGGTCGTCTTCCGTGACTCGTATCTTGCGGCGGTGGGCGCGATGTACACGTCGGAGCAGATGGGGGTCATGCTGTACTATTACGGCACGCCGCACATCGTGCTTGTCTCCTGTGCCCTGGCCGCCTGCGGCGCCGTCCTCGGAGTCGTCGTCGGCGGGGCCTTCGTGAGGCGGCACATCAAAAAGGCAAAGCTGGTATGAGGGCCGACCCGCGGACGCATCTGCTGGTGCTTCTCGTCATCTCCGGCCTGACGCTTGCAACCGGCACCATGGCGCAGAGCTGCGCCCTTGCTGCGCTCTGCTGCCTGTACCTTGTCATACAGGGACTCTACAAACGGGCGTTGCAGATGGCGAGCGCCTACCTCGTGCTCCTGTTCATGATGCTTTTCACCGGGCGGTGGCTCTCGGTCGTCTCCGTCGTGTTCTATACCTTCCTGCGCCTGATGCCCTCGGTCATGGTGGCGGGCGCATTGCTGTCGAGTCCTCCCAGCCGCCTGATCTGCGCCTTCTCGCGGCTCCGTGTTCCCGCGCCCGCACTGCTGGTCGCCTGCGTGGTGGCCCGCTTCTTCCCCCTCCTTGCGACGGAGAGCCGCAGCATCAGGGGCGGGATGCGCGCACGGGGGGTGCTCGGACGCGTGAGGGACGTCGTTCGACGCCCGGTTTTCGCCTACGAGTGTTTCCTCGTCCCCTTGATGGTGCGGAGCCTGAAGCTGTCGAGCGAGCTTTCGGCAGCGGCCTTTTTACGCGGCGCGGAATGCGGGGGCGCGCGCTCCACCACGCACGCGATCGGCTTTGGGAGGCCCGACCTGGTCGCGCTGCTGTACGTTGCGGCGGTCTGTCTGCTCGTGCTGGCCTTTGGGAGAGGGGCGGCATGACGGAGGGGATGACGGTCGCGCTGGACAAGGTGTGCTTCAGCTATTCGGCCGAGGAGGGCGCAGAAGAGGCGGAGGGCGAGGTCTCGACAGGGCATGCATCCCGAACAGGGGGCGAGGCGCAGGCAGAGGGCGAGACAGGGGTCTCCGACGTCTCCCTGCGGATCGCATCCGGCGAGTGCGTCGTGCTCTGCGGCCGCTCGGGCAGCGGCAAGAGCACGATCCTCCGCCTGATAAGCGGCCTTGCCCCCGGCGTGTACGAGGGGCGGCTGTCCGGCGACATACGGGTTGCCGGAAGGCCCCTTGCGACGTTTTCCGCAGAGGAGCGGGTGCGGCTCATCGGCGTCGTCTTGCAAGACCCCCGCAGCCAGTTCTTCATGTCCGAGGTGGCAGACGAGCTGGCGTTCTCGGCGGAGAACCTGGGCATACCGCCAAGCGACATCAGGCGCTCCATAGCGTCGGTGGCCGACATGTTCGGCATCGGGGAGCTTTTGGGCAGCAGGATCGACACGCTGTCGAGCGGCCAAAGGCAGCGGGTGGCGCTTGCGGCCGCCATGCTCCTGTCGCCTGGACTGCTGCTGCTCGACGAGCCCGCCGCAAACCTCGACAGCCGAGGCGCGGCGGAACTGGTGGAGGTGCTGCGCACGCTCAAGGCACACGGTACGACGGTCGTCATCAGCGAGCACCGCACGCACGGCTTCCTGGGGGTGGCCGACCGCTACGTGCGCATCGAGCAGGGCACGGTACGAGACATATGGGACGCGCAGTCGTTCTCCCGCCTGAGCGATGCGACGCTTGCGTCTCTGGGGATGCGGGCCGCCCCCGGCAAAGCGGCCGCTGTCAACGGGCCGGACGGCAGGCCGGGGAGCATGGCCGCGCCCGCAGACGGCGCCGACCGATCCGCCGAGAAGGCCCCCGCCCTCACGGTGCGCAACGTCGGCTACCGCTATCAGGCGTCGTCCGGCGGCGTGTTCGACTTCACGGCCGACTTCCCGATCGGGCAGGTCACGGGACTGTTCGGCGACAACGGTGCCGGCAAGACCACGCTGGGGAGGATACTCTGCGGCATGTTGAGGGAGGAGCGCGGGGAGATCCTCCTTGACGGTGCGTTCCTCTCCCAGGCCGAACGGCGGCAGGCAAGCCATTTCGTCATGCAGGACGCCGACTACCAGCTCTATGCGGACAGCGTGGGAAACGAGCTGCTCCTGGGCTGCAAGGCGACACCGGAACTGAAGTCACGGGCGCTTGAGGCCTTGGACGCATTCGGCCTGGCCGGGCTTCGCGACCGGCACCCTGCCTCGCTTTCCGGCGGCGAGAAGCAGCGCCTCACCCTGGCGGTCGCCTACTGCGCAGATGCCCGTCTGGTCATACTCGACGAGCCGACCAGCGGCCTCGACGGCGACGGGGTCGCTCAGGTGGCCGCCTGGACAAGGAAACTGGCACGCGCAGGGAAATGCGTCGTCGTCGTCACCCACGACCGCGAGCTCGCGGCCCTGTGCTGCGACTCCGTCGTCTGCCTGCGCGGGCGTCGGCACTCGGGTGCCCAGCGGCAGAAAGGCGGCATTCCCCGCCTGCTGGACCTGGCCGCGCAGAGAAGGGCGCCGCTCGTCTGGTCGGCAGCCCTCTCGGTCGTCGGGGCCCTCCTTTCGATGCTCCCCCTCTATGCGGTCTACCAGGTGCTGGACGCCCTGCTGCTGCATGCCGGCGACCCTGCGGGCCTGGACGGCGCAGGGATGCTCCGCTGGACGGCCGTCGGGCTTGCTGCGATGCTGGCCGGCTACGGCTTTTCCTATGCAGGAGGCATGTGCGCACATACGGCCGCGTTCAAGCTCCTCTACGACATCCGTATGAAGCTTGCAGAGCACATGGGGCGGCTGCCCCTCGGGTTCTTCGACCGGAACGCGTCAGGGAAGATCAAGAAGGTCGTGGACCTTGACGTGGACGCCGTCGAGGCCTTCGTCGCACACCAGCTGCCGGACATGGCAGGCGCGGCGGCCGTGCTCGTGGCAACGGCCGCCGCGATGCTCTATCTGAACCCGTATCTCGCGCTGGCGGCCCTGCTCCCCATCGCCGCAGGGCTTTTCGCCCAATACCGGCTGATGATGGGCAGCGAGGCCAGAAGGGAGATGCTGCGGTACTTCGACGCCTTGGAGGAGATCGGCGCGTCCAGTTCCCAATATGTGAGGGGGATGACGGCGGTCAAGGTCTTCGGCCAGACCGTGTTCTCGTTCAGGCGCTTCCATGCAGACATGCTCAGGTACCGGGACAGCTGCATCAGCTATACGGACCGCAACCAGAACGGCTACGTGGCCTACAAGGTGCTGACCCTGTCGCTTGCCTGCTTCGTCCTGCCGGTGGGCGTGCTCCTGCTCGCCCGAGAGCCGGGCGACACGGCCCTCGCCTCGGTGCTGATGCTGTTCCTCGTCCTCGCCCCCGGGCTCTCCGTGTCACTGTTCAAGCTGATCTCCTTGGCCGGCGGCATGACCCTGGCCGTCGAGAGCGTAAGGCGCATCGACGACATCCTGGCAGAGGAGCCGTTGCCGGAGGTGGCGGAAGCAGGAACGACGAAGGGCGGCGCACATGCAAGCAATCGGCACATTCCCGACGGTTACGACATCCGCTTCGAGGACGTCTCCTTCTCCTACGCTGCGGACGGAGAGGGCCCGGCGGTCCTGCGCAGCATCGGCTTCACGGCGCGCCAAGGCGAGGTGACCGCCCTCGTCGGCCCGTCCGGCTCGGGCAAGTCCACCATCGCACAGCTGCTCTGCCGCTTCTGGGACGTAGGAGGCGGCCGTATCACCATAGGCGGCGTGGACATACGCGAACTGCCTGCCCAGACGTTGATGGACAGCGTGTCCTTTGTGTTCCAGGACGCCTTTCTGTTCTCGGACACGGTCTACGGCAACATCGCTATGGGCAACCCCAAGGCCACGCGGGAGAATGTCCGCGCCGCCGCCCGCGCCGCCTGCTGCCATGAGGCGGTCATGGCGCTGCCCGACGCCTATGACACGCGGATCGGCGAGGGCGGCGTCTACCTCTCCGGAGGCGAGGGGCAGCGGGTGTGCGTGGCACGGGCCATCCTCAAGGACGCGCCGGTGCTCGTGCTCGACGAGGCGACCGCCTACGCCGACCCGGAGAACGAGCACCTGATGCAGCAGGCCCTCTCCGTCCTGATGAGAGGCAAGACGGTGATCGTCATCGCGCACCGGCTTCCCACCATACGAAACGCGCACCGCATCCTGGTGCTGCAGGACGGTGCGATCGTCGAGTCGGGCCTGCACGACGGGCTGCTGAAGGAGCAGGGGCTGTACGCCAGGATGTGGGACGCCTGTCAGGACGCGTCGTCGTGGGTGCTGACGAGGAAGGGGGCGGGTGCATGTTGAGGACGAGACGGCCCTGCAGGCCTCTTCGCGACCATGGCCCTTCGCCACGGGGGGCCCCGCGTATGCTGAGAGGCCTCTTCGTCGTCAGCGTCGGTGCCCCCAAGCGGCTGATGCGGCCCATCGTGGCCGCCATCGTCGCCGACCTGTGCCAGATGCTGCCGTTCGGCCTTGCCGCCTGGGCCGTCAGTCTCATATACGGCTATTATGCAGAGGCGGACGCCGGACGCGAGGCCGCCTTTGACGCCGGGAGGCTGGGCATCGTCTGCGCCGCCATGCTCGCCGCGCTCGTGCTCCTGTTCGCTGCCGAGTCGTTCTCCTACCGCGCCTCCTACCGGGGCGCCTACGAGGCCTCGGCGCAAGGCCGCGCGGCATTCGCTGAGCATCTTCGGAGGCTGCCGCTCGGCTATCTTGACAGCAGGGACCCGGAGGAGCTCGGCAGCATGATGATGGGCGACCTCACGCAGCTTGAGGGTGCCATGGCGCAGACCGCCGGGCAGCTTGTCGGAGGCATCGTCGCCTCGGCGCTCGTCCTCGTGGGCTTCTTGTTCCTCGATTGGCGCATGGCCGCAGCGACCTTCGCCGCCCTGCCGGCGACGGGCCTGCTCCTTTGGCTCACGTCCGGCCTTGAGCGGCGCGTGTCGAAGGGGCACCTGGGCTCCAAGGTGGAGATGGCGAACCGCTTTGGGGAGTACGTCGCCGGCATGAGGGCGATCAGGTCGTACCGCTTGCAGGGGCAGGGCTTCGAGCGGCTGGAGCGGGCGGTCGGCGCGCTCATGCGAAACAGCATCCGCATAGAGGGCGTGCTCGGCCCTCTCTACCTCACGGCGGTCGCCCTGACAAAGAGCGGGCTGGCGCTGATCGCCGTCACCGGCGTCTACCTGATTTTAGGCGGCGCACTGTCCGTGCCGCTGTTCGCGCTGTTCCTGTTCGTGGGCACGCGGGTGTTCGACCCGCTGGCAGGGGCGCTGATGCGCCTTGGCGAATGGCGACGCGCCGTCTTGTCCGGGGAGCGGGTCATGGCCGTCATGGACGAGCCGGCCATGACCGGGGAGGAGGGCGTTGCGGATGCGCCGCCCGCGCCGCCCGCAGCACGCGCACCGGACACGGTGGCCGCATCGCCCGCGCCCGCCCTCACGTTCGAGCGGGTGTCTTTCGGGTACGGCGACCGACCGGTCCTCTCGAACCTCTCCTTCTCGTTGGCCGCCGGTTCGCTTACCGCTCTCGTAGGAGCCTCCGGCAGCGGGAAGAGCACGGTCCTGAAGCTGATTGCGCGCTTCTACGACCCGCAGGGCGGACGCGTCTGTCTGGGCGGCGTGGATGCCCGGACGATGGAGCCGGAACGGCTCCTGCAAAGCATCTCCATGGTGTTCCAGGACGTGTACCTCTTCCAAGACAGCATCGGCAACAACATCCGCTATGGGCGGCAGGATGCGACCCAAGAGGAGGTCGAGGCCGCCGCCAAGGCCGCCTGCTGCCACGGCTTCATCAGCGCCCTGCCGGACGGCTACGACACGCCGGTCGGCGAGGGCGGCTCCACGCTTTCCGGCGGCGAGAAACAGCGCGTCAGCATAGCGCGCGCCATCCTCAAGGACGCCCCCGTCATCCTGCTGGACGAGGCCACGGCATCGTTGGACCCTGAGAACGAGGCAGACGTGCAGCGGGCGATCGGCGCACTGGTCGAAGGGCGAACCATCGTGACCGTGGCCCACCGCCTGAAGACGGTCGCACAGGCCGATCTGATAATCGTCCTCGACAAAGGAAGAATAGTCGAACAGGGCAGGCACGAGGCCCTCTACGCCGCCTCCGGCCTCTACACGAGACTCTGGGACCTGCAGCAGGCGAGCAGCGGCTGGGTCATTCAATGAAGGACAGGGCACCGGGTCGCCCCCGGTGCCCTGCGTGGTCGTGCCTGTGAGCCCGATGGGTCCCAGTGCCCGAAGCGCCTAGAACAAAGCGAGGGCCTTGTCGACGGCGGCCTCGCTCTTGGCGAGGGTGTCGTCGGAGAGCTTGGGGTTGTGGGCGCCCTCGCTGTTCTCCACCATCACGTAGTCCCAGTACCACTGCGACTCGCGGTTGAGCTCGCGGACGGCCCCGAGCTGCGCCTCGTCCATCGAGCCGTCCGCCACGGCGGCGGCGAGCCTCTTGTTCAGGTCCTCGAGCTTCGCCCCTATGGACATGACCTTGTCTTCCGAGGCCTTCTGCCACGCCTCGACCTGCGTCGCGAGGTCGGTATGGCAGCCGGCGCCCATGTTGCAGGACGTTGCCAGAAGCTCCTTGTTCTCGAGCGGGCTTATCAGCAGGTGGGAGGTGTAGGTCGTCCCGTCGTCCGCGACCTGCTCGCCGCCCATGTGGCAGTCGGCACAACCGTAGCCCCGCCCTGCCATGGAGGAGCCTGCGCCGCCGAAGACGAACTCGAACTCGGGGTGCTGGGTCTTGAGCTGCGTGGTGCCCGTGTCGGGGTTCGTGTAGTCCACGAAGGGCGTGCCGTCCTTGCCGGCGGTCCTGTAGTACTCGTACATGGCCTCGGGGGTCATCTGCGCAAGGCCCTTGTAGGGGTTCGTCGGGGCCTTGTCGGCGGGCGAGAAGTAGTACTCGTTGTGGCACTGTCCGCAGGTCTGCGAGGCGACGTCCACCTTGTCGGCGTCACTGCCGAGCGCCTCCATAAAGAACTTCTGCGTCACGGCAAGACTGCCCGTGCCTGCGTCGGTGGCGAGGCTGTTCTCATGGCAGTTGAAGCAGCTGATGGGCTCTGTGAGCAAGGCCGACACCTCTCCCATGGGTTGGGAGAAGATCGAGTTGCCCTGCTGCTGGTAGAGCGCCGTGAAGTCGGCCGACTTGCAGGTGAGGCAGTTGGCGAAGGCGGTCTCCTTGAAGACTCCCTTCTCCGCATCCCAGACACGACCCGAGACCCGGATGTCGTCGAGCGTGTAGTTGTGCCCGTTCGGCTCGTTGTAGAACTTGTTGAAGCCCGTGCCCGCCCAGATGACCGGCAGCATGGGGTACAGCTTCACCATGTCGCCGCGCTTCTCGAAGACAGGGTCTGAGGCATTGCCGTCCGTGTCGTTCATCGCGTTCAGCATGTAGGTCTCGTACTCGTGCGGGTAGATGTCCTTCCAGGCCTCCGCCGTCCAGACGCCTGCGGCGTTCTTTTCCGCAGTGGGCGTCGCGGCCACCGGTGCGGTCGGCTGCGGCTTCGGGGGCGCCTCGCTGCTTGGCCCCGGGTCCACCTCGCCACGGGGCGCACAGGCGACGAGCGCGACGACCAGGGCGCAGACGGCCCCTGCGACGCAGAGGCTGCGCAACCGTGCCCTCCTCTTTCCCTTTGACATCCGTGCAGTGCGTTTCTCCGTTTGCATCTCCATTTGCATCCGTCCTCCTTTCAAGGATGCGAGAAGCATAGCGCGCCTGCCGTGCGTCGCACAGGGATGCTTGCGAGGCATTTAACGGGGACGATTATGCCTGTCGCCTGACACGTTACTAACACTATGTGTTCACACCCCCACGGATACCCCACTGTCATCCCGAGCCCCACTGTCATTCCGATCCCCACTGTCATTCCGAGCCTGTCGAGGAATCTTCGACCGCGCAAGCGGTCGACCGCAGGTCGAAGGGGCCACTGACCTGCCGTTGGACACTGCGTGTCCAAAGATTCCTCGGCGGAGCTCGGAATGACAGTGGGGTGTGGGGTGTGGGGTGTGGGGTGCAACTACAGCACCGTACCCCTCTCTCCGAGGGGTTTTCCCTCTTTTCAAAGGGGATGCTCTTCGCGTATCATCGAGCTTACGGACGGTCCTCGACTTTGAGGACGACTCGGCATCCAGCTTGACGCCCGATCGGAGGGCAGTCGGCATCCAAGGCAGGGGGAGCGATGATCACGCTTGACCATAGCGCCGACAGGCCCTTGTACCAGCAGATATACGAGCAGGCCCGCGACCACATTATGAACGGCACCTACCGGGTCGGCACCAAGCTGCCTCCCATACGCCGCCTTGCGGACGACCTCGAGGTCTCACGCAACACCATAGAGGCCGCCTACCTCCAGCTCTCCCAGGAGGGCTACGTGACCAGCCGCACGGGAAGCGGCTTTGTCGTGGAGGCCCTCGACCTGACGACCGAGGGCACGCATGGCCAGCAACGGGAGGTCTGCTGCACCTTCACAAAGCGGCTGAGGCAGACCTCGCTCTGGGAGGACGACGGCGAGGGGACGGAGGAGGGCAACGGGCGCTCCTGCCGCCTGCACCCTGCATCGGATTCCGCATCGGACGGGGAGGAGGAGGGCCGTGAGGGGCCGTCGCCCGTCCCGACGGAGTACGACTTCACCTATGGCAACCTGCAGGGCACCGGCTTTCCCTTCCAGCTTTGGCGACGCCTCACGAACGAGGCCCTGTTCGGCTGTGAGGCCTGGCGGACAGGCATCTACGGCGACAAGCTCGGGGAGCGTGGGCTCAGGAAGCAGATCGCCCAGAGGATCCACGCCAGCAGCGGGGTCAACTGCCATCCGGCGCAGGTGGTCGTGCAGGCGGGCACCCAGGCGGGCCTGTACAACCTGCTGACCCTGTTCGATCCTTCGCGCGACGTCATAGCCATGGAGGAGCCCGGGTACGACGGGGCGCGCTCCGTCTTCGAGAATGCGCGCTTCCGCCTCTTCCCCGTCCCGGTATACGAAGGCAACGAGGGCTTTATCGAGAGCCTGCGCGAGTCCCACGCACGGCTTGCCTACGTGACGCCCTCAAACCAGTTCCCCACGGGGAGGATCCTGCAGATGAGCGCCCGCCAGCGCCTGCTCAAATGGGCCAGCGCCGAGAACGCCTACGTCATCGAGGACGACTACTGCCGGGAGTTCCGCTACACGACACGGCCGCTCCCCTCCCTGCAGTCGCTTGACCGGGACGGACGCGTCATCTACATGGGAACCTTCTCCAAGGCGCTCTCGCCGGCGCTCCGCATGAGCTACCTCGTGTTGCCGCCCGACCTGCTCTTCCAGTGGAACAAGCTCTTCGAGAACCACTACCCCGAGGTTCCCTGGCTCTCCCAGACCGTCCTTGAGAGCTATATGGAGAAGGGCTACTGGGGCAAGCACCTCCGCAGGGCCCAAGCCCAGAACAAGCGGAAGTACCAGACGCTCGTCGGTGCCCTGCAAAGGCATATGGGCGACCGCGTCGACGTCATGGAGAACGGCAGCGGCCTCCACCTCCTGGTCGGGGCGCGGGACGGGAGGCACCAGGGCGAGCTGATCGAGCGGGCCGCGCAGGCGGGGGTGCGCGTCTACGGGACGAGCCGCTACTGGATGAACGCCCGGCACCCCATGCAGAACTACGTGCTGGTCGGCTTCTCTGCCATTGCCGAGGACAAGATAGAGCCGGGCATCGAGCGCCTCGCCCGGGCGTGGTTCGATTAGGGAAGCGTCCCTGCCGTTCCTTCGGGAAGCGTCCCCTCCTGCACACCTTCTTGCAGGGCAAATGCCGTTTGCCTCCTCTGAAGGGGCATTGTCCCCCTTCTCGTTGTGCAACAAATGACAACAAGCGATGCTTTGCAGCAATTGGTCCACCGCAGATAATGGAATCGCCTCTTTCTGATGGAGACAATCGAGCAGACGGCCCGGCGTGCCGTGCGCGGGAGAGGAGATGCCGTGATACGTGTCGCTTTGATAGACGAACACGAGCTCATCCGTATCGGCCTTAAGACGGTTCTCAAACAGAGTCCGGGGATCGAAGTGGTCGCCGACACGGGCGATGCCGCCTCCGTCCTGCCGCTCGTCGAGCACGACGGGGTCGACCTGCTCCTTATCGACCATGGCCTCGAGGTGCCGGCCCTCTTCCACAGCGCCTGCCCGCACCTCCGGATCGTGCTGACGAGCACAGTCTTCGAAATCGACTGCCTGCTCCAGGTGCTGTGCGGCAATGCCGCAGGCTACCTCCTCAAGGACACGAGCCCCAGAGAGCTTGTCGCAGCCGTTCAGGCGGTCGCGTGCGGCGGGGTCTATATCCATTCAACCTTGACCTCGCACTTCCCCGAGAACCTGCTCAGGCCGGGCATGCTCCCGCACCGCGCCCTGCCAAACACTCCTCCCCTCTCATCGCGCGAGCAGAGCGTCCTCGACCTGCTCGTGAAGGGATACACGAACCGTGAGGTCTCCGAAGAGATCTTCCTCTCGCCGAAGACCGTGGAATCCTATCGGGCGAAGATTTACGCAAAGCTGGGAGTGCGGACCCGCGCAGGCCTGTTCTCCTGTGCGGTCGACCACGGACTCGTCGCATTCTAACCTTGGCGGCCTCTTCGCGGCACAGCAATCCTAAGCGCGCCGTGCGGGCAGGCGTCCACGCAGGCGCCGCAGCGCATGCAGTCGCCCGCCCTGACGTGCCCGGAGCGCCCCTCGATGACGGGGTCGAGTATCTCGGGCTCGGCGAGGCAGGCCTCCTTGCAGCGCTGGCACTGCGTGCAGGCCGCAGGGTCGATGCGCACCTTGAGCGGCCCGAGGCGGCCTGCGGCCTCATAGAGCGCGCCGACAGGGCAGAGGGAGCGGCACCACACCCTATGGCCGCAGAAGAACTCCGTGAGGACGAGGGCGACGAGCGTCAAAGTGCCTGCAAGGCTGCCGAACAGCATCCCCCGGTTGAGCGCGGCTATCGGGGAGACGCCCTCGAAGAGCGGACGCGCGGCAAAGGCCGCAAGAAGCAGGAACGCGCCCGCCACCGCAAGCTTCGTGCGGCGTGGCAGGGCGCGCCCGGCCACCGGCAGCCCGAGCCTTGTGCGCAGCCAGCCGACGCCCTCGAGAAGGAGGTTCACCGGACAGACCCAGCCGCAGAACGCACGGGCGCCCACGCAGGCATAGAATCCGAGGACGATGCCTCCCCCCACGAGCCAGGCAGGCTCGAGCGTCCGGCTCGCCACGACGAGCTCGAGGACGGCAAAGGGGTCGTACAGGGAGAACCCTGCCAAGCTCGATGCGGAAAGGCTCCCGTAAAAGGGCAGGTCGGCGGGCGTGGGGACGGGGGCCTCTCCCTTCGCACTCAGACCGAACAGCGCCCAGCCGCTCAGGAGCAGGGGCGTGGCGAAGAGCGCCAGCGCCGCCACCTGGACGGCTCGACGGGCGATGCCCCAACGCCTCCTCATCGTCTCCCTAGCCTCTGCCGGATAACGGGGTCGTCCTCGAAATTGGCGTAGACCAACTGGACGCCGCTGACGCCGTCCATCGCGCAAAGGGAGGTCGCAATCGCCTGGGAGGCGCGCACGCTCTCGGCCTCCAAGGAGACGACGACGACACGGCCGTGCGTCCCGTGGGTCTCGATGCCTGCGATCCGGCCCAGCTCCCCGACGACGCGACCGGTCTCGCCGGAGAGGGTCTCGACCAGCAGGCTCGAGATGACCACGGGGACGGCCTCCCCACAGGCGGGGGTTCCACGGGTGGGAGTCCCCCGCCCTGCCTCCCCACGCCCTGGTGCCCCTCGACCCGCCTCCTCATGACTGCCTTCCACAGCGCCCCTCCTCACGCCTTCTCGATGCTGACGACGGTCTTCTTGTAGTCAGGCTCCTTGGAGAGCGGGCAGTAGACGTCCTCGACCGCCAGATTGACGAGGCTCTCCTCTGCAAAGAACGGGGCGAAGCACAGGCCCGGCGGCGGCTCGACGCGGGCGACGGTCGATGCCTTGATCGTGAAGCTCCCGTAGACGGAGCTCACCTTTACGAGGTCCCCGTCGGCGATGCCGCCCCTCGTGGCGTCTGCGGGGTTCATATAGAGCAGCGCCTCCGGCAGGGCCGTGTCGAGCTCGGGGACGCGGCGCGTCATCGAGCCGGTGTGCCAGTGCTCGAGCAGACGGCCTGTGACCAGCCAGAACGGGTACTTGTCGTTCGGCTCGAAGGCCGGCGGCTCATAGGGGCGGAAGACCACCGACGGCCTCTGGTCGGCGCTCTTGTAGAAGCTGACGTCCCCCGCAAGGCCGCTCGTGCCGTACTGCTCGATGCCGACCTGGTCGAAGCCCTCCGCCTGGCTGCCGTTGCAGAAGCGCCAGCTCGTGCCCAGCCAGGCGCCGTCGACCTCGCGGCAGGGCCATGACAGGCCGTGGTTCGTGAGGTACTCGTCGTAGGGCGCAAGCTGCTTGGCCTCCATCTTGAGCTTGGCCCCGAAGGTCCCGTCCGCGTCGTCGTTGACCGCCTGCGCGGCGGGGTTCAGGGCAGGGTTGCTGAAGGTCCGGTACTCCTCCCAGACCCTCCTGCAGACCTCGCGCTGGTCGCCGAGGAGGTCGTCGCTCTCCTCATCCCAAATAAAGCCGAAGAGGTGGGAGAAGGCGTCCGCACCTCCTATCGACTCGCCCGCAAGGACGCGCTTGGCCACTTGGAGGAAGGCCCACATGTCCCATCTGGCCTCGCCCGGAGGATCGACCGCCTTCTCGAAGATGGCCGTCCGGCGCTCGGCGTTGCCGAACTGGCCCTCCCGCTCGACCCAGAGCGCCACCGGCAGCACGACGTCCGCGTACCGGCACGACAAGGTGGGATAGACCTCGTTGACGACGACGAAGGTGTCGACGATGCCCTTCTGCTCGCCCCTCCCGAGGAAGCGGGTGAGGTTGGGCATGGAGACGGCCCAGTTGTTGTAGGCGCTCCAAAAGAAGTCGATGCCGCCCTTGGACATGTCGCGGAACATCTTGACGGTATGGGGGCCGGGCTTCTCGATGGCGTCAAGATGACCCTCGGGGAGGCCCCAGACGGCCTCGGAGTAACGCCGGTGCTGCGGGTTGGCGACCACGAGGTCCGCAGGCAGGCGGTGGGAGAAGGTCCCGACCTCGCGGGCGGTCCCGCAGGCGCTGGGCTGGCCGGTCAGTGAGAAGGCCCCGCTGCCGGGCCTGGCGTACTTGCCCGAGAGGAGGTGGACGTTGTAGATGTTGTGGTTCATCCACGTTCCTCGGTTGTGCTGGTTGACCCCCATGGTCCAAAGCGAGAACACCTTGAGCTCGGGGGCGGCGAAGAGCTGTGCCAGCTCCTCAAGGTCGGCGACCGGCACGCCGGAGAGCTCGGAGGTGTGCTCGAAGGTGTAGGGTGCGAGCATCGCCGCGAACTCCTCGAAGGTGATCCCGTGCACGTCGTTGACCTTCTGGCCGACGTCGGAGGCGTCGTAGCCGTCCTCGAAGGCGTCTCCGAGGCCTTCCTGGCCGGCCTTGAACTGGAGGTGGTCGCGCACGAAGGCCTCGTCGTAGAGCCTGTTGGAAACGAGGTGGTTAGCGATGCAGTTCGCGATGGCAAGGTCGGTGCCGGGACGGAAGAGCAGCACCTTGTCGGCGGTCTTCGAGGTCTCGGTCCTCAAGGTGCCAAGGTCGTAGTGCCTGACCTGCGCGTCACCTTGCTGGCGGGCCTTCAGACGGGAGTAGAGCACCGGGTGCGCCTCGGCCATGTTGGCGCCCCAGGTTATGAAGACGTCGGCATGGTCGAGGTCGGAGTAGCAGTTCGCCGGCTCGTCGGTCTGGAACACGTTCATGAAGGCGACCACGGCGCTCGCCATGCAGAGGCGGGCGTTGGGGTCGATGTTGTTGGAGAGCAGGCCGGCCTTCCAGAACTTGGCGAGCACGTAGCCCTCGGTGACGGGCTGCTGGCCCGAGCCCCAGAACGCAAGGCGCGACTTGTCGGCCTTCCAGGTGTCCCGGAGCCTTTGCGCGACGAGCTCGAGCGCCTCGTCCCACTCGGCCTCCCGCAGGCCTCCCTCGCTCCCTTTGGTGGAGGCGTCGTCGCGGATAAGCGGCTTGGTCAGGCGGTCCTTGCCGTACAGGAGCCCTGCCAGGTAATAGCCCTTGATGCAGTTGACGCCCTTGTTCGACTGGTTGTCCGGGTCGCCCTTGACCTCGACGACCACGCCGTCCTTCACGCCGACCAGGACGCCGCAGCCGACGCCGCAGTAGCGGCATACCGCGCTGTACGTGACGGCCTCCTCTGCCTGCTTGGGAGCGCAGGCGACGAGCTGCGACAGCGTGCCTGCGGCGGCGGCGGACGCAAAGGCGACGGCGGAGGCCTTGACGAACTGCCTTCTCGATACTTCCATGGTCATGTCCCTTTCTTCTCTGACGCGTGCTGCGGTGCGCCCTCGGGCACGCTCTGTGGCGCACTCTCTGGTGCGCTCTGCGGCGCAGGCGGCGGCGCGTTCTGCGGCGGGCCTATCCTGATGGCGGGGGCGGGGTCGCCCACCACGCAGCGCTCCACGCAGAGCCCGCAGCCGACGCACTGTTCCTCGTCTATGACAGGCGCGAAGAGCACGTGGGTGCTGTCGCCTGCGCGGGGCCTGAGCTCGATGTCTATCGCCCGGTTGATCAGCGGGCAGCTGCGATAGCACACCTCGCAGCGGATGCCGCCGTCGATGGCGATGCAGAGCTCCTCGTCGATGACGGCGGTCCCCATCCGCACGTCCGTGCGCACACCGACGTCCCGCAGGGCGCCGGTGGGGCATGCCCCCACGCAGGGGAAGCCCTCGCAGAGCCGACAGGCCTGCTCCCGCGCGTCGATCACCGGGGTACCGGCGGCGGGGCCGACCGCAAAGGGGGCGCTGCGGACCGCCACGTAGGGGCAGGCCTCGATGCACTTCCCACAGCCGATGCAGCGGGCAAGGAAGTCCTCCTCGCCCTGTGCGCCGGGCGGGCGCAGGAGGAAGCTGGGTGCCTTGGCAAAGCCATAGAGCACCTGGCCTCCCAGCAGCCCGGCGAAGAAGACCGCGATCCCTTTGGCTAGAAGCGTACCCATGCGCCTGATGGTAGCGGGGCCTGAGCGCCCCGCCAATCAGGGCAAATCCGCACGTAGGTGGAAAACCCCTCTCCCTCGCAAGGGGTTTCCCCTGCGCGACAGGGCCGGCAACGAGCCGCGTTACCGTACACGCCCCCACTGTCATCCCGAGCCCCACTGTCATCCCGAGCCTGCCGAGGGATCCTCGGCCGCGCAAGCGGTCGACTGCGGGTCAAGAGGCCCCCTGGCCTGCCGTTGGACACTGCGTGTCCAAGGATTCCTCGGCGGGGCTCGGAATGACAGTGGAGCGGGAACTGTAACCAAGCCGTAACCGAGCCGCAGGTGGGGCCGCGCAGCAGGGCCGCAAGAGCTCGAAAGAGTACCATTGTTGTAGTACAATATCTCCCGAAGGCCGTTCGCGACCGCAGACGGTCGTCACCGAGCGAAAGGCACGACCCCGCGTGTTCAGCCCCTTCATCGTGTGGTACCTCTTCCTGGCCGGCGTCGGCAGCGGCGCCTTCCTCGTCGCGGTTGCCACGATGGTCGGGCATCGTCGCAGGAGCCGTGTGCACACGAACGTGCACGCGCATGCAGCCGCCTCGGACATGCCGCAGGGCTCCGGCATCCGTTCCCGTCGTCCCCGCTTCGGCCTTGAGCTCCGTCAGGGCCGTTACCCCTCGGCCAGCCACATCCGCTCGACCACCGCGCTGGCCACCTCCGCGCTTGCCACCGTCGCGGCGACGCTCTGCCTGCTCGCCGACTTCGGCGACCCTCTCGTCGCCTGGCGCGTCGTCCTCACGCCGCTCGCGTCCATCACCTCCTTCGGCGCCGTCGTCGTCATCTCCTTCACGGCCCTCGCCGCCCTGGCGGCCCTCACCGCGCTGCTGCAGTTCCGTCTCCCCCACTGGCTCTTCGCCACACTGCACGTGCTCGGTGCGCTGGCGGCCCTCGGCACCATGCTCTACGCCGGCTTCCTGCTTGCGGCCATCGTCTCGGTCGACCTGTGGCACACCTGGCTCGTCCCGCTGCTCTTCTCGGTCTCCTCGCTCACCTGCGGCCTCGCTGCCACGCTCTTCGCCGAGGCCCTCTATCTCGGCGTGCGCACCCCCGGCTTCGTCTTCCGCTGGCACACGCTCCTTGCCCTCGGGCTCATCGAGGCCGCTGCCCTCGCGGCGCTCCTCGCCGACCGGGCCGCCTTCTCCCCTACCGCGCTGGCCTCGGTCGACCTCCTCCTGCTTGGGGAGAGGTCCGCGCCCTTCTGGCTCGGCATCGTCTCGATCGGCCTTGCCCTCCCGGTCCTCGCGCACCTCCTGTTCCGCTTCCTCCCCTTGGAGGCCCTTATCCTCGTCAGCGCCGTCTGCGTTCTCGTCGGCGGCTTCTATATCCGCCACTGCGTCGTCAACGCCGGCCTTCTGACGCCCTTGTTCCCTGTCACGTGACCGAGGGCCGTTGCCGAAAGGGCCCGCAGGCGCGGCCCCCGGCCCGCAAGGCCCGGCCCAGGCAGAACGACCGAACGACCGAAAGGACATCATGCAGCCTCTCTCCGTCCCCCTCTCCATCGACAGCAGCAGCGGCATCCCGCTGTGGCTCCAGCTGCGCAACCGGCTCATATACCTCATCACCTCCGGGCACTTCCGCAAAGGCGACCGCCTGCCCACCGTGCGCAACCTCGCTGTGGAGCTCGGCATCAACTTCAACACGGTGAGCAAGGTCTACCGCGACATCGAGCGCGACGGCTACATCGCCTCGCGCCAAGGCGCCGGGACCTTCGTCTCAGACGAATACACCCGCCGCGAGGGGGTGGCCGTCACGGAGACCGACCTGGTCATCGACGAGTTCATCCGTGAATGCCTCGAGATCGGCGTGCCCAAAGACGATATCGCCGGCCTCGTGATAGAGCGCCTCATGTTGACGGAAGAGACAAGGAGCCCCGATGCCCAAGAAGAGAACGGCGACGCAGGATACGCAGCACCAACCGCATCCGCAGCCCGCAGAGAGGCGTCCCTCGGTCGCAGGCACTGAGCTCGAACCCAACGAGACGACCCGCATAGGGGTCTTCGTCTTCGCGCTCGTGATGTTCGCCTTGGGCTTCGCGGCCGTGTTCGCAGCGACCGTATGGTGGCTCCACCCCCTCACCATCGTCGCCTCCCTCGCCGCAGGCCTGCTCGTCGCCTCCTGCGTCCGCATCGCGCCTCAATGGGAGCGCGTCGCCGTGCTGCGCCTGGGCCGCTTCAACCGCATAGCAGGCCCCGGCCTCTATGTGCTCGTCCCCCTCTTCGAGTACACGGCCATCCACGTCGACCAGCGCATCATGACCTCCTCGTTCTCCGCTGAGGCGGCGCTGACCGCCGACCTCGTCCCCGTCGACGTCGACGCCATCCTCTTCTGGATGGTCTGGGACGCGGAGCGCGCCTGCCTCGAGGTGAAGAACTATCCCAAGGCCGTGCTCTGGAGCGCCCAGACGGCGCTGCGCGACGCCCTCGGCCAGACCGACCTCGAGGAGCTCTCCATCCGCCGCCGCCAGATCGACCACGAGCTTTCCGCCACGCTCGCCAAGAAGTGCGAGGACTGGGGCATCACCGTGCTCTCCGTCGAGATCCGCGACATCATGGTGCCCCACGAGCTGCAGGACGCGCTCTCCAAGGAGGCACAGGCCGGCCGCGAGCGCGACGCCCGCATCATCATCGCCGAGGTGGAGAAGGAGATCTCGGAACTCTTCGTCGAGGCTGCCAACATCTACGGGGCCAACCCCGTCGCCTTGCAGCTGCGTGCCATGAACCTCGCCTACGAGGGCGCCAAGGACGGCAAGGGCATGCTGCTCATGCCCTCCGTCCTCGCCGACAGCTTCGACCTCAAGAAGCTCCTTGCCGAGGACTGAGCGCACCGCCTCGCCACGCTGCCGCATCGACAGAATCGCATCGCGTCCCCCCTCATAGAGTCAGTCCCTTGCCAAAAAGGCCGTGCACGACGAAACGGACGATGGCGACTCCATATTGTACTACTCTCCTAGTACAATCATCCTACAGATAGGATAGTGCATTCTCTGATTGTATCAGTATAATAGTACAAAGATACAATTGACGAGGCCTGACGGAGGGAAAGGAGGAGGCTTTGGACACAACGGGCGCAGAGGGAGCGACCTGTGCCCACGCATGCTGGTCAGGGTGAGAGTGCAACGAATAAGGAGGAAGAAGATGCCGGATGAATCGACACGTACCACGCGCCTGAGCAGGCGCAACTTCGTGGCTGC
The DNA here is from genome assembly GCA_031263105.1 of Coriobacteriales bacterium. Classification (GTDB taxonomy): domain Bacteria; phylum Actinomycetota; class Coriobacteriia; order Coriobacteriales; family UBA8131; genus JAISGJ01. The sequence goes on from JAISGJ010000051.1 coordinate 19,908, forward strand.
CATGGCTGCCGCCGCCGGAGCCGCCGCCCTTGCGGGCAGCTTCGCTGGCTGTGCGCCCAAGCCGGAGGACGGCGGCAGCGCCGAGATGCCCCCGGCGCCCGCAACGCCGCCCGAGGAGCAGGTGTACCAAGGGGTCTGCCGGGCCAACTGTTCGGGCGGATGCCGCATGAACGTCCATGTGCGCGAAGGCAAGGTCGTCAAGACCTCGGCCATCCACAACGAGGACCCCCGCGAGGACCGCATCTGCCAGCGCGGACTCACGCATGCACAGCGTGTCTACGCCCCCGAGCGCATCCAGTACCCGATGCGCCGCAAGGAAGGCACCGCCCGTGGCGCAGGCGAGTGGGAGCGCATCACCTGGGACGAGGCGGTCACCTACATAACGGACAAGTGGAAGGGCTATATCGAGGAGTTCGGGCCCAGCTCCGTCGCCTACACCTTCGGGGCCGGCACCTATGCGGCCAACCAGTACATCTACATGCGCCTGTTCAACATGATCGGCGGCACACAGTTCGAGCAGCTGTACGACATGGCCGGCCTCAACATGTGCCGCGACATCACGGGACGCGGCCTGTACCTGCATGGCAACGACTACAACGACATCGTCAACTGCAAGTACTTCTTCAACTGGGGCTGCAACAACACCATCAGCGGCCTGCCCGGCTGGGCCTATATCGACGATGCGGTGCGCAACCACGGCATGCAGATCATCACAATCGACCCCAACTACAACGACACGGCCTCGCGCAGCACCCAGTGGGTGCCCCTCAAGGCGGGGACGGACACGCCGTTGGCCTATGCGATGATGAACATCGTCATCGAGGAGGGCAAGGCCGATGTGGACTACCTCGTCAAGAACACGCCCTCCGCGTTCCTCGTGCGCGACGACAACGGCATGTTCCTGCGCATGAGCGACCTTGGCATCGAGCCCACCGAAGGGCCGCCGGACCGCACCGGCAAGCCCACGGTCATCGACCCGCGCGTGTTCGCCACCGCCGAAGGGGAGTTCAAGCCCGAGGGCGACGATGCCACGCCGACGATCGAAGGCGCCTTCGACGCACAGGGCGTCGCCTGCAGGACCGTGTTCGGGCTGCTTGCGGAACGTGCGGCCGAATGGCCGGTCGAGCGCGCCTCCGAGGTCTGCGACATCCCCGCCGACGTCATCACGGACCTGGCGCACAAGTACGCAGAGGGGCCTTCGATCTATGCCGCAGGCTTCGGCATCGACCACTGGGGCGACTCCGCGTCCTACCATGCCGCCATCTGCCTCGCCGCCGTCGCGGGCCAGATAGGCAAGAAGGGCACGGGCATCCACTCGCGCCTTCAGGGCGCCATGGGCTCGAACATGAACATCGGCGGTGCCGTGTTCCCGCAAGGGGCCCGAGGCGGCCTGATGAGCGCATTGCTGTACCTGCCCAAGATCATGGAGACAGGAACCTACGGCGAGAACCCGCTCGTCATCAAGAGCCTGTTCAACTACTGCGGCAACCCCCTTGCCTCCCACGTGGACCGCAACGCCCTCATCGCAGCCTTCGACAAGATCGACCTCATCGTCGACGTCGAGATCGTCATGAACGACACGGCCCGCTACTCCGACATCGTCCTCCCGCACCCGCACTGGTTCGAGTTCAACACCGCCAACACCACGCCGACGGCCTATGCCGACCTCAGCGAGAAGTGCGTCGAGCCGCAGTTCGAGAGCAAGGTGGACACCGAGATCTCCCGTCTGCTCGGCAACGCCATGGGCTTCGACAACATGGACCTGGGCGAGGACGACTACTACAACCTCCTCTTCGACAACGACAACTGCCGCGAGTACGGCCTCAACTGGGCGGACCTCAAGGAGAAGAAGCACATCCTGTTCGCACAGCTCGACTACCTCTTCGGCAACAAGGAACTCGGCTCGCCCTTCGCCACGGCATCCGGCCTGGCGGAGTTCTACTTCGAGGACCGACAGCCGATCTTCCCCCACGGGCAGGGCGGCTACGACAAGCGCGAGGTCGCCCTCCCCTACTGGAGCAGGGCGCTCGAGGCCTACGACGAGAACCCGCTCAAGGAGACCTACCCGCTGAACATCGTCACCTACCGCGACCGCTTCAAAACGCACACCGCCTACGCGCTCTGCCCCTGGCTGCTCGAGATCGCCCCGGAGCCCACGCTGCAGGTCAGCCCTGTGGACGCCGAGCCGCGCGGCATCGCCGACGGCGATTACGTCAAGGTGTACAACGACCGAGGCTCCGTGGTCCTGAAGGCGTGGCTGGATGCCAGCATGCGGCCGGGCATGGTCCGCACGGAGCACACCTGGCTGCAGGAGCAGTACAAGGAAGGCCATTACGACAGCCTCACCTCGGTGGCCGTCCGCGAGCCCTTCCCCTCTACCAGCCCGAACGACTGCCTCGTGCAGGTCGAGAAGAACTAAGGAGGCCGAAGATGACCACATACGCGATGGCGATAGACCTGGCCCACTGCGTCGGCTGCCATACCTGTGCCGTGGCCTGCAAGCTGAACAACAACCTGCCTGACGGACTCTGGTACAACCGCGTTCTGACCGAGGGCGGCGCCTACCTCGATGCGGCCGCCGGCACCTATCCCAACGACCTGCGCCGCACCTTCTGGCCCCGCAGCTGCCAGCATTGCGAGGTTCCCGCCTGTGCCGCCGTCTGTCCCGTCGAGGCGATCGTGAAGCGCGAGGACGGCATCGTCATGCAGGACAACGAGCTGTGCATAGGCTGCAAGCTCTGCATCACCGCCTGTCCCTATGAGGCGCGCGTGTTCAACGAGACGGATCCCGCCTATCCCGTGGACTTCAAGTTCGGCGACTGGGACGCCCCCGAGCATCTCGCCCTCAAGGTCGAGAAGTGCACCTTCTGCGCGAACCGCATCGACCGTGGCGACGTGCCCGCCTGCATGGAGCTCTGCCCGGGACGCGCCCGCTACTGGGGCGACATCGACGACCCTGCAAGCGAGATAAACGCCTACCTGGAGGGCAGGGACTATACGAAGCTCCTGGAGGACAAGGGGACCGGGCCGAACGTCTACTACGTCACGAAATAGATGAGATGCGTGCGATGCCGGACAGCCAGGCGAGCCTGGCAGGACCGACCGTCGAGTCGGACGTCTATCTGTTGCTGGCGACCCTGCTCCGTCTCCCTTCCCGGGAGATGGCTGCACGCTATGCGGACGGCACCCTGGCTTCCGGCATCGCAGAACACGCGCGGGCGATCTGGGGGGACGCCCTCGGACCAAGGGAGGCAGGCGAGGCGGTCGGGCTCTTCTCCTCCCATGAGCGAAGGGGCCCCTCCCTGCTCTCCGATCTGAGGTACGAGCACACCCGCCTTTTCGAGCATCCCGAATTCCCTGCGATACAGCGCTACGAGGGCCTGTTCGGGTTCTTCGCGAAGAATCCCGGCCTGAGAAGCTACCACGGCGCGCCTCGGCGCTTCGTGAACCCTGAGGCCATCGATGCGGAGCGCTGCTACCGAAGGGCAGGCTTCGACCGCTCGGACGAGCTGAACGAACCGGCCGACTCCGTCTCGACCGAGCTCGAGTTCATGTACAGGCTCGTCGGGGCCAAGCGGGACGCCTTGGACGCCGCCGACAGCGAGGCGCTTGCCTTCGCGAACGCCTGCATCGACGAGTTCAAGGGCATCCACCTCAAGAACTGGATGCTGCCGTTCTTCGAGAAGGTCGTCCAAGAGAGCCGCACCGACTTCTACCGCGCCACAGGCCTGCTCGGCATCGCCTTCCTACGCGAGCAGCTTCGCTAGTCTTCCGACAGCCGATCCGCTTACGCCGTCGTCTATGAGCCTCAACATGAACTGCCGCGGCAGTTTTTTCAAAGGTCTGCCTCACGAACCGGTCGCACTCCCCCAGAGGGAAGGTGCAGCAAAGGTCACTTCGCCTTTACGAATGAGGCCATGACGATCATCTGGAGAACCAGCGCTACGGCGATCACCAGCCATGAGAACCGTATCCCCGCAAGCATGGTGAGCGCGATGAACCCCGCTATCGCCGCGATCCAGAGGGCGCCGCAGACCAGCCCGAACCTCTGCTCCTGTGCCGCACTGCCGAACAGCTCGCCCTGGGCGTCCCGGTACTCCTCGCGCTGTCTGACCACCCAAGGCTTGCTCCGATTCTTCTCCGTCAGAACGAGGAACGCGCCCAAGGCGATGCCTGGAAGCGCAAAGACCATCAGGACGGCGATCGCCGCTGTCAGCGAGGGGTTGGGGAAGCTGAGGGTTGCGGTGCCGAACCCGGTCTCAGTCATGTCGAGCCAGGCGACGAGGGCGGTCAACGCGCCGGCCAGGAGCGCACCGGCGGCAAGCACATACCACAGCGCACGCTTCCAGCCCATGGCCTCGCGCGAGGCGGTCTCCTGCGTCAGCCCCAAAAACAGGAAGCCCAGAAGGGCCGGCATGCCGAGCACCATGAAGACCGCTGGCGGGGCACTGAGGTATTCCGAGCCGAACCAGGCGAGCAACGAGACCATGACGGCCACTCCCAGCACCAGCCCGCACAACGCGTAGAGCGCTCCGCGCCTTGCAGTTATATAGTTCCGTGTGCTCATGTACATTTCCGAAAGCACCTCCTGCTTCTTCTTCCGACTGATCTCGTCCGCCACGGCGGACATGTCGCCCAGCTCATCCAAGGCCTTCTCGGCGGCGTCCTTCTCGTCCATGCCCTTCTGGCCGAGAATCCTGATTCGCTCGTCGAGGTGGGCCTTGATCTCTTCCTTGAAATCGGTGAGCGCCGGTGTCTCCTGGTACTCGTGGAACAGGGTGTCGATGTAGCCCTGTGTGTCCATGGCCTGTCCGTCTGTGGCCCGCACGTTCATTGCATCTCCTCCTTCAGTAGGTTGCTGAGAATCTTTTGGGTGAACTCCCAGTCGAGCAGGTTCTGGCGGTAGAGCTCGCGCCCCCTGTCCGTGATGCGGTAGTACTTCCGGCGTCCTCCCTGCGTCTCGTCGCCCCAATAGGAGGTGACGCACCCGTCCTTCTCCAAGCGTTTGTAGCTGGAGTACAGCGTGTCCGTCTTCAGCTCGTAGCGCTCTTCCGTTCGGGCCAGAACCCGGTTGTATATCTCCAACCCATAGCGGTCGGCATTCATCAGAATGGCCAAAACGATGGTGTCGGTATGCCCGCGCAGAAGGTCGGACGACAGCTTCGGTTCCACAACGGTCCTCCTTTCTCTGTTCGATGGCGCTCTCTCATGTCAGGGCCTCCCCGTCCCGCACCCGTAGGTCGCGAGTGCCGTGGTTCTTGTGCCCTATTTCATTATCTATCAAATTATTGTGTCTGTCAAGTATATGTGACACACATATTTTTTGCCGTCCGTCCTTCGGTTACTGTTCACACCCCCACGGATACCCCACTGTCATCCCGAGCCCCACTGTCATCCCGAGCCCCACTGTCATCCCGAGCCCCACTGTCATCCCGAGCCCCACTGTCATCCCGAGCCCCACTGTCATCCCGAGCCCCACTGTCATCCCGAGCTTGCCGAGGGATCTTTGGGTTCGAGCGCCCGGAAAACAGCCCGGTGGACTGTTTTCAGCGAGAACGGGCCGGAAGGCCCACGGAACGCGAAGCAGCCGACCGCAGGTCGCAGGATCTTCTGACCGCAGTCGACCGCTTGCGCGGTCGAGGATCCCTCGGCAGGCTCGGGATGACAGTGGGGCTCGGGACAGTGGGGCTCGGGATGACAGTGGGGCGTGGACAG